>NZ_LOTA01000030.1:0-518 GCF_001521935.1 Burkholderia sp. RF7-non_BP4 | reverse complement strand
AACGACGACATGCAACAGACCACGGACATTCTCGGCGCCGCACTGGCGCATCACCAGGCGGGCCGGCTGGGCGACGCGAAGGCGGGCTACGAGCAGCTGCTCGCGCACGAGCCCGCGCATCCGGACGCGCTGCATTTTCTCGGGCTGCTGACCTGTCAGGCAGGGCAGCCGGAGGAAGGGATCGCGCTGATGCGCCGCTCGATCGACGCGTATCCGAGCGCGATCTATCACAACAACCTGGGCAACGCGCTGCGCGAGCGAGGCCGGCTCGACGATGCGATCGCTCAGTACCGCGAAGCGGTGCAGCGACAGCCGGACTACGCGGAAGCGCACAACAACCTGGGCGACGCGCTGCGCGAGGCGCGGCAGCCGGATGCGTCGATGCAGCACTGCGCGCAGGCGATCGCGCTGCGGCCGGACTATGCGCAGGCGTACAACAACCTGGGCAACGCGCTGAAGGACCTCGGTCAGGCGGATGCGGCGGTGCTGGCATACGGCAAGGCGATCGAGCATGACCC
>NZ_LOTA01000029.1:0-1094 GCF_001521935.1 Burkholderia sp. RF7-non_BP4 | reverse complement strand
GAGGTGGCAATTGGAACAAGGGATCAAGCGGACGCAACGGGACTACAGCCTGGCTTTTAAGCTGTCGGTGGTGGCCCAGGTCGAAAAAGGCGAGCTGACGTATAAGGAGGCGCAGCGGCGCTACGGCATCCAGGGACGCTCGACCGTGCTGGTATGGTTACGTAAGCACGGCTTGCAGGATTGGGCCGATCCATCCGGCCGTGCGCGATCGGGTTCCCCCATGCCAAAGCAAGACTCAAAGCCGCTCACACCGGAGCAGCACATCAAGGAATTGGAGACGCAGTTGCGAGAGGCGCAGGAGAAAGCCGCGCTGTTCGAGGCCGTGCTCGACGTGATGCGCAAGGACTACGGGATCACCGTAAAAAAGCCTTCGGGCAGGTCCTCGCGCAAAGGCGGATCGAAAAGCTGAGCGTCGAGCGAGCCTGCCGCTACATGGGCATCAGCCGGCAAGCGTATTACAAGCGATGTCGCAGCGAGGAACGCCGCGGCACGCAAGCCGAAGCCGTGACGACGCTGGTGCGGGATATACGGCTGCGCCAGCCGAGACTCGGGACACGAAAACTGCACCATCTGCTCGAGCCCGTCTTGGGCGAGCGCGGCATCAAGCTCGGGCGAGATCGACTGTTCGACGTGCTGCGCGCCGCCCGCCTCTTGGTCGTGCCACACCGGGCGTACCACAAGACGACGCAGAGCCATCATCGCTTCCGGCGTCATCCGAATCTACTCAAACCCGGGCCGGATCAGGTCGTGCCGACCGGGCCCGAACAAGTGTGGGTGGCCGATATCACGTATCTGCCCACGGCTGGCCCGTTCGTGTACCTGAGCCTGATTACCGATGCGTTCTCGCGCAAGATCGTCGGTCATCACGTTCACGACAGCCTGCAGACCGAACAGGTCAGCCAGGCGCTGAAGAAGGCGTTGCGCCGTCGCCGAACCGGTCAGCCACTGATCCATCATTCCGATCGCGGGGTCCAGTACTGCTCGACCTACTATCAAGACATCCATCGACGTCACGGCTTGCGCTGTTCGATGACGGACGGCTACGACTGCTACCAGAATGCGCTGGCCGAGCGGGTCAACGGTATCCTCAAGGG
>NZ_LOTA01000028.1:0-496574 GCF_001521935.1 Burkholderia sp. RF7-non_BP4 | reverse complement strand
GTCAAGCGCGATGCGAAGCGCGGGCTGGCGTCGCTGTGCATCGGCGGCGGGATGGGCGTCGCGCTTGCGGTCGAACGCGATTGAGCCAGATCTGACGATATTGCACGCGGGCGGTGCCGGCCAGCACCGCACGCGTGCGCAGCAACCTTCGCGCGGAACAAGCAGCCAACAACAAGCGCGATGTTCCGGTGCGCCGTGCCCGCCTCGAGGGCGCCAGCGCATCGCAGCGGTGGGGCGACAGCAGGTGCCATGCCGTCGCTCCGCATCATTGACTACTTTTTTGTCGGTAATTCATAGGATGACTAAGCGAATTGCAGTTGTGACTGGTGGAATGGGCGGCCTCGGCGAAGCGATCAGCATCCGGTTGAACGATGCGGGCCACCGGGTCGTCGTCACGTATTCGCCGAACAACGCGGGCGCCGATCGCTGGCTGACGGAAATGCATGCCGCCGGCCGCGAATTCCATGCGTATCCGGTGGACGTGGCCGATCACGATTCGTGCCAGGAGTGCATCGACAAGATCGCCCGGGACGTCGGCCCGGTCGACATCCTGGTGAACAACGCGGGCATCACGCGCGACATGACGCTGCGCAAGCTCGACAAGGTCAACTGGGATGCGGTGATCCGCACCAACCTCGATTCCGTGTTCAACATGACGAAGCCGGTCTGCGACGGCATGGTCGAGCGCGGCTGGGGACGCATCGTCAACATCTCGTCGGTCAACGGCTCGAAGGGCTCGGTCGGCCAGACCAACTACGCGGCCGCGAAGGCCGGCATGCACGGCTTCACGAAATCGCTCGCGCTCGAGATCGCGCGCAAGGGCGTGACGGTGAATACGGTATCGCCGGGCTATCTCGCGACGAAGATGGTGACGGCGATCCCGCAGGACATCCTCGATACGAAGATCCTTCCGCAGATTCCGGCGGGACGGCTCGGTCGACCCGAGGAAGTCGCGGCGCTGATCGCGTTTCTGTGCTCGGAGGAGGCCGGCTTCGTGACGGGCTCCAACATCGCGATCAACGGCGGCCAGCACATGCACTGACGCGCGGCGGCCCGGGCGGCGTTCGCGCGCGCGTCCGGGCCGTGCTCCCGCTGTATCCAGCGCCGGGGCGACGCGCCAAGCGCGCGGTGACGGATCACGGACGCAGGTTCGCCGCGCATGCGGCGGGCCGAGTGCGCCTGCGCTCCGGCCACCGCGTCGCGGCACGCGCGCCGCACCGGCCTCGCATTCCGGAGGAGGCATGGGTGACACCTGGATGGGACTCGCGATCGGCGGCTCGGCACTGGCCGTCGCGCTGACGATGGCGATCGCGCTTCACTGGCTCGAGCGGCGCCGCGCGCGGCTGCTGCGCAACTTCGATCATCGCGATTGCTGGCTCGTCGCGTACGGCAAGTGCCTCGCGCGCGGGCCGGCGCGTCGCACGCGCAGCGGCGCGCGCTGACGGCGGCGGTGCGGCAACGGCGCGTTCGCGCGTCGTGCCGCATCGCGCGCATTCGTGTGCCGTGCGCGATGCGCGGGACGCCCGCGCTCAATCGCTGCTTTTCGCCGAGCCTTCGCCCGAATCGTTCTTGTGGAAGATCCGCTTCGTCGTGCGCTTGGTGGCATCCCAGCCCTCGCGCGACGCATGCGCGATGCCGTGGCCGACCGTCTTCGCGGCGCTCGCGGTCGCGTGGCCGAAGCTGCGCGCGGCCTCGCCGGTCTTGTGCGCGGCTTCCTTCGAATCGCGCTTGATGTCCTGCTTCACTTCCGACATGTCCGCGTGCGCGATCGGGCTGATCAGCGCGAGAACGAACGCGGTGCAAATGAACTGACGTGCTTTCACGACCTGGTTTCCTTGGGGATAGTCATCGAGGGTCCGCGCGGCCGGCAGGCGGCGGAACGAGTACGCCGGCCGCCGATGCATCGAGCATCACCGCGGCGCGGCCGCCGAGCAGCACGCGCTCGCCGCAGCGCAGCGTGAAGCCGTACAGCACGGAGCGGTCGTCGCCGCCGATGCGCTCGGCGTCGACGGTCAGCGGCAGCTCGAACGTGTCGAGCCGATCGACGAACGCGTCGACGTTGCGCACGCTCGCCAGATAGCCGGCGCGCGGCCGTGCGGGTTCCGTCTGCGCGTGTTGCATACCGACCAGCGCGCCATGCACGGCCATCGCCTGTGCCGCGTATTCGATTCCGCAGACCGATGCGAGCCGGCCGCGCGAGCGCAGCGGGTTGTGCGGATCGCGATGGCTCGTCGCGCTGCAGCGGATCCGCGCGGCATCCCATGCTTCGACGCGATCGAGCAAGCACATCGCGCCGTCGTGCGGAATGTGCGCGGCGATCCATGCGTGATCGAGCGTGGCCGTCGTCAGCGCAGGCATCGGCGTCGAGGCGGGCGTCGTCATGGCGCGTGCTCCGCCGTGGGATTCGCCGGCGCGATATCGACCTGCACGCGCGCATCTTCCAGATAATCGAGCACGACACTTGCCGTGCGCCGCGCGGCGAGCGCGTCGAGCAGCGGCAGTGCGCGCGCGGCCGGATTGCCGGTGCGCAGCGCGTCGAGTTCGGGGGGCGCGAGCGTCGTCGCCGGCGCGTCGGTGAGCTGCACGTCGATGCGCGCGAGCGTGCGTTCGCTCGCGTCGGGTGCGAGCACGAGCGCGACGCCGAATGCGTCGACGATCGGCCGTACCGCGCGCAGCGGCTCCGGATAGTCGGTGTCGTAGGCGATCAGCAGGCTCGGCACGCGATCGACCGCGACCTGGCACAGGCTCTCGAGCAGGCCCGCGGCAAAGCTGCCGTCGTGCGCGCACAGCACGTTCGACGTCGCCATCGCGCGGGTCGCGATGCTCCAGTAGCCGGCCGGCGCGTTGTGCACGGAGTTGTGAAAGCGCGTGGGCGACAGGTGACGATCGTCGCCGGCGAGGGTCTCGCAGATCGCGTGGCAGTTCTGGCCGTCGCCGCCGGACGCGCTGAACACGGTCGCGAGCGTGGCGGCATCGCGCCCGCTCGCGGCCGCCGCCTCGAGGCCGACCGCCAGCGCGACGCGCACGACGGGGCCGGTGCGGCGGCGTTCCGCCGGCGGCAGGCTGGCGGGCGGCGGCAGCACGGTGCGCGTGCTCGCATAGGCCGCGCGGCCCGCGAGCACGTCGGCCGCGTGCGGCCAGTCGTTCAGTCCCGGCCCGACGAGCCCGACGCTTTCGATGAAGGCGGTGAGGGTCATGTCGGCTCCCCGCGGCGGGCATGCTCGGCGCGGCCGAGGATCAGGCTGCAGTTCGTGCCGCCGAATCCGAACGAATTCGACAGGACCGCGCGCACGCGGGCCTCGCGGCTCGCGAGCACGTAGTCGGCGGCCAGCGCCGGGTCGGGTTGCGTCGTGTTGACGCCGGCCGGCACGAACTGCTCGCGCAGCGCGAGCGCGGCGACGACCGCTTCGAGCGCGCCGGCCGCACCGAGCGTATGACCGGTCGCCCCCTTCGTCGAGCTGCACGGCGTGCGCGTGAGCAGCGCGCCCACGGCGCGGCTTTCGGCGGCATCGTTGCTGGGCGTCGCGGTGCCGTGCAGGTTCACGTAGTCGATGTCGCCTGCAGCGAGGCCGGCGGAGGCGAGCGCCTGTTCGATCGCGAGCCGGGCACCGAGCCCTTCCGGATGCGGCGACGACATGTGATGCGCATCGCTCGATTCGCCGACGCCGAGCAGCAGGATCGCGTCGTCGTCGAGCGCGGCGCGTGTATCCGGCACGCGTTCGAGCAGCGCGAACGCAGCCGCTTCGCCGATCGAGATGCCGTCGCGCGCGACGTCGAACGGCCGGCACGGCCGGCGCGACAGCAGTTCGAGCGAATTGAAGCCGTACAGCGTCGTCAGGCACAGCGAATCGACGCCGCCGACGACGGCCGCGTCGATCAGCCCCGCTTCGATCATCCGTCGCGCGGAGCCGAATACCTTCGCGCCGGACGAACACGCGGACGAGATCGCCATCGCCGGCCCGCGCAGCGCGAAATACGCGCGCACGAACGCGGCCGGCGAATACGGGTTGTGCGTGTGCGCATAGCGGAAGCCGGCGGGCAGCGCGCCGCTCGCCGGATCGCGTTGCGCGTATGCGCGCTCGGTTTCGAGGATGCCGGACGTGCTCGTGCCGATGAACACGCCGACGCGCGCGGCGCCATGGCGCGCCACGGCCGCCGCGACGCGCGCGTCGAAGCCGTCCTGGACGAGGCCGAGTTGTGCGAGGCGATTGTTGCGGCAGTCGAAGTCGGCGAGATCCGTGCGCACGGGATGCGTATCGACACCGTCCACGGCGCCGATCCAGGTGTCGAGATCGGCGCGTTCGAAATCGCACGGCGTGAGCCCGCCGCGTGCGTTGCGCAGCGCGTCGAGGGTCGCGTCGAGGCCGCTGCCGATGCAACTGGTGGCGGTGAAGTGCGAGAGCAGGAGAGGTTTCACGAGGGTCGTATCCGGTGGCCGGAACGGGCGCCGCAGCGGGGCTGGCGGGCGCGCCGGGCATGGTCAGATTTTATCAAACGGGGGTGCCGGCAGGCCGGGCGGTTCGGGCGCGAGCGCGGCGCGAAGCGTGGTCCAGTGCAGCTGCGCATCGGCGGCCGCGCGCAGCAGCGCCGGCAGCACGTCGAGCACGACCGGTTCGCCGCGCGCGTCGCGTGCCGCGTGGCCGTCGTGCACGAGCAGGATGTCGCGCGGGGCCAGTCCGTCGAGCAGGCGGCGCGTGACGATGTCCGCGTCGCGCGCGCGCGTGTCGAAGCCGCGGCGCGTCCAGCTGGCGAGCTGCAGGCCGAGCTCGCACAGCACCGGCTCGAGAAACGGATTGCGCAGGCCGGCCGGCGCGCGGAAGAAGCGGGGGCGCGTGCCGGCGATCTCGGTCAGCGTCTGCTGCGCGGCCGCGATTTCGCGCCGCAGCGCGGCGGGCCCCGACAACGAGAACGTATGCCGGTGCCGCTGGCTGTGATTCTCGACCGCATGGCCGCGCGCGACGATCGCTTCGATCCACTTCGGATGGCGGCGCGCGAGATCGCCGATGCAGAAGAACGTCGCGCGCGCATCGTGACGATCGAGCAGGTCGAGCACGCGCGGCGTGACGTCGGGGTCCGGGCCGTCGTCGATCGTCAGCGCGATCCGGCGGCCGGCGCCGGCCGGCAGGCGCGTCCAGTTCGGTCCGAGCAGCGCGCTGCGCGGCCACAGGCCGGCGGCGGTCAGCGCGAGATGCGACGCGACCACGCCGCCGGCGGCCCACGGCCACGCAGCCGGTTGCGCGACGACCGCCGCGAGCGCACCCGCGTGCAACGCCGCGGTGCCCGCGATCAGCGGCGTCGGTTTCCAGCGGCGCGCATCGCCGGGCAGCCGAGGTGGAATGGACGACGGCGCGTTCATGCGCGGGCTCCTGTCAGGTCGGGACGAGCGCTGCTCGTCGCCGCGGCGCGCGGCGCGAGAATCGCGGCGAACGCGAGCGCCAGCATCGCGCCGGGGCCGACGGTCAGCCCGAAGGTTTCGAGCAGCGGCACGCGCGACAGCGCGAGCAGGCCGAAGCCGGCGACCGTCGCGAGGTTCGCGATCAGCAGCGATACGAGTGTGTACGGCGTGACCGGTTGCGCGTCGTCGCGCTTGCAGAAGAACAGCGCATAGTTCGAGCCGACCGCGACGATCAGCAGCATCCCGACGAGATGCAGGATGGTCAGCGGCACGCCGGCGAGCGCGAAGCCGGCCGTCACCACCAGCACGGCCGCGACCAGCGGCGCGAGCGCGCGCACGACGCGGCGCGGCGAGCGCAGTGCGATCAGCAGCAGCACGGCGATCGCCGCGAAGCCCGCGAGCGACAGCCGGATGTCCTCGTGCACATAGTTCACGTACAGGCGGTCGGCCTCGGCCTTCATGTCGACGAACAGCGCATCCGGCACGCCGGCGCGCGCGACGGCCGCGCGGATCGGCGCGGCATCGAGCGCCGGCGCCGACGCCGCCGAAGCTGAGCGTGCGGCATCCGGCGCGCGCAGCGGCAACATCGCGCTCCAGCGGCCCGCGCGTTCGGTCAGCAGCGCGTCGACGGCGAGCGCCATCGACGTGCCGCGCAGGTCCGCGCGCGTGATCGGCGGCGCGTGGCGTGCGGCTTCGACATCGGCGATGAACGGTGCGAACAGCTCGGGCCGCACCGAGATCGGCTGGTTCGCGACGGCCGCACGCATGCGCGCGGCGAGCACGTCCGCGTCCGGCAGGCTCGCCTGGCGCGCGCGCTGCGCGGCGTCGCTCGGCAGGTAGCGCGCGGGACTTTCGAAGCCCGCGAGCGTGCCGCGATCGACGAGCGGCTGCAATTGCGCGGCGACCTGTTCCGCGCGTTCGAGCGCGGCCTGTTCGGTCGGCGCGGAAATCACGACGAGGTAGCGCACGTCCGGCGCGCCGACATCGGCGCGCAGGCGTGCGTCGAGGGCCTGCGCGCGGGCGGGAACGGGGCTCAGCGCCGCAAGCTCGCGGCTCCACAGGCCGTCGCGATGCAGCACGAGCGTCGCGCACGCGGCGAGCACGAGCACGGCGAGCGGCCAGCGCAGCCGCGGCGCCGCGGCGGCCGCACGCGCGAGCACCGCGCCGACGCGCGACACGTCGCGAATCGCGACGTGCTCGCCGCGCAGGTGAGGCAGCACGAAGCGCGTGACGAGCGCGGCGGCCGTCAGCCCGGCGATCGAGTACAGCCCGAGCTGCACGAGGCCTGGAAAACCGGAGAACAGCATCGACGCGAAGCCGCACACGGACGTCAGCACGCCGAGCCGGATCGTCGGCCAGTACGCGGCGAGCCATGCGCGCGTCGCGTCGGCGGGCTGCGCGGTGCCGCGCGCGCCGACCTGCGCCGATTGCACGAACAGGTAGATCGAATAGTCGACGGCTTCGCCGATCAGCGTCGTGCCGAAGCCGAGCGTCAGCCCGTGGACCGTGCCGAACGCGACGCTGACCGCCGCGATGCCGGCCGCGATGCCCGTCAGCACCGGCAGCAGCCCCAGCGCGAGCGTGCGCGGCGAGCGGTACAGCGTCAGCAGCAGCGCGACGATCAGCACGACGCTCGCCGTCGACAGCCGCTCGACGTCGCGCCGGATCGTGTCGCGCGTGTCGACCGAGAACACGCCGGGGCCGGTCATCGCGAGCGTGTACGCGGCGCGGTTCGGCAGCGCCTGCGTCGCGGCGGAGAACGCGCGACGCACCGCGTCGATCGCGCGCGCCTGCGCGTCGGTGTCGGAACCGGCGGCGGCCGTCTGCACGACCAGCACCGCGCGCGTGCCGTCGCGCGACGCCCACACGCCGTCGCGCATCGCGGGCTGCGCGCTGCTGTCGAGCTGGTCGACGAGCGCGGTCACTTCGCCGGTCGGGTCGCGCGGCAACATCGCCTTCGCGACGAGACCCGCCGACGAACTCAGCAGGTCGAGGCTGTCGCCGAGCGCCTGGTGCAGGCCGTCCGCGCTGAAGCGTTGCGGCGAGACGGCCGGGCTCAACAGGTAACGATGGTCGAACACGAATTGCCGGTCGCGCGCGTCGTTGACGGCTTCGCCGTTGTTGATCGCCGAGAATTGCCGGTCGGCGCGCAGCGTGCCGGCGACGCGCCGCGACAGCGCGGCGCGCGTGGCCGCATCGCCGCCGTCGATCGCGACGAGGATCAGCCGCGACACGATGCCGTCACGCAGTTGATCGACGAGCACGCGCTGCCCGGCGCTCGGCGCGCGCGGCAGGAACGCGGACAGGTCGGCGGTGAAATTCGCGCGGGCGATCGCGATCCCGCACGCGGCGAGCGCGAGCAGCCACACGAGCACGGCCCGCTGCCGCCACGCGGACGGGCGGTGCGCGACGGGGGCGGTCGGTCGCGTGCGCTCGTCCATCACTTCGCCGGGACGGGTTGCAGGCGCATCGTCGAATGGTCGCCGTCGGCCTGCTGGATCGCGACGCTGCGCAACACGTCGCGCGAGCCTTCGAGCGTGATCGTGCTGACGACCTTCAGCATCCGCGAATCGAGCGGCGTGAGCATCAGCGTCCAGTCGTCGCCGCGACCGGCGAGCGCGACCTTGTAGACCTGCTCGAGCGCGTAGCGATTGCCGGCGAGCGTCGCGCGGATGCTGTCGATGAACGCGCCGAGCTCCGGATAGCGCGCGAGCGCGAGCGTGTATTTGCGGTTGTTGCGCTCGACGGTGAGCATGTCGCCGTCGACGACGAGATGTTCGGGCTTCGGACTGAGCGTGTGCTTCTCGAGGTGGTCGGGCGCGACGAACACGAGTTCGCCCGACGATTCGAGCGGTTGCGCGGCGATCGACAGCGACTTCGTCTCGGTGAACGTCGCGCGTCCGGACTTGTGCTGCGCGAGCGTCGACATCAGCCGGTCGAGGGTCCACGCCGAACCGGTGTCGGCCGCGTGCGCGGGCAGCGCGAGCGCGACGGCGGCCGCGATGGCGAACGTGCGCGCCGAGCGGCGCAGCGTGGGCGCGGACGGCAGCGGGAGCAGCGACAGGAAGCGGAGAACGGCGGTCATGCGTCGGAATCCCTCGTGGCGGACAGGCCGGCGCACGCGCGCGCATCGTCGCGGCGCGCGGCGGCCGTGCCGGTCTGCCAGAAATCGAAATAGTTGAACCAGTTGTACGGGGCCGCGCGGCAATACTTGTCGAGCAGCGCGACGTAGCGCGCGAGCGCCGCGTCGACGGCCGCCGCACGCGCGTCGCGGCGCACGTCGGAGAAATCGGCGAGTGTCTCGAAGTGCACGTCGTAGCGGTTGCCGTCGCGATAGAGGCCCGTCATGAACAGCACCGGGCGCCGCAGCATCGCGGCCATGTACAGCGGTCCGAGCGGAAACGCGGCCGGTGCGCCGAGCAGCGGCAGCCGCCGCAGCGAGGTTGCCGCATCGTCGAGCAGCGTGCGGTCGGCGAGCATGCCGACCATGCAGTTCGCGTCGAGACGCTCGCGCACCTTCAGCATCGAGTCGACCTGCCCGAGCGGAATCACTTCCGGTTTCGCGGCCGGGTTCACGGCGGCGAGCGTCGCGTTGATCTTGCGCGCGTTCTCTTCGAACATCGTGACGACGACGCGCAGGTCCGGACGCGTGCGGCCGATCGCGCGAACGACCTCGAAGCTGCCGAGGTGCGCGCCCATCAGGAATGCGCCGCGCCCGCCCGCGAGCGCGTCGTCAACCTGCGTTTCGCCATGCAGCCGGATGTCGAACAGGTCGAAGCGGCCGTTCATCAGGTAGATGCGGTCGTGGATCGTCGCGGCGAACGTGAACACGTGCCGATACACGTCGCGCCAGCGCGCGGGACGGCCGAGCGCGCGGCGCAGATAGTCGCGCGACGCCGAGCAGGCCGCCGGCGAGAACAGCACGAAATAGGTCGCGATGGCGTGCAGCACGACACGCGACGGCTGCCGGCCGAACCACAGCGAGATCCAGGTCATCGCGCGCAGCAACGCCGCGTTGCTGCGTTCCTGGCGCTCGGCCCACGCGGTGCGCTTCATGGCCGTGTACCGTCCTGCGCGGCGGCCGGCGCGGACAGCACGCCGGTGGCGACGTCGCGCGCGCCGGCGCGCAGCGTGAAGCGGATCGCGCCGCCGGCCGCCGCATCGAACGCGAGATCGAGCGGCTCGCCGGGCGCGACCGGGCTGAGGAATTTCGCGGAAGCCAGCCGCCACGTCTGCAGCGGGCGGTTCAGCGACGCGCCGAGCGCGGCGATCGCGTGATCGAGCAGCACGACGCCCGGTACGATCGGATGACCGGGGAAATGACCGGGCAGCGCCGGGTGATCGGCGGGAATCGTGAACGCGAGCGGCGCATCCGTCTCGGCGCGCGCGCTCGCGTCGGCCGCCGCGGCGCGCGTGTGCCGTGCGACGAGCGCGGCGAGCACGTCGCGCGGCAGCTTGCCCGTTTCGTTGCGCGGCAAGGCGTCGACGAACACGAGCGGACGCGGCATGAAGGCGGGATCGATCCGTTCGCGCAGCGCGCGCTGCAGGTCGGTCGCGGCGAGTGTCGGCGCGACCACGAGCGCGACGAGCCGCGTGACCGGTTCGCGGGTTGCATCGGCGTCGGCTGGTGCGGCGTCGTCCGGCATGAAGAACACGCCGTCGACGACGTCGGCGATCGCGTTCAGTTGGTGATTCAGATAGGCGAGCGACGTGCGCTTGCCCGCGATGTTGACGAGGTCCGCCTTGCGGCCGTGCAGCAGGAACCGGCCGTCGCCGAGCAGTTCGAGCGCGTCGCCCATCGGCACGGGGGTTTCGACGTGTCCGCCCGACGCCCACACGGTCGGGCCGCTGTCGTCGCCCGCGGCGTCGCGGCCCGGCCCGTCATGTGCCGCGCGCGCGTCGAGGCGGATGCCGGGGAACAGCTGCCACGTCGCGCCTTGCGACGTGCGGCGCGTCGCGATCTGGCCGGTCTCGGTGCTGCCGTAGATCTCGACGAGCGGCGCATCGAGCGCGGCCTCGGCTTCGCACGCGAGCTTTTCCGACAGCGGTGCGGTGGCCGACAGCACGAGCGCGGCCGGCGGCAGCGCATGGCCGGCCGACAGCAGCGCGCGCAGGTGAATCGGCGACGTGACGAGCACGCGCGGCTGCGGGATCGCGGCGAGTTCGTCGCGAATGTCGACGGGGTAGAACGGCTGGCGGTTGCTGAACGCGAGGCCGCCGATCAGCGCGAGCAGCACCGTCGACTCGAAGCCGTACATGTGTTGCGCGGGCACTGTGCCGATCAGCGTGGCCGCGCGGCCGTCGAGCAGGCCGAGGCGGTCGGCCGCCGCGCGCACGCAGCCGACCAGGAAGCCCCAGGTCTTGCGGTGCGGCACCGGCGCGCCGGTCGAGCCGGACGTGAACACGTACGCCATGATGCGCGACGCGTCGATCCGCGGCACCGCGAACGGCGCGTCGTCGAGGCGGTCGCCGGGTGCGGCGTCCGGATAGGCGAAGCGCGGCAGGTCGATCGCGCAGTCCGGCGCGTCGTGCAGACAGAACGCGTCCGGTGCGAACGACGCGAGCTGGCGCACCATCTCCGGCGTGTGCGTCGACGGCAGCAGGCTGATCCTGCCGGCGACGAGCGCCGCGCACAGGCTGACCGCGAACCGGTAGCGATCGCGGCACACGTTGAACACGTGACCGCCGGCGGGCAGTGCGGCGGCCACGCGCGCGACGTCGGCGACGAACGCGCGCACGCTGACGGGCGTGCCGTCGCGCCAGGCGATCGTCTGGTCCGGCGAGGAATGGAACACCAGCGGGTAAGTCGGCATAAATCGGCTGAAGCGGGAGACGGTGGCCGGCGCGGCCGCGATGCGGCGCCGCGCCGGCCATGAATTCATCGTGACGGCTGCGTCGACGCGCGGTATGCGCGCACCGCGTCGACCATCCGCGGCCGCGCGTCGTGCGGCAGTGCGAAGCGTCGGCACGCATGCTCGGCGGCGAACATCACGGCGACGAGCGGCAGCGACAGGTAGTTCGCGAACGTCGACCACGCGACGATCGGCGCGGTCGCGAACAGCAGCGTCGACACGGTGGCGATCGCGACGAAGAACAGCGTCCATGCGAGCGTGATGCGCCGCGTGTAGCGCGCGACGGCCGGCGTGATCGTGCCGTGGATCATCGTCGCGAAGCGCGTGCACAGCGGCACCTGGCCGGCCGCGAGCGTGCGGCCGAACAGCAGCGCCATCGCGAGGTTGAAGCTCGCGTGCTCCAGATACAGGCCCCATTCGAAATGACGCGCGAGCGGGGCGCGCGCGGCCCACAGCGCGGCGGCGGCGAGCAGCCACGCCGGCACGAGCCATGCCCGCTTCGGCGAGCGCAGCGCTGCGCCGAGCGCGAGCAGCAGCGGCGGCACGAGCGCCATCGCGAGGCCGAAGCCGTGCGCGCCGGGTGTCGCGGCCGCATAGTGCGCGCCGATCTGGTACGCCGCCACCGCGGCGACCGCGCCGACGCCGCGTGCGATGCCGAGCGGCGAGCTCATCGCGGCGCTCCGGGCGCGCGGCGCGTGCGCGCATTGCCGTCGTCCGTCGCGGCACGGCGGCGGACGGGCGGGCAAACCGGGGCGAGGCGAATGGACGGGCGCGGCATGGCTGCTGGAAACATCGGGCGGATCGGGGGGCCGGACGCGTTCGTCGGGCCGTCAAACATCATATGAATGGTGGCCGGGACGCGTGTCCGGGGCCGGCTGTCATGCACGCACATTTTAGGGCCGCGGCGCGGCGGTTCGAGGTCGGCGCAGCCGGGTTTTGTAACCGAATGTATGGCAGCGAACTGAACCTTTCGCGGCGGCGATTCATTTCCGCCCGAAGCGGCTCAAGCGTCTGCTGCGATCGGGTCCCGAAACCGGCCGCGGCGGGGGCCTTCAGTCTGTAACCATTCCCCGTATACGTGCCGATACCCATCGTCTAGAATCCGCGTAACTTTTACAAACGACCCCCAATAACGCAGGCGGGGAAGCCGGCAGACGCCGGAGGGACGGAGATTGGCGCGCGCTTCGCACGCGCCGGGCGTGCACGACGATTGCCGTTTCCGGGCGCCTCCCGCCGCCATGGGCCGCCTGCCCGCAAGCATGATGAACGCACTGGAACAAGAGCTCGCCACGCTGATCATCGGCGAACTGAATCTCGAAGACGTCCCGCTCGAAACGGTGACGGCCGGGACCCCGCTGTATGGCGAGGGCTTCGGGCTCGACTCCATCGACATCCTGGAAATCGCGCTGCTGATCTCGAAGAAATACGGCTTCGAGCTGCGCTCGGACAATCCGGACAACCAGAAGATCTTCGCGACGCTCGGCGCGCTTGCCGAGTACGTCGCCGCGCATCGCACCAAGTGACGGCGGCGCGCGCGAACGCGACGCGGCACGCAGACGATGACGGCACGCGGCGGCGGCCGCTGGACGAACCGCGGCCGCGTCGATCGAGAGGAAACGCGATGAACGGAGCAAGGCGATGCGGGCGCTCGTAACGGGCGGCAGCGGCGCACTCGGGCAGGCGATCTGCACGGCGCTCGCGCAGGCCGGCCACGAAGTCTGGGTGCACGCGAACCGGAATCTCGCGCAGGCGGAGGCGGTCGCGCAGCAGATCGTCGCGGCCGGCGGCACCGCGCATGCGCTTGCATTCGACGTGACCGACGCCGATGCGACGCTCGCCGCGCTCGCGCCGTTCATCGACGACGCACCGGTGCAGATCCTCGTCAACAACGCGGGCATTCACGACGACGCACCAATGGCCGGCATGTCGCGCCGGCAGTGGCACAGCGTGATCGACGTGACGCTCAACGGTTTTTTCAACGTGACGCAGCCGTTGCTGCTGCCGATGATCCGCACGCGGCGCGGCCGGATCGTCAACATCGCGTCGGTCGCCGGCGTGACCGGCAACCGCGGGCAGGTCAACTACGCGGCCGCGAAGGCAGGGCTGATCGGCGCGACGAAGTCGCTGTCGCTGGAGCTCGCGTCGCGCGGCATCACGGTGAATGCGGTCGCGCCCGGCATCATCGAATCGCCGATGGCCGCCCCTGCGTTTCCCGCCGAACGGATCAAGCAGCTCGTGCCGGCGCAACGCGCGGGCCGGCCCGACGAAGTCGCGGCGATGGTCGCGTATCTGGTATCCGATGCGGCTGCTTATGTGACGGGACAGGTGCTGTCCGTCAACGGCGGACTTGCATGACGACGCGCGCGGCGTCGGCTTGACGCGAAGCAACGGCGCGCAACGCGGCGCGTGGCCACGATGCCGCGAGCCCGCATCGCATAGTGAGGAAATCGAAGTGTCAGTGCATCCAGTCGACGCCCAACGGCGAGCGTATTCCCTGTCGTCCGCCACGACCGCGGTCGCGCGCGAACACATGACGGGCGGAGCCGCCGCATCACGCGCGGGCATCTCGCCCGCGGCGACCGGCGGCAACCGTGCGCTGCGGCTCGTCCGGATCGATCATGCGCGGCTGGCTGTGCTGCTGCACGATGCGCGGCAGCGGGGCGACGCATTCGACCGCGTGTTTCCCGGTGCGCTGGGCGCGGTCTGCATCGGCGCGGCCGGCGCGCCGACCGATGCGATGGCCCGCATGCTCGCCGCCGCCGCGCCCGACCTGCCGCTCGCACCGGTGCAGATGGCGCTGCTCGACGCCGGCGGCCACGCACGCGCCGGCGCGGTCTGCGAAATCTGGCAATGCGACGCGCCGGACCTGCGCAGCGAGCGACGCGGCGCGCTGCAGTATCGCTTCAGCGAAACGGCGGGGCTCGTATTCGGCAGCATCGTCGTGCAGGAAGAGCAGGAAGCGGCCGATGCCGATCGCGACGGCGGCACGCCGCTCGAGCGCGCGACACACGATGCATACCGCGCGCTGTTCGACGCGCTCGATGCACTCGGCATCGCGCATCCGCTGCGAATCTGGAATACCGTGCCCGCGATCAACGCGCTGCAGTTCGGGATCGAGCGCTATCGTCAGTTCAATATCGGCAGGCAGCGCGCGTTCGACGCGTGCCGTCGCGCGCTCACGGGCAGCGTGCCGGCGGCCTGCGCGCTCGGCTCGGTCGTGCCCGTCGCGGGCGACACGCCGCCCGCCGCGCCGCTCGCGATCCATTTCATCGCGACGCGCACGCCGGCCGATCCGGTCGAGAATCCGCGCCAGGTCAGCGCGTATCACTACCCGGCGGAGTACGGCCCGCGTGCGCCGACGTTCGCGCGCGCGGCCGCGTGGCCCGGCGACGATGCCGCGCCGTTGCTGTTCGTGTCGGGCACCGCCAGCATCGTCGGGCATCGCACCGTGCATCGCGGCGACGTCGTCGCGCAAACGCGCGAGACCATCGCGAACCTGGCCGCCGTGCTCGAGCAGGCCGCGCGGCAAGGGCACGGCCCGTTCGCGCTCGCCGACCTGAACTACCGCGTCTACGTGCGCGACGCCGGCGATGCCGCGGCGCTCGCCGCGATCGAACGCGCGCTGCGCGATGCAGCGGGCCCCGGCGTGCGGCCGTTGTTCGTCCACGCGGACGTGTGCCGCGACGATCTGCTGGTCGAGATCGAAGCGAGCGCCGGCCATCCGCTGGAGCACCTGTCGTGAAGCGCGCGGCCCTTTCACTGCGCGAACGCGGCGTCGACGAAGCCTGTCGGCAGTCGCCTGCAGGTCATAAACTTTTGTCAGGATTCCCGTCTTCGCAATCGGCCGTTCCCATGTCCAAGCTGCACGCTTCGTCCACCCATCTCGTACTGATTCCGAGCTACAACCCGGGCGTCAAGGTCGACACGACCGTGCGCAACGCCCGCGCGCAGTGGAACCCGGTGTGGGTCGTCGTCGACGGCAGCACCGACGGCAGCGCCGAGCGGCTGCAGGCGATGGCCGAGCGCGACCCCGGGCTGCGCGTGATCGTGCTGCCGGAGAACCGCGGCAAGGGCGCCGCGGTGCTGGCCGGGCTCGACGCGGCGGCCGCAAGCGGCTTCACGCACGTGCTGACGATGGACTCCGACGGCCAGCATCCGGCCGACCTGATTCCCGAATTCATGGCCGCGTCGCAGGCGGCGCCGGACGCGATGGTGCTGGGCCTGCCGAAGTTCGACGCGAGCGCGCCGCAACTGCGCGTGCAGGGCCGGCGGCTGTCGAACGGATGGGCCGACCTCGAGACGCTATGGGCCGGGATCGGCGATTCGCTGTACGGCTTTCGCGTGTACCCGGTCGCGCCGCTCGCCGCGATCATGCATCGCCAGCCGTGGATGCGCGGCTTCGACTTCGATCCGGAAGCGGCCGTGAGGCTGTGCTGGGCCGGGGTGCGGCCGATTCGCATCGAAGCGCCGGTGCGCTACTTCGGCGCGCACGAGGGCGGCGTGTCGCATTTCCACTATGGCCGCGACAACGTGCTGCTCGCGTGGATGCACCTGCGGCTCTTCGCCGGTTTCGTGGTGCGGCTGCCGATGCTGGTCGCGCGGCGGCTCACGCGCCGGTCGCGTTCGACGTTCAGCCGGTCATCCGGTCGCGGCGATTGATGAGCTGATTGCCGTCAATTCGCTGAGCAATCGCGTCGTTAGTTTCGAGCCGCGGCGCAATCAAGTTGTCATTTGATGTAAACGTCTGGTAATTTTCTGCCGGATTATGCAAAATCGCCGCTCCTAAATACAACTACCGAGGGATCCGGGATGCATATCAAGAAAGCGGCGGCAGCGTGTGGCATGGCGTTCCTGTTGAGCGCATGCGGCGGCGTGCAGAATCTCGACGCGAACAGCCTGACGTCGGCGGGGACCAGCCTGTTCAAGGCGGCGACGCTGTCGGACAGCGACATCGCGGCGCTGTCGAACGACTCGTGCAAGGCGAGCGACGCCGAATCGAAGATCGCCGCGCCGAACAGCGCGTACTCGAAGCGTCTGACGAAGGTGATGAAGGGCTTCGGCGACATGACGCTGAACGGCCAGAAGATCAACTACAAGGTCTACGTGACCAAGGACGTCAACGCGTGGGCGATGGGCAACGGCTGCGTGCGCGTGTACAGCGGCCTGATGGACATGATGAACGACGACGAACTGCGCGGCGTGATCGGTCATGAAATGGGCCACGTCGCGCTGGGTCACTCGAAGAAGGCGATGCAGACCGCCTACGCGGTCAGCGCGGCACGCACCGCGGCCGGCGCGGCATCGCCGGGCGTCGCGGCCCTGACGAGCTCGCAGCTCGGCGACATCACCGAGAAGTTCATCAACGCGCAGTTCTCGCAGACGCAGGAAAGCGCGGCCGACGACTACTCGTTCGACCTGATGAAGCAGAAGAACATGAACCAGAAGGGCCTCGTCACCGCGTTCCAGAAGCTCGCGCAGCTCGATGGCGGCAAGAGCTCGATGATGAGCTCGCACCCGTCGTCGGCGAGCCGTGCCCAGCACATCCAGGATCGCATCGCGAAGGGCAGCTGATCGCCGTCTGGTGCGCCGGCCGCGTCCGGCGCCCGGGATGAACGAAACCCCACGCTCTTGCGGGCGTGGGGTTTTTGTTTTTCGGCGAACCGGAAAGCGGCCGCGCCGCTTGCTTACGGCACCATCCCCGGCAGCACGTAGGCCTGCACGAGCGTGATCAGGCCGACGATCACCGCGAACAGCAGGCTGTGGCGCACCGTGAAGCGGAACAGCTCCGATTCCTTGCCGACGAGGCCGGTCGCCGCGCATGCGACCGCGATCGACTGCGGCGAGATCATCTTCGCGGTCACGCCGCCCGTGGTGTTCGCGGCGACGGCGAGCGTCTCGGGCACGCCGAGCTGGTGCGCGGTCGCTTGCTGCAGCGAGCAGAACAGCGCGTTCGACGACGTATCCGAGCCGGTCAGGAATACGCCGAGCCAGCCGAGGAACGGCGAGAAGAACGGGAACGCGGCGCCGGTCGCGGCGAGCATCAGCGCGAGCGTCGACGACATCCCCGAGTAGTTCGCGACGAACGCGAACGCGAGCACGAGGCCGATCGACAGGATCGGGCGCGTGAGTTCCTTCAGCGTCTCGCCGAACGTGACGAGCCCGTCGCGCGGCTTCATCCGCAACAGCGCCATCGAGATCAGCGCGGTCACGAGGATCGCGCTGCCCACCGCCGACACGAGATCGATCTTCAGCACGGCGTCGAGCGCCTTCGGCGTCGCGGCGATCGGCGCGGTCTTCACGACGAGCTGGTCGAGCCCGGCCACATGGAACTTCAGGACGGTCGACGCGAGCGCGCCGTGCGCGGCGAACAGCGCCTTGAACGGCGCGATGCTCCACACGGTGACGACGGCCGTCAGGATCAGGAACGGCGACCACGCGCGCACGGTCTGCGCGAGCGTGTACGGCGACGCCTGTCGGCTTGCGCCCGAACCGATGCCGCCCGCGCCGAATCCCGCGAGCGCCGCGCCGCCGCCGGACGCGACGAGGCCGCCGGCCGTCTGCTTCGCGCTGCTCGGCTGCCAGACCTTCAGGAACGCGGCAAGCGACACGAGGCTGACGAGCGACGACGTGATGTCCGGCAGCTCGGGCCCGATGTGGTTCGACGTGAAGTACTGCGTGATCGCGAAGCTGCCGCCGGCGACGAGCGCGGCCGGCCAGGTCTGCCGCACGCCGCGCAGCCCGTCCATCATGAACACGAGCCAGAACGGCACCGCGAGCGACAGCAGCGGCAACTGGCGGCCGGCCATCGCGCCGATGTGGAACGCGTCGATGCCGGTCACCTGTCCGGCGACGATGATCGGGATGCCCATCGCGCCGAATGCGACCGGCGCGGTGTTTGCAATCAGACACAGTCCGGCCGCGTGCAGCGGCTTGAAGCCGAGGCCGACGAGCAGCGCGGCCGTGATCGCGACGGGCGCGCCGAAGCCGGCCGCGCCTTCGAGGAACGCGCCGAACGAAAAGCCGATCAGCAGCATCTGCAGCCGCTGGTCGTCGGTGATCGCCAGCACCGACGCACGGATGATGTCGAACTGCCCCGTCTTCACGACGATCTTGTACAGGAACACGGCCGCGACGATGATCCACGCGATCGGCCACAGGCCGTACGCGAAGCCGAAGCCGGCCGCCGCGAGCGCCTGCGGCACGGGCATGCCGTAAGCGAGGATGGCGACGCCGAGCGCCAGCAGCAGCGTGATCGCGGCGGCGACGTGCCCCTTCATCCGCAACGCGGCGAGCGCGACGAAAAAGAAGATGATCGGGATCGCGGCGACGAGCGCCGACAGCCCGAGGCTGCCGAGCGGGGTGTAGATCTGATGCCAAACCTGCATGGGTGTCTCCTCCATGGATTGCTATCGGTACGGGTTTGAAAGCGAGGGGGGCTATTCGGGCTGGCCGCGTGCGCGCAGCAGGTCGGACAGGCTGCGCGGCGCCGGCTCGAGCGGCGTGCGGTGCTGCGTCCAGCCCATTTGCCAGGCCGGCGTCAGCGCGCGCAGCCGCGTCGCGGTCCAGCGGAATGCGCGATACGCGCGAGGATGCGCGAACGCGCCGGACCAGAAGCGCCACACGAGGTCTTCCGCGCGGTTGTAGTTCGCGCCCTGGCCGCGCAGCGGATGCGCGACGGGTTCGTCGGGCTTGCGGTTCGCCTCGGTGCGCAGCCGCACGAGCAGCTGCGGGATCGGAATCCGGACCGGGCACACCTCGCCGCACGCGCCGCACAGCGTCGACGCGGTCGGCAGGTCGGCCGTCGCGTCGAGGCCGAGCAGGTGCGGCGAGATGATCTTGCCGATCGGGCCCGGGTAGGTCGTCCCGTATGCGTGGCCGCCGATGCGCGTATAGACGGGGCAGTGATTCATGCACGCGCCGCAGCGGATGCATTGCAGCGTCGCGCGCAGCTGTTCGTCGGCGTAGGCCTGCGTGCGGCCGTTGTCGAGCAGCACGAGATGCAGCTCGCGCGGGCCGTCGCGTTCGCCGTCGCGGCGCGGGCCCGAGATCAGGTTGAAGTAGGTCGTGATCGCCTGGCCGGTGGCCGAGCGCGTCAGGAGGCTCGACAGCGGCACGATGTGCTCGAGTTTCTCGACGACCTTCTCGATGCCCATGATCGCGACGTGCGTGTCGGGCACGGTGGTCGACAGCCGGCCGTTGCCCTCGTTCTCGACGAGCCACAGCGTGCCCGTGTCGGCCGCCGCGAAGTTCACGCCGGACAGGCCGATGTCGGCTTCCGCGAATGCGCGGCGCAGCGCGCGCCGGCCGGTCTGGATCAGCTCGTCGACGTCCTCCGTGTAGCGCGTGCCGGGGATGTGCTCCTCGAACAGCTCGGCGATGTCGCCGCGCGTCTTGTGGATCGCCGGCATCACGATGTGCGACGGCTTCTCGCCCGCGAGCTGCACGATGAACTCGCCCATGTCGGACTCGATGCAGTCGACGCCATGATCCGCGAGGTAATGGTTCAGCTCGATTTCCTCGCTTGCCATCGACTTGCCCTTGATCACGCGGCGCGCCTTCTTCGCCTGCGCGATGCCGAGCACGATCGCGTTCGCGTCGGCGGCCGTCTCGGCCCAGTGCACGTGCACGCCGGCCGCCGTGAGCTTCGCCTCCAGCCGCTCGAGCAGCGCGGGCAGTTGCGCGAGCGCGTGCTGCCGCACGGCTTCGCCGAGATCGCGCAGTTGCTGCAGCTCGGTATCGTCGGGGAACTGGGTCGCGCGCTTGCCCTGCAGGAAGTCCATCGCGCCGCGAAAGCTCCGGCGCAGCGCGGGATCGTCGAGCGCGGCGCGCGCGCGGGCCTTGAAGTCGCCGGGGGCGACGAATTGCAGCGGTTGGTCGCTCATCGCGGCAGGTCCTGGCAGGCGGTTGCGGTCGGTTCGGTGACGATCACGACCCAGAGGTTGCGCGGCCCGTGTGCGCCATACGCGAGGGTCTGCTGGATGTCGGAGGTCTTCGACGGGCCCGACACCAGCACGACGTTGGTCGGCATGCCGGCGTGCCAGCGCTCCGCGTGCACGGCCGCGTGGAGGTCCGCGTGCAGCGTGTTCGCATGGACGAGCGCGATGTGCAGCGGCGGCACCAGCGATACCGTGCGCGGCGTGCCGGCATCGGGCGCGAGCACGACTGTGCCGGTCGCCGCGATGCCCGAGCGCGCGACGGTGAAGCCCGCGTCGATCGTGTCGAACAGCTCGGCTTTCCACGCGTCGATCGGCCGGTCGAACGGCACCGGCGCGACCGCGTCGGGCAGCGCTCGCGCGAGGGCCGCGGATTCGGCGCGGGCCGGGTCGAGCAGCAGGCGGCGCACGCCGGCATCGGCGAGCCGTGCGGCAAGTTGCGCGGGCCACGCATCGGCGGTGGCGCACCAGACGTCGGCGTGCGACGCGGCGAGCGCGGCCTGCATCGTCTGCGCGAGCGTATGGGAATCGGGGGTGACCGGTGCGCGGCGCGCCGCGTAATGCGTGTCGATGCGCGCATCGAGGGCGGGCGCGGCGTTCGCGGCGACGCCGGGCGCGGCGGCGCGCAGGCGCGCGAGGATGGCGTCGCGCGCGCTCATTGCGCGTCTCCGCGCAGCGAGCCGGCGCCTGCCGTGCGGCGCCACAGGAAGCTTGCGAGATGCTCGACGGGCAGCGTCGCGCCGGCCTTGGTCGCAGCGTGGCCGATGTTCAGCAGGCAGCCGCAGTCCGCCGACACGAGCCGGTCGCAGCCCGTCGCGCAGGCCGATGCGACCTTGTCGTGCACCATCGCGCCGGAGATGTCGGGGTGTTTCAGCGAGAACGTGCCGCCAAAGCCGCAGCATTCCGATTCGCGTTCGTGTTCGATGCGCGTGACGCCCGGCAGCGCGTCGACGAGCGCGACGCCGTGCACGCGCGTGCCCATCTCGCGGCGGGCCGCGCACGACGTGTGCAGCACCACGCGCTCGTCCGGGGCGGCGTTCGCGTCGATGCGGTCGAGCCGCACGTCGAGCACATGGACGAGGAATTCGGCGAGTTCGTAGGTGCGCTCCGCGATCGCGCGCGCCTTCGGGCCGTGCACGGGGTCGTCGGCGAACAGGGCCGGCCAATGGTGCCGGATCATGCCCGCGCACGAGCCGGACGGCACGATCACGGGCCACGGCTCGGCGAACAGATCGAGCTGCGCGGCCGCGACGCGGCGAGCCTCGTCGGGATTGCCGCTGCTGTAGGCCGGCTGCCCGCAGCAGCTCTGGCCGCGCGGATAGTGGACGGTCAGGCCTTCGCGTTCCAGCAGGCGGACCGCGTCGAGCCCGGCTTCGGGGACGAACAGGTCGACCAGGCAGGTCGCGAACAGGTAGACGTGCGCGGGGGCGGCGGCGGGGTAGTGCCTTTCGTTCATGTCTCGCTCCAGGGTGCCGGCCCGGCAAGCGAATGCGGGACGACGATTTCGCTGCATAATTCCCGCGACGGCGCCGCAGCTCAAATTGGTTGGGCCAATCGGCGCGGCGGGTATTCCGATGGGGGAGACGGCGATGGCGGCGATGACGGCACGGGGCCGGACCGAAGTGGTGATGCGCAAGATCGAGACGGCGCTGCTCGACGGCACCTGGCCGGCCGGGGCGCGGCTGCCGGCCGAGCGCTTGCTCGCGCAACAATACGGCGTGGCGCGCAATACGGTGCGCGAGGCGACGCAGCGGCTCGTCGCGCGCGGGCTGCTGCAGAGCCGGCGCGGCGCGGGCGTGTACGTGACGGACCAGTTGCGCGCGGGCATCGCGTCGCCGTGGGGCCAACTGGTCGCCGATCACCCGGCGCTGCGCGACGACATACTCGAATTCCGTCGCGTGCTCGAAGGCGCGACCGCGTATTTCGCCGCGCTGCGCGCGGATGCGAACGACCGGCGCCGGATCCGGACGCTGCTGCGCGAACTCGAGAGCGCATACGCGAACGACGACGCGGCCCTCGAGGCATCGACCGACGCGAAGCTGCACGAGGCGATCGCGCTGGCGTCCCACAACACGATGTTCCTGCACCTGCACACGAGCGTGATCGGGATGCTGCGCGAGCACATCTCGATCAACGTCGCGGGGATGACGACGCACGACGAGCAGGCGTCCGAGCTGCTGTTGCGGCAGCACCGGGTGGTCTGCGACGCGATCTGCGCGCACCGGCCCGAGGAGGCGCGCACCGCGATGCAGACCCATATCGACTACGTGCGCAGCCACTTCGAGCGAAGCGGCCACACGCCGTGAGATTGGTTGGACCATGGATGCCGCGTGCCCGTCTGGCGGCCGAGCCGCGGGCTGCCGTTCCCGGATGCCCGCGCCGGCCGCGCGCGAGCGGTTCACGGCGCCGCATGCGCGAGCCGCGCGATTGACCGGTTCATCGGGCGCCCACTAGAATCGATTGGAACCACCCGTCAGCCGCACGCCGCGGCGATTGCGGACCTGTTGATCCGCCTGTCGAGGAAGTTTCCGTGCTCATGTCTTTGATCCGGCGCGCGCCGGCCGCGCTCTCATGGCGCGCCGCCTGCCGCCCGGCCCGCGCGCTTGTCGTCTGCGCGCTGCTGTCGCTGGTCGCCGCCTGCGCGACGCATCCGCCCGCCACCACGCTCGATCGCCCCGTCTCGCACGCATTGCCGACCGATACCGCGACGCCGCTGCGCACCGCGCTGGCCGCGCCGGAAGCCGCGCATCCGGGGCAGTCGGGCTTCCGGCTGCTGCCCGACGGCGCGACCGCGCTGCAGATGCGCATCGCGCTCGCGCGCGCGGCGACGAAGACGCTCGACATGCAGTACTACATCGCGACCGAGGACACGACCGGCAAGCTGCTGCTCGGCGCGGCGCTGTATGCGGCCGATCGCGGCGTGCGTGTGCGGATGCTGGTCGACGACCTGAATTTCCGCGACATCGACCGCGTCATGGCCGGGCTGAATACGCATCCGAAGGTCGAGATTCGCGTGTTCAACCCGTTCGGTGCGTCGCGGTACGGAATGGTCGAGCGCACGGCCAATTCGCTGACGCGGCTCGACAGCTTTACGCGGCGGATGCACAACAAGGCGATGATCGCGGACAACCAGATCGCGATCGTCGGCGGCCGCAACCTCGGCGACGAATACTTCAGCGCGAGCCCGACGCTGCAGTTCCGCGACCTCGACGTGCTCGCGGCCGGCCCCGTGACGAACGACATCTCGACGAGCTTCGACGACTACTGGGCAAGCGCGAGCAGCTATCCGCTGCGGGTGCTGAATCATCAGAAGTTTGATCCGAAGGATCTCGACGCGATGCGCGACGAGTTGCGCGACCACTGGCGCAAGAACGCCGACCCGTACAACGCGAAGCCGCTGAACGCGACGCCGCTCGCGCAGCAGATCGCGCGCGACGAGCTCGAGCTGGTGTGGGCGCCGGCCGAGTTCAAGGTCGACGCACCGGACAAGGTCATGCGGCCGACCGGCGCGTACGTGAGCCCGCCGATGCAGCGCCTCGTCGAACTGACGCGCGACGCGCAGCAGGAATTCCTCGCGTTTTCGCCGTACTTCGTGCCGCACGACGCGGGCGTGAAGATCCTCGGCGACACGGCCGCGCGCGGCGTGCGCGTCGCGATCCTGACCAATTCGCTCGCCGCGACCGACGCGGTCGCCGTGCAGGCCGGCTACGCGCCGTACCGCGTGCCGTTGCTGCAGCACGGCGTCGAACTGTACGAATTCAAGGCGCGGCCGAACCCGCCGCGCGCGGGCCTGTTCGGCTCGCGCTCGCGTGCGAGCCTGCACGCGAAGGCGTACGTGATCGACCGCAAGGTCCTCGTGATCGGGTCGCTGAACCTCGATCCGCGTTCGGCGTACCTGAATACGGAACTCGCGCTCGTGATCCACAGCCCGAAGATCGCGCAGCAGGCCGCGGCAATCTTCGCGCGCGTGACGCAGCCCGACGAAAGCTATCGCGTGAGCCTCGCGACGCCGGCGGGCGGCGGCACGCCCGAACTCGAGTGGACCGGCACCGACAACGGCGAGCCGGCCACCTATCACGTCGATCCGCATGCGGGGCTGATGCGCAACCTGATGACCGGCCTCTTCATGCTGCTGCCGGTCGAAGACCAGTTGTAAGGGCCGGAACGGCTCGGGCCAAACCCGTGATACCGGTGCGCGGGGAAAGGTGATATGGTTGTGCGCGCAACGATATGCGTATCGTGACGGGTGCCGCCGGACGGCTCGCGCAATGTGGGCCGCAGCGGTGCCGAACGACGCGCCGCGCGCGCCTGTGCTGGACGCACCTGCGCGCCGCCAGGAGACGAGGGACGATGCGCGAGCCGCCCGCGCGGCCGCCCCGCCCGCAACCGGAGTGCCCCATGCAACGTGTACCGAACCAGCCGTTCACGCGTCCCGCCCGCTTCTCCGAAGCCGAATGGCAGGCGCGCGTGCAGCTCGCGGCCGCCTACCGGATCTTCGACCATCTCGGCTGGACCGAGCTGATCTACAACCATATCTCGCTGCGCGTGCCGGGCGAGGACGGCCATTTCCTGATCAATCCGTTCGGGCTCCATTACCGCGAGGTATGCGCGTCGAACCTCGTGAAGATCGACATCGACGGCAATGTGATCGGCCATTCCGACTGGCCGATCAATCCGGCCGGCTTCACGTTCCACAGCGCGATCCATGCGGCGCTGCCCGACGCGCACTGCGTGATGCACGTGCACACGACGCCGACGATGGCCGTGTGCTGCTCGCGCGACGGGCTGTCGTTCTCGAACTTCTATTCGGCGCAGTTGTACGGGAAGATCGCGTATCACGATTTCGAGGGCATCACGGTGCACCTGGAGGAAGGGCGGCGCATCGTCGAGAGCGCCGGCGGGCGGCCGGTGCTGCTGCTGCGCAACCACGGGCCCGTGACGATCGGCGCGACGCTCGCGCAGACCTTCTCGTTGATGTGGCTGCTCAATCGCGCGTGCGAGGTGCAGGTCGCGACCCACGCGATCGGCGACGCGCTGCCGATTGCGCCGCTGGTGCTCGAGGGCTGCGTGCGCGACTCGCTGAACTTCGATCCGAAGCACGGCGCGGGGCAGGACGCGTTCGACGCGTTGCAGCGCATCGTCGATCGGATCGATCCGGGCTATCGCGCGTGAGGGCGCGGGGTCGGCGCGATGCCGGACCCGATCGCCGCGGCGACAATCGATTCGTGTGCTTGACGGCCCGCGAAGCGGAATTTTCCCGACGCAGGCGTGCATGCCGCCCGGGCACGGGCAAAAAAAAACGCGGCCGGATGGCCGCGTGAATACTCGCAGACTCCTTCGGACGAAGGAAACAAGCAACTGTGAGACGAAGTGTAGCGAAAGGCCGCGCATGGATTCAGGGCTCCCGCTGCAAAGGTCTCTTCCAGGTTCCGTCAGGCTGGCGGGCGACGCAGCGGTGCCGGATCGGCGACGATCGACTACCATCATGGAACGTCCCCCGTCCGGGTGGCGTACCCCGACGTACAAGGAGGATTCATGCCGAAGCTGCGTTTGCTCCAGGTGGCGTTGCTCGCGGGCGTCCTGGCCGCCGGCAGCGCCGCCGCCGAAACGGTGCGCCTGTCCGCCAATCTGCAGCCGTCGAGCGAAGTGCCACCCACCGCGACCAAGGGCGCCGGCGCCGTCGCTGCGACCTACGACACGGCCACGCACATGCTGCAGTGGACGGCGACGTACGAACATCTCACGGGGCCGGCCACCGCCGCGCATTTCCACGGGCCCGCGCCGGTCGGCCAGAACGCCGGCGTGCAGGTGCCGATCCCGAAGGACGCGCTCGCGAGCCCGATCAAGGGTTCGAAGGAGCTGACCGACTCGCAGGTGACCGACCTGATGGCCGGCAAGTGGTATTTCAACGTGCACACGAAGGAGCATCCGTCCGGCGAGATCCGCGGCCAGATGATGCCGGCGAGCTGAGGCCGGCGAACCGCGCGCCGGCGTTTGATATAGAGGCTCCCGTCGAGCGGCGCGGTGACGATCGCACGTACCATCGTCACACTGCGACGATGGAGTGTGTTGGATGAGTTGGCAAAGCAAGTTCGCGTGCTGGCTGCTGCGCCGGCAGTTTCGTCCCGAGACCACGCGCCCGGTGCTCGACCCTGCCCGCGCGCGGCGCTTTACCGACCTGAGGATGATCGTGCCGCGTCGCGCACCGTCGGGCTACCGGCTGCGCGAATGCTACGGTCCCGGCGATGCGCCGCTGCGCGGCGAATGGCTCGAACGCACCGATGCGGCCGCCGCTCGCGGGCCCGGCCGCACACTGTTGTACTTCCACGGCGGCGGCTACTACTTCTGTTCGACGAAAACCCATCGACCGCTCGTGTTCGGCCTCACGAAGCGCGCGGGCGTGCGCTCGTTCTCGCTCGACTACCGGCTCGCGCCCGAGAACCGCTTCCCGGCCGCGCTCGACGACGCGCTGGCCGCGTACCGGCAATTGCTCGCGCTCGGCACGCCGCCCGAGTCGATCGTGTTCGGCGGCGATTCGGCGGGCGGCGGCCTCGCGCTCGCGACGCTCGTCGCGCTGCGCGATCGCGGCGAACCGTTGCCGGCCGGCGCGATCCTGTTCTCGCCGTGGACCGACCTGGCCGGCACCGGCGACACGATGCGCAGCAACGACGGCCGCGACCCGATGTTCGCGGCCGCGGCGCTGCCGAAGGCGGCGAAGCTGTATCTGGGAGACGAATCGGCGACGCATCCGTACGCGTCGCCGCTCTACGCGGACTTCACCGGGCTGCCGCCGCTCTTCATCCAGGCCGGCAGCACCGAGGTGCTCCTCGACGATTCGCGCCGCGTCGCCGACAACGCGAAGGCGGCCGGCGTGCCGGTGGAGATCGAGGTGTGGCCCGACATGCCGCACGTGTGGCAGCTCTACACGCCGATGGTGCCGGAGTCGCGCGACGCGCTCGACCGTGCGGCCGCATTCCTGCGCCGCGTCGCGGTCGAGCGGGCGGTTCAGCGCGTGGGCGAGCCGTCGATCGCCTGATACGCGGCCTTGACGGCGACCGGGCCGTACTTGCGCTCGAGCCGGCGCACGGTGAAGTGGCCGTGCGCCATCTGCTGGAAGTGGTCGATGAACAGCGTGTTGACGGTCGCTCCGAGCACCGCGCCGATCGCCGGGATCGACTTCGCGGCCATCTGCTCGGTGACCTGCACCGAGAAACGTGATGCCACCGTCTGCACCAGCTTGAACACCGCCGCCGAGCTGTGCGCCGTGATTCCTTTCGTCGTGATGTCCGACGACGCCTTCGAAATCGCCTGCGCGAGCGCGCCGCGCAGCACGAAATAGCCGAGATCGGCGTCTTCTTCCCGCTTGTCCGCGTTGCCGCCCATGCCGAGCACGGCCAGGCACTGCAACTGCGTATCCACCGAGCCCAGGTCCTCGCCCTCGCTGCGCGCGATGTCGCACACCGAGCGGAAGATCAGCGTGGTCGTCACCGGCAGCTCGACCGGCAGCGCGAGGAAGCCGAACGCGCCGCCCGCCGCGCCGGTCGTCGCGACCGCGAGCTTGTGCAGCAGGTTGCTCGGCTTGTCCGGCTCGGCATCGGGCGTCTGCGGCTTGCCGAGCGTGCGCAGCGCGATGTTCAGGCACTTGCGCAGCGCCAGCTGCGTCGCGTCGTTGATCTTGCCGGTCGCGAAGTCGGGCAGCCGCGCGATCATCTTCTCGACCGGCGCGCCCAGCACGCCCGTCAGCTTCATCGTCAGCGACGGGCTTTCCAGCACCTGCTTCGCGCGCCGCAATGCGTCCTGGTCTTCCGGCGACAGCGTCGCGGCAGGCGTGATTGAAATCGGTTCCATCTTTCTCCCTGGCGGCCATCGGCCCCAAATCCGTCGCCAGCCTAGATTACTCCGGCGTGCTAGAATTTTGAGATTGTTTGACTCGTCAAAAGTTGCATCAACAAAAAATGGCCGTCCATACTGCCGCCCACCATTCGAGCGGGCAAGTCCTGCCGTTCCGCGAATCGCTGCTGGCGATGATCGGGATCTCGTTCGTCACCATGCTCGTCGCGCTTGACCAGACGGTCGTCGGCACCGCGTTGCCGACCATCGTCGCCGAGCTCAAGGGGTTCGACCTGTATGCGTGGGTCGCGACCTCGTACCTGCTCAGTTCCGTGATCACCGTGCCGATCTTCGGCCGGCTCGGCGACTATTACGGGCGCAAGCCGTTCGTGATCGTGTCGATCGTCGTGTTTACCGGCGCGTCGGTGCTGTGCGGGATGGCCAACGACATGCTGTTCCTGGTGCTCGCGCGCGGCCTGCAGGGGATCGGCGGCGGAATGCTGGTCGGCACCGCGTTCGCGTGCATTCCCGATCTGTTCCCCGATTCCGTCGTGCGGCTGCGCTGGCAGGTATTGATGAGCTCCGCGTTCGGCATCGCGAACGCGGTCGGGCCGTCGCTCGGCGGGATCCTGACCCAGTCGTTCGGCTGGCGCTCGGTGTTCTACGTGAACCTGCCGGTCGGCCTGCTGTCGCTGTTCTTCGTGTGGCGCTACCTGCCGCATCTGCGCCATGTCGAGCACGACCGCAAGATGCGGCTCGACTGGCCCGGCGCGCTGCTGATCGCGCTGTCGCTCGGCGCGCTGCAGCTGTTCGTCGAATGGCTGCCGAAGTACGGCGTCTTGAGCTGGGCGTCGCTGCTGCTGATCGTCGCGGTCGGCGCCGGCGTCGGCTTGTGGCATTGGGAAAAGCGCTGCGCGCAGCCGATTCTGCCGTTCGACATGTTCGGCAACCGCGCGCTGTCGGCGCTGTTCGTGCTCGCGATCCTCGCCGGCTTCTCAATGTTCTCGCTGCTGTTCTACGCGCCGCTGCTGTTCCAGGGCGGCTTCGGCATGTCGCCGAAGGAGGCGGGGCTCGTGATCACGCCGCTCGTCGTGTTCATCACGATCGGCAGCATCATGAACGGCCGCGTCGTCACGCGCATCCGCAATCCGAATACGATGCTGCACGTCGGTTTCGTGCTGTTCGCGATCGCATGCGCGGGCATCGTCGTGTCGACGCACACGACGCCGACCTGGGTGCTGATGGCGCTGATGGTCGCCGGCGGCATCGGCCTCGGCTTCGTGCTGCCGAACCTCACCGTGTTCGCGCAGCAGACGGCCGGCCGCGAGCACCTCGGCATCGCGACGGCGCTGCTGCAGTCGCTGCGGATGGTCGGCGGGATGATCGGCACCGCGCTGACGGGCACGCTGGTCAACCAGATGTATTCGAGCGGCGTGCGCGATGCGTTGTCGGGCGACCACGCGCTGCAGTGGCACGCGCAACTCGCCGATCCGCAGATCCTGATCGACCGCGCCGCGCAGGGCGGTCTCGTCGCGGAGCTGACCCGCGCCGGGCATAATGGCGCGCTGCTGCTGGAAGCGGCCCGCGAATCGCTGGTCGGCGCGATTCACCTGGGGGTCGCGATGGCGGCCGTCGTCGCCGTGGTGTCGGTGTGGCAGTGTCGCCGCGTGCCGCCGATCGCGCTACGGCACAAGATCGAACCGCATGTCGCGGCCGATTGAACGATTCACCGATTGAACGAGTAGGCATCAGCGCATGGAAGAACAGGACCGCGTCGCGATCTTGCAGCAATTCGGACGCACGTATCGCGCGTTCATGAGCGCGTTCGAAACGCACGTCGGGCAGCCGATGCCGCGCTGGCGCATCATGGTCGCGCTGCACACGATGGGCGGGCATTCGTCGCAGAAGAAGCTCGTCGAGGTGCTGCGCATCGATCCGGGCGCGCTCACGCGCCAGCTGAAATCGCTCGACGCGCTCGGCTGGATCGAGCGCGCGTCCGATGCCCGCGACAACCGCGTGACCAACGTCACGCTGACCGAAGACGGCCGCGCCGCGTTCAACGCGTGCCTGCCGCGCCGCAAGGCGTTTCTCGACCAGACGATGGCGCAACTGCCGGACGACGTGCTGACCGCGCTGTCGGGTGCGCTGGCGATGCTGGAGTCGCGGATCGCGGAAGTCGGCTCGACGCCGGCGCGGCACTGAAGGGCAGGGCAGATGCGGCACGACGGGGCGCGCCCCGTCGACCGATCCTGATCGGCGCGGCATGCGGGTCGCGCGAACCCGCCGCCGGCCGGCGTTTCACTTCATTTCATTCAGCTTCGTTCACAGCTCGATGCGCGTGCCCAGCAGCGCGAGGAACTGCGCGAGCCATGCCGGATGCGCGGGCCACGCGGGCGCGGTGACGAACGGCGCGTCGGTCACGGCCGCATCGACCGGGATGTCCGCGTATTCGCCGCCCGCGAGCTTCACTTCCGGCGCGCAGGCCGGGTAGGCCGAGATGCGCTTGCCGCGGATCACGTCGGCGGCCGCGAGCAGCTGCGCCGCATGGCAGATCGCGGCGATCGGCTTGCCGGCTTCGGCGAACGCGCGCACCAGCGCGATCACCTTCGCATCCAGACGCAGGTATTCGGGCGCGCGGCCGCCCGCGATCGCGAGTGCGTCGTAGGCCGACGCATCGACGTCGTCGAACGTCGCGTTCAGCGTGAAGTTGTGGCCGGGCTTCTCGGTGTAGGTCTGGTCACCCTCGAAATCGTGGATCGCGGTCTTGACCTTGTCGCCCGCGCGCTTGCCCGGGCAGACTGCATCGACGTGATGGCCGACGGCCTGCAGCGCCTGGAACGGCACCATCGTTTCGTAGTCTTCGGCGAAATCGCCGGTCAGGAACAGGATCTTCTTCGCGGCCATGGCTTTCTCCATTGAACAGCGTTGAGGGTCCGTTCGCGCCGCATGCGGCAGACGGCGCTGCGGCGGCGAAGCGGCCCCGAGGACGAAAGCGCAGTGTACTCCGGCCGCTTGAAGCGCGCGTGACGGCCGCCCCGCGCGGCGGCGGGGCGGGGCGCGCGGGGCGTCAGAAGAAGGTTTCGACGACTTCCGTCACACGGAACTGCGGATCGAGGACGAGCAGCTGGCGCCACTTGTCGAACGTCAGGCACGGGTGCGAGATGTCGAACGCGACCATGTCGCCGACCTTCACGTCCGCGCCCGGCGGGATCTGCAGATACGCGTGCTGGTCCATCATCCCGGTGACGGCCCAGCCTTCGCTCGCGGCGACATCGCGCGGCGCGCTGTCGCGGCCCGGGCGGAAGTGGCGCGCCGGCTCGGGCAGGCCCGCGTCGAACGCCGCGTCGCGCTTGCCGAGCGCGACGATCGCGCGATCCTGCTCCGGCACCGACTGCACGTATGCCCACAGCTGCAGCGCCGGCAGCAGCCCTTCGCCCATCCTGCGGGCGATCGGGTTGCGCGCGAACACGTCGGTCTGCGCCTTCTTGTAGATGCCGACGTCGTGCGTCAGGTAGCAGCCCGGACGCAGCACGACTTCCGCGAAACCGGCATCGGACGCCTTCGCGAATTCCTCCGCGACCACGTCGTACCACGCCGAGCCGGCGCCCGACAGGATCGCCGGCGTGCGCGAGAAACGGCCGGCTTCGGCCAGCTCACGCGTGAGCGCGACCGTGTCCTGCAGGAACGTGCGGATTTCGCCTTCCTCCTTCAGCACGCCTTCGTAGAGTTCGATGCCGGCCAGCTTCAGCGTGTCCGGATAGCGCGCGATCGCGTCGAGCACGGCCTGGCGTTGCGCGGCGTCGCGCACACCCGCGCGGCCGCCCGGCACGCCGAGCTCGAGCAGGACGTTCAGCGTCTTCTTCGCGTCGCCGAAGAAGCGGCCGAGCTGGTCGACGCCGTCGGCCGAATCGACGAGGCAGAAGAATTCGAACTCGGGATCGGACAGCAGCTGCGCGATGATCGCCATGTTCTGGCGGCCGACCAGCTGGTTCGCGAGCAGCACGCGCCGCACGCCGCCGTGATACGCGGCCTGCGTCTGGTGCGCGGTCGCGAGCGTGATGCCCCATGCGCCGGCGTCGAGCTGGCGGCGGAACAGTTGCGGCGCCATCGTCGTCTTGCCGTGCGGCGCGAACTTCACGCCGTACTGCTGGACGAATGCCTGCATCCAGTTCAGATTGTGTTCGATGCGATCCGCGTACAGCACGGCGGCCGGCAGGCTGACGTCTTCCGCGAGCAGGTTCCACTCGAGGCGGCCCGCGTCGTCGAGCGGCACGCTCGCGCTCGGCAGGTTGCCGAGGCCCTTGCCCAACGGATTGATTGTCGGTTCCTGATAGTTTGTAACTTTCATGTCATCCCGCTCCATCATCACTATGCATTGCACTGAAGTTGACATGCAGATGGTACAGAAAGTAGCATCGGCGCGGTGATGTTATTTAGTAACATGAGGCGCCAGATCCTTTTCAGCAGATGAATTCGTCCGCCACTCCGTCCGCTCCGTTCGCAGCCGAATCGGCTTCGGTCGCCCAGCCGGTCCTCGACATCGTCGCGCGGATCGCCGAATGCGCGCCCGAGTTGCGCGAGGCCGAACGCAAGGTCGCCGCATTCATCCTCGCCGATCTCGCGCGCGCCGCGCATGCGAGCATCGGCGCGCTCGCGCGCGACGCGGGGGTCAGCGTCGCGACGGTCACGCGTTTCGCGAAGGCCGTCGGTTGCCGCGACGTGCGCGAACTGAAGGTGCTCGTCGCGCAGGCGGCGGCCGTCGGCCAGCGCTTTTTCGTGCCGGCCGACGAGCATCCCGAAGAAGACGCGAGCCCCGCATCGGTCGTCTACGACGAAATCCGCGTGGCGCTCGCGCACAATCACCAGCTGCTGCGCAACACGTCGTTCGACGCGGCGGCCGACCTGCTCGCCGGCGCGAAGATGATCTACGTGTACGGGCAGGGCGGCGGCTCCACCGCGCTCGCCGACGAATTGCGCTTCCGGCTCGTGCGCTTCGGCCGGCCGGTCGCGAGCTACCAGGACAGCCTGCTGCAGCGGATGGTGGCGGCGACGCTGTCGCGCGACGCCGTGGTCGTCGCGCTGTCGGTGAGCGGGCGCGTGCCCGAGCTGCTCGAGAGCTGCCGTCTCGCGAAGCGCTACGGCGCGAAGCTGATCGCGATCACCGCGCCGGCTTCGCCGCTCGCGAAGCTTGCCGACCACCTGATCCCGGTCGTCGCGTTCGAAACCGATTTCATTTACAAGCCTTCGACGTCGCGCTACGCGATGATGATGGCGATCGACGTGCTCGTCACCGGAGTCGCACTGCGGCTCGGCGATGCGGGCCGAGAATCGCTGCGCCGCATCAAGCATGCGCTCGATGCGCATCGCGGCGGCGGAGACCGTCAACCGGTAGGAGACTGACCATGCATTCGCATCCCGAAGCCGCCGATACGCTGATCGTCGGCGCGCAGTTGTACGACGGCACCGGTGCGCCGCCCGTCACGCGCGACGTCGCGATCCGCAACGGCGTGATCGCGGCGATCGGCAATCTGTCGAACTGGCTCGCCGAGACCGTCGTCGATGCGAACGGCCGCGCGCTCGCGCCGGGCTTCGTCGACGTGCACACGCACGACGACACGCACGTGATCCGCGCACCCGAAATGCTGCCGAAGATCTCGCAGGGCGTGACGACGGTGATCGTCGGCAACTGCGGGATCAGCGCGTCGCCGGTGACGCTCGCGGGCGATCCGCCCGACCCGATGAACCTGCTCGGCGATCGCGACGCGTTCCGCTATCCGACCTTCGCCGCCTATGTCGCGGCCGTCAACGACGCGCGTCCGGCCGTCAACGTCGCGGCGCTCGTCGGGCACACCGCGCTGCGCAACAACCAGATGGACCGCCTCGACCGCGCGGCGACCGACGGCGAAATCGCCGGAATGCGCTCGCAGCTCGAGGAGGCGCTCGCGAACGGCGCGCTCGGGCTGTCGTCAGGCCTCGCATACGGCTCCGCGTTCGCGGCGCCGGCCGAGGAGGTGATGGCGCTCGCCGAACCGCTCGCGAATGCGGGCGCGCTGTACACGACGCACATGCGCACCGAGTTCGACGCGATCCTCGACGCGATGGACGAGGCTTATCGCGTCGGCCGTCACGCGCAGGTGCCGGTCGTGATCTCGCACCTGAAATGCGCGGGCCCGTCGAACTGGGGGCGCAGCACCGAGGTGCTCGCGTCGCTCGAAGGCGCGCGCCGCTACCAGCCGGTCGGCTGCGACTGCTATCCGTACAGCCGCAGCTCGTCGACGCTCGACCTGAAGCAGGTGACGGGCGACATCGACATCACGATCACGTGGTCGGAGCCGCATCCGGAAGTCGCGGGCAAGCTGCTGAAGGCGATCGCGGCCGACTGGGGCGTGACCGAGCAGGAGGCCGCGCAGCGGATCCGCCCGGCCGGCGCCGTGTACCACAACATGTCCGAGGACGACGTGCGGCGGATCCTGTCGCATCCGGCGACGATGGTCGGCTCGGACGGCCTGCCGAACGATCCGCTGCCGCACCCGCGACTGTGGGGCGCATTCCCGCGCGTGCTCGGCCATTACGTGCGCGACACGAACCTGCTGCCGCTCGAGGAAGCGATCCGCAAGATGACGTCGCTGTCCGCGCGCCGCTACGGGATCGCGCGGCGCGGCGAAGTGCACGTCGGCTACCACTCGGATCTCGTGCTGTTCGATCCGGCGCGCGTGATCGATGCCGCGACGTTCGAGAAGCCGCAGCAGCCCGCGCACGGGATCGACGCGGTGTGGGTGAACGGCGTGCTGACCTACGAGAACGGCCAGCCGACCGGCGCGCGCGCCGGCGGTTTCGTCGCGCGCGGCGAGCGCGTGCCGGCGAGTGCCGACGCCGCGTTCTGAACGCGGTCCCGATCCGATTTGCCGCGTGCGCCATGTCGGCGCGCGCATCCGCAACCGTGCGTTGCATGGGACCGGCGCTGGCGCTTGTGCGCCGATGCCGGTCGACAATCAAGGAGTTAAACGATGAAGCGATATGGCGTGGGCGAAGCGAAGGGTACCGGCGGCCAGGTGATGCCGTTTGCACGCGCGGTCGAGGCCGACGGCTGGCTGTACGTGTCGGGCCAGACGCCGATGGTGAACGGCGAGGTCGTCGAAGGCGGGATCGTCACGCAGTCGAAGCAGACGATCGAGAACGTGATCGCGATCCTGAAGGAAGCCGGCTACGGCCTCGAACACGTCGTGCGCTGCGGCGTGTGGCTCGACGACGCACGCGATTTCGCGTCGTTCAACAAGGTGTTCGTGTCGTACTTCGGCGAGCATCCGCCGGCACGCGCGTGCGTGCAGTCGAGCATGGTCATCGACTGCAAGGTCGAGGTCGATTGCATCGCTTACAAGGCGCCGGCGAAGTAACGCGTTCGCGCAATCCGCTGCGCACAGTGAAACAGCCCCGTCGGCGCGAGCCGGCGGGGCTGTTTCGTTTCGGGCAGGCCGGTGTTACTGCCGCGCGGTCCGCGCATTGTCCGGCATCGGCTGGTTGTAGTTCGTGCGGAACGGATTGATGTCGAGCCCGCCGCGGCGCGTATAGCGCGCATACACCGCGAGCTTCACCGGTTTGCACGCATGCAGGATGTCGAGGAAGATCCGCTCGACGCACTGCTCGTGAAAGCCCGTGTGGTTGCGGAACGAGATGATGTAGCGCAGCAGCCCCGCGTGATCGATCTGTGGCCCGACATAGTGAATCTGTACGCTGCCCCAGTCGGGCTGGCCGGTGACCGGGCAGTTCGAGCGCAGCAGGTCGGACACGAGCGTTTCCTCGACCGGCGCTTCGTCCTCGGCGGCCGACAGCAGCGACGGATCGGGTTCGTACACGTCGGTGTCGAGGTCGAGCCGGTCGAGCGACAGCCCGTCGAGCTCCTCCATCTCGAGCTTGCCGAAATCGTGCGGCGACACGAGCTGCACCGACACGCTCGCACCGCATGCGGCCGACACGTCGCGTTTCAGCACGTCGCGCACGGCGTCGACCGAATCGAACTTCGATTGCGCGAACGAACCGAGATACAGCTTGAACGACTTCGATTCGACGATGTTCGGCGATTCGGCCGGCACGAAGAACGTCGCGACCGCGAGCTGCGGCTTGCCGCGCGCGTTGAGCCACGACAGCTCGTACGCGTTCCAGATGTCGGTGCCGAAGAACGGCGGCGCCGACGTGATGCCGAGCTGCTCGCGCGCGCCGGCGCGCGGGATCGGGAACAGCAGCGACGCGTCGTACTGCGCTGCGTAGACGGTCGCCTTGCCGAGCGGGGAATGTTCGGGATTCATTGCACGAAGCCTTTACGACAGGAAGAGGCGGTAAGCCGGATTGGCGCTCTCCTCGACGTACGGATAGCCGAGCGCCGCAAGGAAGCGTTCGAATTCGGCGCGATCGGCCTGCGGCACCTGCAGCCCGACGAGGATCGAGCTGTAGTCCGCGCCCTGGTTGCGGTAGTGGAACAGGCTGATGTTCCAGTCCGGCGCCATCGACGACAGGAACTTCATCAGCGCGCCCGGCCGCTCCGGGAATTCGAAGCGGAACAGGCGTTCGTCGAGCGCGAGCGGCGAGCGGCCGCCCACCATGTAGCGGATGTGTTCCTTCGACAACTCGTCGTGCGTCAGGTCGACGGTCTTGAAGCCGTGCGACTCGAAGTTCGCGGCGATTTCGGCCGATTCGCCGCGACGCTTGATCTGCACGCCGACGAAGATGTGCGCGGATTGCGCATCGGCGATCCGGTAGTTGAACTCGGTCACGTTGCGATCGCCGACGAGCGAGCAGAAGCGCTTGAAGCTGCCGCGCTCCTCGGGGATCGTGACGGCGAACACGGCTTCGCGCGCCTCGCCGACTTCCGCGCGTTCGGCAACGAAGCGCATCCGGTCGAAGTTCATGTTCGCGCCGGACGTGACCGCGACGAGCGTCTGGTTCTCGATGCCTTCGCGTTCCGCGTAGCGTTTCGCGCCCGCGACCGCGAGCGCGCCGGACGGTTCGAGCACGCTGCGCGTATCCTGGAACACGTCCTTGATCGCCGCGCACAGCGCGTCGGTGTCGACCGTCAGCACGCCGTCGAGGAATTCGCTGCAGAGCCGGAAGGTTTCCTCGCCGACGAGCTTCACCGCGGTGCCGTCCGCGAACAGGCCGACCTCGCTCAGCTCGACGCGCTCGCCTTTCTGCAGCGATTGCGCCATCGCGCACGAATCCTCGGCCTGCACGCCGAATACCTTGATTTCCGGCCGCACCGCCTTGACGTAGGCCGCCACGCCGGCCGCGAGCCCGCCGCCGCCGATCGGCACGAAGATCGCGTGAATCGGCCCCTGGTGCTGACGCAGGATTTCCATCGCGATCGTGCCCTGGCCGGCGATCACGTACGGATCGTCGAACGGGTGGACGAACGTGAGGTCGCGCTCCGCCTGCACCTTGACCGCGTGCGCGTACGCATCGCTGTACGACTCGCCCGCCTGAATCACCTCGACACTCGGGCCGCCGTGCGCGCGTACCGCGTCGACCTTCACCTGCGGCGTCGTGACGGGCACGACGATCACGGCCTTGATGCCCATCCGTGCCGCCGAGAACGCGACGCCCTGCGCATGATTGCCGGCCGATGCCGTGATCACGCCGCGCGCGAGCGCGTCGGCCGGAATGTGCGCCATCTTGTTGTACGCGCCGCGCAGCTTGAACGAGAAGACGGGCTGGTTGTCCTCGCGCTTCAGGTAAACGGGGTTGCGCAGTCGGGCCGACAGGTTGCGGGCGGGTTCGAGTTCCGTCTCGAGCGCGACGTCGTAGACGCGCGCGGTGAGGATTTTCTTCAGGTAATCGTGGGATGCCATGGGCGCTCGCGTGCAGTGCGGAAGCAGACGGTAAAGGATCAATGATAGCGCCAAGGGTCCGTCCGCACGCAAGCGGCATGCCGGGCGCGCGGTCGCGCAAGCGCGTCGGCGGGCGTGTTTGCCGCGCGGAGCGTCCCCTTTTTACCGGGTTAACCGCGTGGTTACCGACCGGACGGACGGCGAATGCGGGCGCGAAATCGCGCCGAAGCAGGCCCGGCGCGGGTTGCGGCGAAAGCCCCACGACCTGTCCGGCGTCTCACGGGCGGGCCGATCATGGGTTAGAATTCCGTTTTGAATCAAGGATCGGAAGATGCAGAGGCACCCTCGGATCGCCCCGTTGAAGCCGACGCCGCGCGCAGCCAGCCCCGCGGCGGAACGGCATGCGCGCCGCGCGCGATCGTGCTGATGGCTCCGAGTGCCGCCAGGCCCCGCCGGCCCGGAACGGTGAGTCCAGACCCGCTCCGGCCCCATGCGAGATAGTCGCGCGCCTGGCACCAGAACAGATTTCCCCAAGATTGCGCCTACGCGCTTGCCGACGCCCGTGCACGGTGTATCGGCCCTCCGAGTCGTCCGAACATGAACGCACCACAAGTTTTCGATCCGCATGGCGCGGCCGCCACCGTCGCCGCCGACCCCGCGCCCCGTCTGCGCGAGATTCCCTACAACTACACGTCCTTCTCCGACCGCGAGATCGTGATCCGCCTGCTCGGCGCGGAGGCGTGGTCGGTGCTCGACGAGCTGCGCGCCGAACGGCGCACGGGCCGCTCGGCACGGATGCTGTACGAAGTGCTCGGCGATATCTGGGTCGTGCGCCGCAACCCGTACCTGCAGGATGACCTGCTCGACAACCCGAAGCGCCGCGCGCTGCTGATCGAGGCGCTGAACCACCGCCTGACCGAGATCGGCAAGCGCCGCCGCGCCGACCTGACCGAGCACCGCGACGACGCGGGCCGCGAACGCGCCGGACGCGTCGAGATGCTGGAAGCCGCCGCGCAGCGCGCGGTCGACGAGTTCGCCGACGAATTCGACAAGATGGCCGACCTGCGCCGCCGTGCGACCAAGGCGCTCGGCCGCTGCACGCAGAAGGACAACATCCGCTTCGACGGGCTGTCGCGCGTGTCGCACGTGACCGACGCGACCGACTGGCGCGTCGAATACCCGTTCGTCGTGCTGACTCCCGATACCGAAGCCGAGATCGCGGGCCTGATCAAGGCGTGCTTCGAACTCGGCCTGACCGTGATCCCGCGCGGCGGCGGCACCGGCTACACGGGCGGCGCGGTGCCGCTCACGCCGTTCTCCGCGGTGATCAACACCGAGAAGCTCGAACAGCTCGGCGCGGTCGAGCTCACCGAACTGCCGGGCGTCGCGCACAAGGTGCCGACGATCTTCTCCGGCGCGGGCGTCGTCACGCGCCGCGTGACGGAAGCGGCCGAAGCGGCCGGCTACGTGTTCGCGGTCGATCCGACCTCGCTGGACGCATCGTGCATCGGCGGCAACGTCGCGATGAACGCGGGCGGCAAGAAGGCCGTGCTGTGGGGCACCGCGCTCGACAACCTGGCCTGGTGGCGGATGGTCGACCCGGACGGCAACTGGCTCGAAGTCACGCGCCATGAGCACAACCAGGGCAAGATTCACGACATCGCGGTCGCGCGTTTCGAGCTGAAGTGGTTCGACGGCGCGTACGCGCCGGGCGAGAAGCTGCTGAAGAGCGAGATGCTCGAGATCGAAGGCCGCCGGTTCCGCAAGGAAGGCCTCGGCAAGGACGTCACCGACAAGTTCCTCGCCGGGCTGCCCGGCGTGCAGAAGGAAGGCTGCGACGGGCTGATCACGTCCGCGCGCTGGGTGCTGCACAAGATGCCCGCGCACACGCGCACCGTCTGTCTCGAATTCTTCGGCCAGGCGCGCGAGGCGATCCCGAGCATCGTCGAGATCAAGGATTACCTGTTCGAGACGTCGAAGCAGGGCGGCGCGATTCTCGCGGGCCTCGAGCACCTCGACGAGCGCTACCTGCGCGCGGTCGGCTACGCGACCAAGAGCAAGCGCAACGCATTCCCCAAGATGGTGCTGATCGGCGACATCGTCGGCGACGACGCCGATGCGGTCGCGCAGGCGACGTCCGAAGTAATCCGGATGGCGAACGGCAAGAGCGGCGAAGGCTTCGTCGCGATCAGCGCGGAGGCGCGCAAGCGCTTCTGGCTCGACCGCAGCCGCACGGCCGCGATCGCGAAGCACACCAACGCGTTCAAGATCAACGAGGACGTCGTCATCCCGCTGAACCGGATGGGCGAGTACACCGACGGCATCGAGCGGATCAACATCGAGCTGTCGCTGAAGAACAAGCTGCAGCTGGTCGACGCGCTCGAAGCGTTCTTCCGCGCCGGCAACCTGCCGCTCGGCAAGACCGACGACGCGAACGAAATCCCGAGCGCCGAACTGCTCGAGGATCGCGTGCAGCAGGCGCTGGAGCTGCTCAAGCGCGTGCGTGCGCGCTGGGAGTTCGTGCGCGACCGGCTCGACCAGCCGCTGCGCGAGGCACAGCACTATCTCGTGCAGCTGGGCTACGAGGCGCTCGCCGAGAAGTTCGCCGATCGCGCGGACGATCAGCCGGGCGCGACCGTGTTCCACGTCACGCAGGACCGCACGGTCCGCATCTCGTGGAAGCAGGAGATCCGCGCGGAGCTGCGCGCGATCTTCAACGGCGGCGCGTTCAAGCAGATCCTCGACGAGGCGCAGGCGATCCACAAGCAGGTGCTGCGCGGCCGCGTATTCGTCGCGCTGCACATGCACGCGGGCGACGGCAACGTCCACACCAACATCCCGGTCAACTCCGACAATTACGAGATGCTGCAGGATGCGCACGCGGCGGTCGCGCGCATCATGACGCTCGCACGCTCGCTCGACGGCGTGATTTCCGGCGAACACGGGATCGGCATCACGAAGCTCGAGTTCCTGACCGACGACGAGATCGCAGAATTCCGCGCGTACAAGCAGCGCGTCGACCCGAACGGCCGCTTCAACAAGGGCAAGCTGCTCGACGGCGCCGACCTGCGCAATGCATACACGCCGAGCTTCGGGCTGATGGGCTACGAGTCGCTGATCATGCAGCAGTCCGACATCGGCGCGATCGCCGATTCGGTGAAGGATTGCCTGCGCTGCGGCAAGTGCAAGCCGGTGTGCGCGACGCACGTGCCGCGCGCGAACCTCCTGTACAGCCCGCGCAACAAGATTCTCGCGACCTCGCTGCTGGTCGAGGCGTTCCTCTACGAGGAACAGACGCGCCGCGGCGTGTCGATCAAGCACTGGGACGAGTTCAACGACGTGGCCGACCACTGCACGGTGTGCCACAAGTGCGCGACGCCGTGCCCGGTGAAGATCGACTTCGGCGACGTCACGATGAACATGCGCAACCTGTTGCGCAAGATGGGCAAGAAGAAATTCAACGCCGGCAATGCGGCCGGCATGTTCTTCCTGAACGCGACCAATCCGCAGACGATCAACGCCGCGCGCAGCGTGATGATGGGCGTCGGCTACAAGGTGCAGCGCTTCGCGAACGACATGCTGAAGAAGGTCGTGACGAAGCAGACCCAGCATCCGCCGGCGACGGTCGGCAAGCCGCCCGTGGTCGAGCAGGTGATCCACTTCGTCAACAAGAAGATGCCGGGCAACCTGCCGAAGAAGACGGCGCGCGCGCTGCTCGACATCGAGGACAACAAGATCGTGCCGATCATCCGCAACCCGAAGTCGACGACCGTCGATTCGGAAGCGGTGTTCTACTTCCCGGGCTGCGGCTCCGAGCGCCTGTTCTCGCAGGTCGGCCTCGCGACGCAGGCGATGCTGTGGGAGGCGGGCGTGCAGACCGTGCTGCCGCCGGGCTACCTGTGCTGCGGCTATCCGCAGCGCGGCTCGGGCCAGTACGACAAGGCCGAGAAGATCGTCACCGACAACCGCGTGCTGTTCCACCGGGTCGCGAACACGCTGAACTACCTCGACATCAAGACGGTGGTCGTGTCGTGCGGCACCTGCTACGACCAGCTCGCGGGCTACGAATTCGACAAGATCTTCCCGGGCTGCCGGATCATCGACATCCACGAGTTCCTGCTCGAGAAGGGGATGAAGCTCGACGGCGTGACGGGCACCCGCTACATGTATCACGACCCGTGCCATACGCCGATCAAGACGATGGATCCGGTGAAGCTCGTCAACGAGCTGATGGGCACGGAGAAGGACGGCTACAAGATCGAGAAGAACGAGCGCTGCTGCGGCGAATCGGGCACGCTCGCGGTGACGCGTCCGGACGTGTCCACGCAGGTCCGCTTCCGCAAGGAAGAGGAAATCCGCAAGGGTGCCGCGAAGCTGCGCAGCATCCCGGTCGTGGCCGGCGACACGCCGGCGCCCGCCGCGAACGGCCCGGACGTGAAGATCCTGACGAGCTGCCCGTCGTGCTTGCAGGGCCTGTCGCGCTACAACGAGGACGCGAACCTCGAGGCCGACTACATCGTGGTCGAGATCGCGCGCCAGGTGCTCGGCGAGAACTGGATGGCCGATTATGTCGCACACGCGAACAATGGCGGGATCGAGCGCGTGCTGGTCTAATGCGGGCATGACGACCGCCCGGCCGGGCGAGGGATGAGAGCGGGCGCCTGCGCTGAAGCGCAGGCGCCCGTCCACATGGGAGCGACGATGGAATGCGTGTTTTGCCGTGAAGACGGCGGCGAGGTGCTCTGGCAGGACGATGCGCTGCGCGTCGTGCTTGCGACGGGCGAGCACGACTACCCGGGCTTCTGCCGGGTGATCTGGGGCACGCACGTGGCCGAGTTTTCCGATCTCGGCGAGCCCGAGCGGGCACATCTGATGCGCGTGGTGTACGCGGTGGAGCGGGCCGTGCGCCGCGTGATGCAGCCGAACAAGGTGAATCTCGCGAGCCTCGGCAACATGGTGCCGCACGTGCACTGGCACGTGATCCCGCGCTTCTCCAACGACGCCCATTTCCCGCAACCCGTCTGGGCGCCGCGCCAGCGCAGCGTGTCCGAGGCACTGCTGCGCACGCGCGCGGCGCAGGCCTCGCTGCTGCACAATGCGGTGCGCGAGGAAATTCAACGCATGACCGATTCGAGGCAGCCATGAGCGGTTTGACTTCCACGACGCCGATTCCGTCCGGCGTCGTCGTGCACGCGGTGTCGCGCGTGCTCGAATTGCAGTACCCGAACGGCGAGAGCTACCGGATTCCGTTCGAGCTGATGCGCGTTTACTCGCCGTCGGCCGAGGTGCGCGGCCACGGGCCGGGCCAGGAGACGCTGCAGACCGGCAAGCGCGAGGTGACGATCACCGCGCTCGAGGGCGTGGGCAACTACGCGCTGCAGCCGACGTTCTCGGACGGCCATTCGACCGGCATCTACTCGTGGGATCTGCTGTACGAACTGGCGACGCAGCAGGACGCGCTGTGGCGCGACTATTTCGACAAACTGAAGGCGGCGGGCGTCGAGCGCGACGCGCCGATGCAGGCGGCTCCCGCGCCGCACGGCCACTGCCACTGAAATCGACGGCGCCCGCTCGGCGCCGTCTTGCCATTTACTGAGGATCAACGCGATGAGCAAAACCCACTTCGGCTTCGAAAGCGTCGAGGAAACCGAAAAAGCGAAGAAAGTGGCGGGCGTGTTCCATTCGGTCGCGAGCAACTACGATCTGATGAACGACCTGATGTCGGCCGGCATGCACCGCGCGTGGAAGGCGTTCACGATCGCGCAGGCGAACGTGCGCCCCGGCTTCAAGGTGCTCGACATCGCGGCCGGCACGGGCGACCTGACCAAGGCGTTCGCGAAGGCGGCGGGCCCGACGGGCGAGGTCTGGCATACCGACATCAACGAATCGATGCTGCGCGTCGGCCGCGACCGATTGCTCGACAAGGGCATCGTGACGCCGTCGCTGTTGTGCGACGCCGAGAAAATTCCCTTTCCCGACAACTACTTCGATGTCGTCACGGTCGCATTCGGGCTGCGCAACATGACGCACAAGGACGCCGCGCTCGCCGAGATGCGCCGCGTGGCGAAGCCCGGCGGCCGCGTGATGGTGCTGGAATTCTCGAAAGTCTGGGATCCGCTGAAAAAAGCGTACGATCTGTATTCTTTCAAAGTATTACCGTGGCTTGGCGACAAGTTCGCGAAAGATGCTGAAAGTTACAAGTATCTTGCTGAATCTATCCGGATGCACCCCGATCAGGACACGCTGAAGACGATGATGGAACAAGCGGGCCTCGATGCCGTCAAATATTACAATTTGTCAGGTGGCGTGGTAGCGTTACACCTAGGAACCAAGTACTAAGGGGTTCTTTCCATACATTCGCCTTACATCTGGAGAAGCTGATGTCCGAATCGCGTTCGTTGTTCAACCGTAGCAAGCCGTCGAAGCCGTGGGCTCGACGGGTCGGCACGCTGCTGATGGTCGGCCTGCTCACGGCCGGCACGTTCGCATCGCTCGACGCTGAAGCCAAGCGCATGGGCGGCGGGCGCAGCATCGGCCGTCAAAGCTCCACCGTCACGCAGCGCCAGGCCACGCCGCCCGCGCAGCAGCCGATGCAGCAGGCCGCGCCGGCGCAGGCGCAGCGCGCGAACCCGGCCGCACCGGCTCCGGCCGCGCAGCCGAACCGCTCGCGCTGGCTCGGGCCGATCGCCGGTCTCGCGGCCGGCCTCGGCATCGCGGCGCTGCTGTCGCACTTCGGCCTGGGCGGCGCGTTCGCGAGCATGATGGCGAACGTCATCGTGATCGCCCTGCTCGCGATGGTCGGCATCTGGCTGGTTCGCAAGTTCATGAACCGTCGCCGTTCGCACGAACCGGCGTACTCGGTGGGCGGTTCGGCATCGTCGTCGGGCGGCTACTCGCAGAGCCCGTCGTTCCAGCAAGGCAGCACCGGCAACAACTATGCCGGCAGCGGCAGCAGCTATGCGAACGAAGCGCAAGGCGTGTTCGGCGGCGGCGCAGCCGCCGCGGGCGCGGCGGGCGCGATGGCGGCCGCGCCGCTGCAGGTGCCGGCCGGCTTCGACACCGAAGCGTTCCTGCGCAGCGCGAAGGTCTACTTCGTGCGCCTGCAGGCAGCCTGGGACCAGGGCAACCTGGCAGACATCCGCGAGTTCACGACGCCGGAAATGTTCGCCGAGATCAAGATCGACCTCGACTCGCGCGGCAACGAGGCGAACCAGACCGATGTCGTGCAGCTCGACGCGGAACTGGTCGCGATCGAGGATCGCGGCATCGAGCAGTCGGCGAGCGTGCGCTTCCACGGGCTGATCCGCGAATCGGCGAATGCGTCGGCGGCGCCGTTCGACGAGGTGTGGAACCTGTCGAAGTCGGGCAGTCAGGGCTGGCTGCTCGCGGGTATCCAGCAGCTCAACACGCACTGAGCATGACCGGTGGCCGGCTTGCCGGCTGCCCGGGCGACGGCCGCCGCACTGCGACCGCTTGCCGCCCGGGTGTGCGGTTGGCCGCGGTCTGCCGACGATCCGACGTTACAATAGAAACCCGCGTGGGCGCCCGGCCCGCGCGGGTTTTTTCTTTCCCAGCCCGATGACCTTTGCCGCCAAGCCTTTTGCTGCTGCTGTCAATCACCTGCTCGCGCGCGAATCGTGGGCGCGCGACCGCCTGATCCCCTACGCGGGCAAGACCGCCCGGCTCGACGTGCCGCCCGTCACGCTCACGCTGCTCGTGCAGCCCGACGGCTATCTGTCCGCCGTGGAAGCGCACGATGCGCAACACGTCGACGTATCGATCGCGCTCGCGGGCGACACCGTCGCCGCATTCCTGCAGGGCGGCCAGGCGGCCGTGATGAAGCACGTGAAGATCGAGGGCGACGCGGAGTTCGCGACGCAGATCGCGAAGCTGGCCGAGCACCTGCGCTGGGAACCTGAGGAAGATCTCGCGAAGCTGGTCGGCGACGCGGCGGCGCACCGGATCGCGACGGTCGTGCGCGACGCCGGCGCGCGCGCGCGCCGCACCGGCCGCAACGTGCTCGATTCCGTCGCCGAATACTGGCTCGACGAAAACCCGCAAGTCGTCCGGCGCACGGTGCTCGGCGGCTTCGACGCCGAACTGGCGCGTGCGCGCGATGCGCTCGCGCGGGTCGAGAAACGGGTCGAGCGACTCGAACAAAAAATCGGCGCGCGCACGGGCTCCGGCCCGCGCGGCGCGCACTGAGGGCCGCAGGGCATGCGCATTTTCCGTTTCATCAAGATTGTCTACACCGTCATCCGCTTTGGCCTCGACGAAGTGATGCTGTCCCGGATCGACGACCGGCGCGTGAAACTGCTGTTGCGGATCACGACGATCGGCCGCCGCTATTCCGATCCGCCCGCCGTGCGGCTGCGTCACGCGCTCGAAAGCCTCGGCCCGATCTTCGTGAAGTTCGGCCAGGTGCTGTCGACCCGCCGCGACCTGCTGTCGGTCGATTTCGCGAACGAACTCGCGAAGCTGCAGGACCAGGTGCCGCCGTTCGATTCGGCGGTCGCGATCGCGATCATCGAGAAGTCGCTCGGCGCGCCGGTCGACGAGCTGTTCGACGAATTCGAGCGCGAGCCGATCGCGAGCGCGTCGATCGCGCAGGTGCATTTCGCGAAGCTGAAGCAGGGCCCGCACGCGGGCAAGGCCGTCGCGGTCAAGGTGCTGCGCCCGAACATGCTGCCGGTGATCGATTCGGACCTCGCGCTGATGCGCGACATCGCGACGTGGACGGAGCGCATGTGGGCCGACGGCCGGCGCCTGAAGCCGCGTGAAGTCGTCGCCGAATTCGACAAGTACCTGCACGACGAGCTGGACCTGATGCGCGAGGCCGCGAACGGCAGCCAGCTGCGCCGCAACTTCGCGGGCCTCGATCTGCTGCTCGTGCCCGAGATGTTCTGGGATTTCTCGACGTCGCAGGTGCTCGTGATGGAGCGCATGACCGGCGTGCCGATCAGCCAGGTCGAGACGCTGCGCTCGGCCGGCGTCGACATCAAGAAGCTCGCGCGCGAAGGCGTCGAGATCTTCTTCACGCAGGTGTTCCGTGACGGTTTCTTTCACGCGGACATGCACCCGGGCAACATCCAGGTGAGCCTCGATCCGAACACGTTCGGCCGCTATATCGCGCTCGATTTCGGGATCGTCGGCGCGTTGTCGGATTTCGACAAGAACTACCTCGCGCAGAACTTCCTCGCGTTCTTCAAGCGCGATTACCACCGCGTCGCGACGCTGCACCTCGAGTCGGGCTGGGTGCCGCCCGAGACGCGTGTCGAGGAGCTGGAAAGCGCGATTCGCGCGGTGTGCGAGCCGTATTTCGACCGCGCGCTGAAGGACATCTCGCTTGGGCAGGTGCTGATGCGCCTGTTCTCGACGTCGCGCCGCTTCAACGTCGAGATCCAGCCGCAGCTCGTGCTGCTGCAGAAGACGATGCTGAACGTCGAGGGGCTCGGCCGTTCGCTCGATCCTGAACTCGACCTGTGGAAGACGGCGAAGCCGTATCTCGAACGCTGGATGACCGAGCAGATCGGCCTGCGCGGTTGGTACGAGCGCTTCAAGGTCGAGGCGCCGCAGTGGAGCAAGACGCTGCCGCAACTGCCGCGCCTGATCCACCATGCGATGGCGGCGCGCCACGACGCACCGCGCGCGGCGAGCGAGGACCTGATGCGTCAGATCCTCGTCGAGCAGAAACGCACCAACCGGCTGCTGCAGGCATTGCTGATCTTCGGGCTTGCCGTCGGCGTCGGGGCGCTCGTCGCGCGCGTGCTGCTCGCGCTCGCGTACGGTGCATGAACGAAGGGAGCCGCGCGATGCCTGAACCGACACGACCGTCCGCACCGAGCGCCGCCGATTTCGCGACGCGCGACCCCGGCAACGCCGCGTTCTGGGACGAGCGTTTCGCGCGCGGCGTGACGCCGTGGGAATTCGGCGGCGTGCCCGACGGGTTTCGCGCGTTTGCGCAGCGCCTCGAGCCGTGTGCGGTGCTGATTCCCGGCTGCGGCAGCGCGCAGGAGGCCGGCTGGCTCGCGCAGGCCGGCTGGCCCGTGCGCGCGATCGATTTCTCGGCGCAGGCGGTGGCGACCGCGAAGGCGCAGCTCGGCGCGCATGCGGACGTCGTCGAGCAGGCCGATTTCTTCGCGTACCGACCGCCGTTCGACGTGCAGTGGGTGTACGAGCGCGCGTTCCTGTGCGCGCTGCCGCCGAGCCTGCGCGCCGGCTATGCGGCGCGGATGGCCGAATTGTTGCCGGCCGGAGCGTTGCTGGCCGGCTATTTCTTCGTGACGACGAAACCGAAGGGGCCGCCGTTCGGCATCGAGCGCGCCGAACTCGATGCGCTGCTCGCGCCGCACTTCGAACTGATCGAGGATCTGCCGGTGACCGATTCGCTGGCCGTGTTCGAAGGGCACGAGCGCTGGCTCACGTGGCGCCGTCGCTGAAGCCGGGGCGTCGCGGCCGTTGCCGGAGCGCGCCGGGGTTTCGGCTATAATTCAAGGTTTTGCAAGCCGTTTCCAGTTTCTGCGGGAAAAATATCATGCCGATCTACGCCTATCGATGCGAAGCGTGCGGTTTCGCGAAGGACGTGCTCCAGAAGATGAGCGACGCGCCGTTGTCGCAGTGCCCCGAATGCGGGAAGGATGCTTTTCGCAAGCAGGTCACCGCCGCCGGCTTCCAGCTGAAGGGCTCCGGCTGGTATGTCACCGATTTCCGCGGTGGCTCGGGCGGCACCAGCGCGCCGGCGACGGCGTCCGGCGACACGGCGGCGGCACCGGCCGCAGCGCCGGCGGCAGCCGCGCCCGCTGCCGCGAGCTCCGAAAGTGCGACGACGAGCGCCGCGCCGGCCCCGGCTGCGGCGCCCGCCGCCGGCAGTTGACCGTCGCGGCCCGGCCGGGCCGCGACCAACCCGCGCTTCCGGCGCGGTTCATTGACGGCAGATGATGAAAAAGACGACCCTGAAAACGGTGTTCCTGACCGGCCTGCTGGTTCTCGTCCCGCTCGCGATCACGCTGTGGGTGCTCGGCCTCATCATCGGCACGATGGACCAGACGCTGCTGCTGCTGCCCGAATCGTGGCAGCCGGAGCGGATGCTCGGCTTCCACCTGCCGGGGATCGGCGCGGTGCTGACGCTCGCGTTCATCTTCGTCGTCGGGCTGGCCACGCAGAACTTCATCGGCCAGAAGCTCGTCACGTGGTGGAACGCGGTCGTGCGTCACATCCCGGTCGTCGGGCCGATCTACACGAGCGTCAAGCAGGTGTCGGACACGCTGCTGTCGAGCAGCGGCAACGCGTTCCGCAAGGCGCTGCTGATCGAATACCCGCGGCGCGGCTCGTATACGATCGCGTTTCTGACGGGCACGCCCGGTGGCGACGTGGTCAACCATCTGACGGAAGAGTACGTGAGCGTGTACGTGCCCACGACGCCGAACCCGACGTCGGGCTTCTTCCTGATGCTGCCGAAGAGCGAAGTCATCGAACTCGACATGTCGGTCGATGCCGCGCTCAAGTACATCGTCTCGATGGGCGTCGTGGCGCCTTCGGCGCCGGCTCCGGCGCCCGCCCGCCGTCCCGTCGAGCCGCCGCTGTAAGTAAAGAATCATCGCCCGGGCCGCGCGTTGCGGCACCCGTTGATCAAACCGAACGAAAGCAAACATCATGTCGATGCGTACTGAATACTGCGGTCTCGTGACCGAACACCTGCTGGGCCAAACCGTGTCGCTGTGCGGCTGGGTGCAGCGCCGCCGCGATCACGGCGGTGTGATCTTCATCGACCTGCGCGATCGTGAAGGCCTCGTGCAGGTGGTGTGCGACCCGGATCGCGCGGAAATGTTCGCGACCGCCGAAGGCGTGCGCAACGAGTTCTGCGTGCAGATCAAGGGTCTCGTGCGCAACCGTCCGGAAGGCACGGTCAACGCCGGCCTGAAGAGCGGCAAGATCGAAGTGCTGTGCCATGAGCTGATCGTGCTGAACGCGTCGATCACGCCGCCGTTCCAGCTCGACGACGACAACCTGTCGGAAACGACGCGCCTCACGCATCGCGTGCTCGACCTGCGCCGTCCGCAGATGCAGCACAACCTGCGCCTGCGCTACCGCGTCGCGATCGAAGCACGCAAGTACCTCGACGAGCAGGGCTTCATCGACATCGAAACGCCGATGCTGACGAAGAGCACGCCGGAAGGCGCGCGCGATTACCTCGTGCCGTCGCGCGTGAACGCGGGCCAGTTCTTCGCGCTGCCGCAGTCGCCGCAGTTGTTCAAGCAGCTGCTGATGGTCGCGAACTTCGACCGTTACTACCAGATCACCAAGTGCTTCCGCGACGAGGACCTCCGTGCCGATCGTCAGCCGGAATTCACGCAGATCGACTGCGAGACGTCGTTCCTCGGCGAGCAGGAAATCCGCGACCTGTTCGAAGACATGATCCGTCACATCTTCAAGACGACGATCGACGTCGAACTCGACGCGAAATTCCCGGTGATGCCGTACTCGGAAGCGATGGCGCGTTTCGGTTCGGACAAGCCGGACCTGCGCGTGCAGCTCGAATTCACCGAGCTGACCGACGCGATGAAGGACGTCGACTTCAAGGTGTTCAGCACCCCCGCCAACGCGAAGGACGGCCGTGTCGCGGCGCTGCGCGTGCCGAAGGGCGGCGAGCTGTCGCGCGGCGACATCGACGGTTACACGGAATTCGTGCGCATCTACGGCGCGAAGGGCCTCGCATGGATCAAGGTCAACGAGAAGGCGAAGGGCCGCGACGGCCTGCAAAGCCCGATCGTCAAGAACCTGCACGACGCGTCGATCGCGGCGATCCTCGAGCGCACCGGCGCTGAAGACGGCGACATCATCTTCTTCGCGGCCGACCGCGCGAAGGTCGTCAACGACAGCCTCGGCGCACTGCGCCTGAAGATCGGCCATTCGGAATTCGGCAAGGCGAACGGCCTCGTCCAGGCCGGCTGGAAGCCGCTGTGGGTCGTCGACTTCCCGATGTTCGAATACGACGACGAAGACGCGCGCTACGTCGCCGCGCACCATCCGTTCACCAGCCCGAAGGATGAGCACCTCGAGTACCTCGAGACCGATCCGGGCCGTTGCCTCGCGAAGGCGTACGACATGGTGCTGAACGGCTGGGAAATCGGCGGCGGCTCGGTGCGTATCCATCGTGAGGAAGTGCAGAGCAAGGTGTTCCGCGCGCTGAAGATCGGCGCGGAAGAAGCGCAACTGAAGTTCGGCTTCCTGCTGGACGCGCTGCAGTATGGCGCGCCGCCGCATGGCGGTATCGCATTCGGCCTCGACCGCATCGTCACGATGATGGCCGGCGCCGACTCGATCCGCGACGTGATCGCGTTCCCGAAGACGCAGCGTGCGCAGGATCTGCTCACGCAGGCGCCGAGCCCGGTCGACGAGCGTCAGCTGCGCGAACTGCACATCCGTCTGCGTCAGCCGGAACAGCCGAAGGCGTAACGCGTGCCACAGGTCGTGTGCGCGGCGACGCGTGCACGACATCCAGCGAAAAAGGCGCCGTGGTGCGCCTTTTTCGTTTTTTGCGGTACAGTCGCAGCACTTGCCGCACGTTCCGGCACAGGCCCGGCGCCCGGCCCTGTGCCGCATGAAACAAAGATGACGAAGCCGCCGAAAATCCCCGAATCCGTTCTCGTCGTGATCTATACGCCCGAGCTCGACGTGCTGGTGATCAAGCGTGCCGACCAGCCCGATTTCTGGCAATCGGTGACCGGATCGAAGGACGCGCTCGACGAGCCGCTCGCGCTCACGGCCGCGCGCGAAGTCGCCGAGGAAACCGGCATCTCGGTCGGGTCGCACGACGTGCCGGCCACCGCGCTGATCGACTGGCACCACCGGATCGAATACAGCATCTATCCGCAATACCTGCATCGCTATGCGCCGGGCGTCACGCGCAACGTCGAGCACTGGTTCGGCCTGTGCGTGCCGCGCCGCGTCGACGTGACGTTGTCGCCGCGCGAGCACGTCGACCACGCGTGGCTGCCGTACCGTGAAGCGGCCGCGCGCTGCTTCTCGCCGTCGAACGCCGAGGCGATCCTGCAATTGCCCGTGCGCGTATCGCTCGCGCGGGCGCCGCACGGCTCGTCCGCATGAATGCGGAAACCCGCAAGCGCTTCGCGCAATTGCGGCAGATGTTCCTGCAGGAGCGCGGCTCCGCGTCGCGGCTCGCGTTCACGGCCGGCAACACGGTGCGGCTCTGCGAGACCGGCAGCGAATTCTTCCACGCGCTGATCGAACGGATCGATGCGGCGCGCGAGCAGGTAATGCTCGAAACCTACATCTTCTGCGACGACGCGGCCGGCCGCCCGGTGTCGGATGCGCTGATTCGCGCGGCGCAGCGCGGCGTGCGCGTGCGCGTGATCACCGACGGCGTCGGCACCGCGCGCCTGCCGCTGTTCGATACGTGGGCCGGGGCCGGTGTCGAGCACTGCATCTACAACCGCTACCTGTTCGGCCGCTTCGGCTTCTCGCGCACGCACCGCAAGCTCGCGGTGATCGATCATGCGGTCGCGTTCTGCGGCGGCATCAACATCGTCGACGACTACGCGCAGGGCAGCGCGACGCTGCCGTTCCCGCGCTGGGATTTCGCGGTCGAGATGGCCGGGCCGGCGGTGTCGGACGTGCGCGCCGCGTTCGAGCTGCAGTGGCACCGCATCCAGTTCGGCCACAAGCCGTACGCGCAGTACGCGGCCGGGCTGCACGGCGGCGAGGCGTTCCCGGACATGTTCCGGCGCTGGATGCGCAGCCACCGGTGGATCAAGGCCGGTGCGCTGCGGGTCGTGACGGAGCCGAGCGTCGCGTTCGTCGCGCGCGACAACGTCGTGAACCGCCGCGCGATCGAGAAGGCGTATCTCGCCGCGATCGGCCAGGCGCGCCAGCGGATCCTGCTCGCGAATCCGTATTTCATGCCGGGCCGCAAGCTGCGCCGCGCGCTGACGGGCGCCGCGCGCCGCGGCGTCGACGTGCGGATCCTGATCGGCCGCAACGAGTTCACGGCGCTCGATACGGCCGTGCCGTTCCTGTATCACGCGCTGCTGCGCGCGGGCGTGCGCGTGGCGGAATACGACAAGACGATCCTGCACGGCAAGGTCGCGGTGATCGACGACAACTGGGCGACCGTCGGCTCGTCGAACCTCGACGCGCTGAGCCTGATGCTGAACAATGAGGCGAATGTCGTGCTGGTGCGCTACGATGCGGTCACCAACGAGCTCCGCGACGCAATCGCGGCCGCCTTCACCGAAGGCCGCGAAATCGACGCCGCCCGGTATGCCGCGCGGCCGCGCATCGAGCGCATGCTGAACTGGCTCGCGTACAACACGTACCGCATCGTGATGAAGGCGCTGACGGTCGGTGGTTACGACTGACACGGACTAAGCATCCGCTTCAAAAATCTGTCCGCACGTTCGTGCGGAAAAGCCGCTCCGGTCCCGCCGGAATCGCGCAAAATAGCGGCTCGGTTAGACACCGGTTTCTAATAATTTCCTTGTTTCGCGAGCGGCCGCACTCAATAATAGTACGGCCGTTCGATTTTATTCGAACCCCCGAACGGTTACAGAAATAGCTATGCGAAAAGGCGAACAGACGCGTGCCGCGATACTCGAAGCTGCTTTGGACCTCGCCAGCCGTGACGGGCTGGAGGGGCTGACGATCGGCCTGCTGGCCGAGCGCATGCAGATGAGCAAGAGTGGTGTGTTCGCGCACTTCGGATCGCGCGAAGACCTGCAGGTCGAGGTCGTTCGCGAGTATCACCATCGTTTCGAAAACGAGGTGTTCTTTCCGAGCCTGCGCGAGCCGCGAGGCTTGCCGCGCCTTCGGGCGATGCTGGCCCGCTGGACGGAGAAGCGCATCCAGGAGGTGACGACCGGATGCATCTACATCAGCGGCGCCGTCGAGTACGACGACCGGCCTGACAGCCCCGTGCGCGAGCAGTTGATCGCGAGCGTGACGGCCTGGCGTGCTGCGATGCTGCGTGCCATTTCGCAGGCGAAGGAAGAAGGCCATCTGCGTGCGGATACGGATCCGGACCTGATGCTCTTCGAGTTGTACAGCTTCACGCTCGGCCTGCATCACGACGCACGATTCCTGCATTCGCCGGATGCCGTGCGCCTCACGTGGGCCGCGCTGGAAAAGACGATCGTTTCGTATCAGAGCGAGAGCCGTTAGCGGCGCGTGATCCGCCCGCCGGGAGCTCGAGCCGTTTTGCCCACCTTTGGAGAGAGTCATGGGACAGTACGCCGCGCCGCTGCGCGACATGCAATTCGTGTTGCACGAGCTTCTGAACGTCGAAGCCGAGGTCAAGCAAATGCCGCGGCACGCGGACCTCGACGCCGACACGATCAACCAGGTCCTCGAGGAGGCGGGCAAGTTCTGCTCCGAGGTACTGTTCCCACTGAACCAGGTCGGCGACCGCGAAGGCTGCACGTATGAAGGCGACGGCGTCGTGAAGACCCCGACCGGCTTCAAGGAAGCGTATCGGCAGTACGTCGAGGCAGGCTGGCCGGCGCTCGGCTGCGATCCGGACTACGGCGGTCAGGGCCTGCCCGCGTTCGTGAACAACGCGCTCTACGAAATGCTGAACTCCGCGAACCAGGCATGGACGATGTATCCGGGCCTGTCGCACGGCGCCTACGAATGCCTGCACGCGCACGGCGCGCCGGAACTCCAGAAGCAGTATCTGCCGAAGCTCGTGTCGGGCGAATGGACGGGCACGATGTGCCTGACCGAGCCGCACTGCGGCACCGACCTCGGCATCCTGCGCACCAAGGCCGAACCGAACGGCGACGGCTCGTACTCGATCAGCGGCACGAAGATCTTCATCTCGAGCGGCGAGCACGACATGTCGAAGAACATCGTCCACCTCGTGCTCGCGCGCCTGCCGGACGCGCCGCAAGGCACGAAGGGGATCTCGCTGTTCATCGTGCCGAAGTTCGTTCCGGACGCCGCGGGCGAGCCGGGCCAGCGCAACGGCATCAAGTGCGGCTCGATCGAACACAAGATGGGCATCCACGGCAACTCGACGTGCGTGATGAACCTCGACAACGCGAAGGGCTGGATGGTCGGCGAGCCGAACAAGGGCCTCAACGCGATGTTCGTGATGATGAACGCCGCGCGCCTGGGCGTCGGCATGCAGGGCCTGGGCCTCACGGAAGTCGCGTACCAGAACTCGCTGACGTACGCGAAGGAGCGCCTGCAGATGCGCTCGCTGACGGGCCCGAAGGCACCGGACAAGCCGGCCGACCCGATCATCGTGCACCCGGACGTGCGCCGCATGCTGCTCACGCAGAAGGCCTACGCGGAAGGCGCGCGCGCATTCACGTACTGGTCCGCGCTGCAGATCGACAAGGAGCTGTCGCACGGTGACGAAGCGGTGCGCAAGGAAGCGGCCGACCTCGTCGCGCTGCTCACGCCGATCATCAAGGCGTTCCTGACCGACAACGCGTTCGAGTCGACCAACCACGCAATGCAGATCTACGGCGGCCACGGCTTCATCTCCGAGTGGGGCATGGAGCAGTACGTGCGCGACGCGCGGATCAACATGATCTACGAAGGCACGAACTCGATCCAGTCGCTCGACCTGCTGGGCCGCAAGGTGCTCGGCGACATGGGCGCGAAGCTGAAGAAGTTCGGCAAGCTCGTCACCGAATTCGCGGAAGCCGAAGGCGTGAAGCCGGAGATGGCCGAGTTCATCAACCCGCTCGCCGACATCGGCGACAAGGTGCAGAAGCTGACGATGGAAATCGGCATGAAGGCGATGCAGAACCCGGACGAAGTCGGCGCCGCCGCCGTGCCGTACCTGCGCACCGTCGGCCACCTGGTGTTCTCGTACTTCTGGGCGCGCATGGCGCGTCTCGCCCTCGACAAGGAAGCGTCGGGCGACCCGTTCTACAAGTCGAAGCTCGCGACCGCACGCTTCTATTTCGCGCGCCTGCTGCCCGAGACGGCGGCGACGATCCGCGCCGCGCGCGCCGGCTCGAAGACGCTGATGGAAGTCGACGAATCGCTGTTCTGACGCGAGTCCGGGCGGTGCGCGCCGCGCGCCGCCCGAACGCAACGGTTCCTGGTACTCACTTCGCCATGCAGCCCTCACAACCCGCGCTGCATGACATTATCCGGAGACATCCCGTGAGCAATTTCCTGATTCGCAAGGTCGCCGTGCTGGGCGCCGGCGTGATGGGCGCGCAGATCGCCGCGCACCTCGTCAACGCGCGCGTGCCGGTGCTGCTATTCGACCTGCCGGCCAAGGAAGGCCCGAAAAACGCGATCGCGCTGAAGGCGATCGAGAACCTGAAGAAGCTGTCGCCCGCGCCGTTCGGCGTGAAGGACGACGCGAAATACCTCGAAGCCGCGAACTACGAAGACGACATCGCGAAGCTCGCCGAGTGCGACGTCGTGATCGAGGCGATCGCCGAGCGGATGGACTGGAAGCACGACCTGTACAAGAAGGTCGCGCCGCACATCGCGCCGAACGCGATTTTCGCGACCAACACGTCGGGCCTGTCGATCACGAAGCTGTCCGAAGGTTTCTCGGACGAGCTGAAGTCGCGCTTCTGCGGCGTGCACTTCTTCAACCCGCCACGCTACATGCACCTCGTCGAGCTGATCCCGACCGCGCACACGCGTCCGGAGATCCTCGACCAGCTCGAGACCTTCCTGACGAGCATCGTCGGCAAGGGCGTCGTGCGCGCGAAGGACACGCCGAACTTCATCGCGAACCGCGTCGGCATCTTCTCGATCCTCGCGGTGATCACCGAGGCCGCGAAGTTCGGCCTGCGCTTCGACGAAGTCGACGACCTGACGGGCAGCCGCCTCGGCCGCGCGAAGTCGGCGACGTTCCGCACCGCGGACGTGGTCGGCCTCGACACGATGGCGCACGTGATCAAGACGATGCAGGACAACCTCGCCGACGATCCGTTCTTCCCGGTCTACCAGACGCCTGCCGTGCTCGCCGAACTGGTGAAGCAGGGCGCGCTCGGCCAGAAGACGGGCGGCGGCTTCTACAAGAAGGAAGGCAAGGCGATCAAGGTGCTCGACGCGAAGACGGGCACTTACGTCGATTCGGGCGCGAAGGCGGATGAAACCGTCGGCCGCATCCTGAAGCGCCCGCCGGCGGAACGCCTGAAGCTGCTGCGCGAGACGGACCATCCGCACGCGCAGTTCCTGTGGTCGATCTTCCGTGACGTGTTCCACTACATCGGCGTGCATCTCGAGTCGATCGCCGACAACGCGCGTGACGTCGACCTCGCGATCCGCTGGGGCTTCGGCTGGAACGAAGGCCCGTTCGAAGGCTGGCAGGCTGCCGGCTGGAAGCAGGTCGCCGAGTGGGTGCAGGAAGACATCGCGGCCGGCAAGGCGCTCGCGAACGTGCCGCTGCCGTCGTGGGTGCTCGAAGGCGCGGTTGCGGAGAAGGGCGGCGTGCACACGGCCGAAGGCTCGTGGGCGCCGGCGTCGAAGCGCTTCGTGCCGCGCTCCGGCTTGGCCGTCTACGGCAAGCAGGTGTTCCGCGCGCCGCTCGTCGGCGAAGCCGGCGCCGACCCGAAGACGTACGGCAAGACGCTGTTCGAAACCGACGCCGTGCGTGCATGGGTCGACGATCGCGCAGGCGAGGACGACGTCGTGATCGTGTCGTTCAAGTCGAAGATGAACACGATCGGACCGAGCGTGATCGACGGCCTCGTGCAGGCGATCGAACTCGCGGAGAAGGACTACAAGGGCGTGGTGATCTGGCAGCCGACGTCGCTGAAGCTCGGCACGCCGGGCGGCCCGTTCTCGGCCGGTGCGAACCTCGAAGAGGCGATGCCCGCGTTCATGATGGGCGGCGCGAAGGGCATCGAGCCGTTCGTGAAGAAATTCCAGGAAGGCATGCTGCGCGTGAAGTACGCGAACGTGCCGGTCGTCGCGGCCGTATCGGGCATCGCGCTCGGCGGCGGGTGCGAGCTGATGCTGCACAGCGCGAAGCGCGTCGTGCACGTCGAGAGCTACATCGGTCTCGTCGAAGTCGGCGTCGGCCTCGTGCCGGCGGGCGGCGGCCTGAAGGAAGCGGCGCTGCGCGCGGCGGATGCGGCAACGGCCGCGAACGCGACCACCGACATCCTGAAGTTCGTCACGAAGTCGTTCGAGAACGCGGCGATGGCGAAGGTGTCGTCGTCGGCGCACGATGCACGCGCGATGGGCTACCTGAAGCCGTCCGACACGATCATCTTCAACGTGTTCGAGCTGCTCGACACCGCGAAGAAGGAAGCACGCGCGCTGGCGGCCGTCGGCTACCGTGCGCCGCTGCGCGCGAAGGACGTGCCGGTCGCGGGCCGCTCGGCGATCGCGACGATCAAGGCGTCGCTCGTCAACATGCGTGACGGCCGCTTCATCAGCGACCACGACTACCTGATCGCGAGCCGCATCGCCGAAGCCGTGTGCGGCGGCGACGTCGAAGCCGGCAGCCTCGTCGACGAGCAGTGGCTGCTCGCGCTCGAGCGCCGCGCGTTCGTCGAGCTGCTCGGCACGCAGAAGACGCAGGAACGGATCATGGGCATGTTGCAGACCGGCAAGCCGGTGCGTAACTGAGCGAGCAGACAAGGAGTCTGAAATGAGCAAACAACTGCAAGACGCATACATCGTCGCCGCCAGCCGCACCCCGATCGGCAAGGCCCCGCGCGGTGTCTTCAAGAACACGCGCCCCGACGAGCTGCTGGTTCACGCGATCAAGTCGGCGGTCGCGCAGGTGCCCGGCCTCGACACGAAGGTGATCGAGGACGCGATCATCGGCTGCGCGATTCCGGAAGCCGAGCAGGGCCTGAATGTCGCCCGCATGGGCGCGCTGCTCGCGGGCCTGCCGCAGACGGTCGGCGGCGTGACGGTCAACCGCTTCTGCGCGTCGGGCATCACGGCGCTGGCGATGGCGGCGGACCGCATCCGCGTCGGCGAATCGGACGCGCTGCTCGCGGGCGGCTGCGAATCGATGAGCATGGTGCCGATGATGGGCAACAAGCCGTCGATGTCGCCGCACATCTTTGATCGCAGCGAGGATTTCGGCATTGCATACGGGATGGGCCTGACGGCCGAGCGCGTCGCCGAGCAGTGGAAGGTGAGCCGCGAAGACCAGGACGCGTTCTCGGTCGAGTCGCATCGCAAGGCGCTCGCCGCGCAGCAGGCCGGCGAGTTCGGCGACGAAATCTCCGCGTACACGATCACCGAGCGTTTCCCGAACCTCGCGACGGGCGAAGTCGACGTGAAGACGCGCGAGATCGCGCTCGACGAAGGTCCGCGCGCGGACACGTCGCTCGAAGGCCTCGCGAAGCTGCGCACGGTGTTCGCGAACAAGGGCTCGGTCACGGCCGGCAACAGCTCGCAGACGTCGGACGGCGCGGGCGCGTTGCTGGTCGTGTCGGAGAAGGTGCTCAAGGAATTCAACCTGACGCCGCTCGCGCGCTTCGTGAGCTTCGCGGTGCGCGGCGTGCCGCCGGAAATCATGGGCATCGGCCCGAAGGAAGCGATCCCGGCCGCGCTGAAGGCCGCGGGCCTGAAGCAGGACGATCTCGACTGGATCGAGCTGAACGAGGCATTCGCCGCGCAGTCGCTGGCGGTGATCCGCGATCTCGGCCTCGACCCGTCGAAGGTCAACCCGGTCGGCGGCGCGATCGCGCTCGGCCACCCGCTCGGCGCGACCGGCGCGATCCGCGCGGCGACCGTCGTGCACGGCCTGCGCCGCCGCAACCTGAAGTACGGGATGGTCACGATGTGCGTCGGCACCGGCATGGGTGCGGCGGGCATCATCGAACGCCTGTAAGCGGAGCGGGACAGTAGCGATCACGGTGCGCGAGCCACGAGCTTGCGCACCGTTTTTCATTCCGGAAGAGGAAAGTCAAAGGAGACGGTTGTGGCCGAAATTCAAGTGGAACGCGCCGACGGCGTGATGACGATCACGATCGCGCGCCCGGCGAAGAAGAACGCGCTGACGGCGGCGATGTACCAGACGATGGCCGATGCGCTCGCCGACGCGCAGGAAGACAAGGCGATCCGCGTGATCCTGCTGCGCGGCAGCGACGGCAACTTCAGCGCGGGGAACGATCTCGAGGATTTCCTGAAGGCGCCGCCGAAGGACGAGAACGCGTCGGTATTCCAGTTTCTCGGGCGGATCAGCGGCGCGACCAAGCCGATCGTCGCCGCGGTGCCGGGCATCGCGGTCGGTGTCGGCGTGACGATGCTGCTGCACTGCGATCTCGTCTACGCGGCCGACACCGCGGCATTCTCGCTGCCGTTCGCGCAGCTCGGGCTGTGCCCGGAAGCCGCATCGAGCGTGCTGCTGCCGCGCCTGGCCGGCCATCAGGTCGCCGCTGAAAAGCTGCTGCTCGGCGAAGCGTTCGACGCGCTGGAAGCGCACCGCATCGGCATCGTCAACCGCGTGCTGCCGGCCGCCGAGCTCGACGCATTCGCGGCGAAGCAGGCCGCGAAGCTCGCGGCGCTGCCGGCGTCGTCGCTGCGCGTGACGAAGGCGTTGCTGAAGGAGACGGGCGGGGTGTCCGTTGCCGCGCGGATGAACGAGGAAGCCGGCCACTTCTCCGCGATGCTGCGCGCGCCGGAAGCCCGCGAGGCGATGACCGCGTTCTTCGAGAAGCGCAAGCCGGATTTCCGTCAGTTCGACTGACGCAGCGGCCGGGCGGCCGGCATCAGGCCGTGCCGTAATCGACGTGGCCGGTTTCGCGGCAGAAGCAGACCAGCCGCAGGCCGGCCGCCTTCGCGATCTCGATCGCGAGCGACGACGGCGCGGAGATCGTCGCGACCATCGGGATTCCGACCCGCGCCGACTTGCGCACGAGCTCGTAGCTCGCGCGGCTCGACAGGAACACGAAGCCGTCGGTCGCGTCGGCGCGCGACAGCACGAGCGAGCCGATCAGCTTGTCGAGCGCGTTGTGGCGGCCGACATCCTCGAACGCCATCCGGATCGCGCCTGTTGCGTCGCACCACGCGGCCGCGTGCAGGCCGCCGGTGAGTTGCGTGAGCGCCTGGTGCACCGGCAGCGCGTGGGCCGCGCGCGCGAGCGCGTCCGGCGCGAGGCGCGCGAGAAAGCCGGTGTCGGGCACCCGTTCGGGCGCGAGGTCGAGCAGGTCGATGCTCTCGATCCCGCACACGCCGCAGCCGGTACGCCCCGCGAGCGCGCGGCGGCGGTCCTTCAGCGCGGCGAAAGCCTGCTGGACGACCTCCAGATGCACCTCCGCGTGCGGCAGCGATGCATCGGCGTGGAGGATCACCTCGATGTCCTTGATGTCGCTGCCGCGCTCGACGATCCCTTCCGAGATCGCGAAGCCGACCGCGAACGCCTCGAGGTCGCGCGGCGTGCACATCATCACCGCGTGCGAGATGCCGTTGAAGACCAGCGCGACCGGCCATTCCTGGCCGACGTAATCGTGCGCGGTTTCGACGGCGCCGCCGCGCGTGCGGCGCACGGACAGCTCGATCGCGCCGCGCGGTTCTTCTGTTTCAGTCGGATTCACGAGCACTCCCGTTGATTCGAGGCAGGGCGGCGACGATCGTGTCCGCCGCTCGCGCGTAGAGGTTCTAAAATACCTCAGGCAGGCCGGCCGCGCCGGCATCCGCCACTCAGGTAACGACCATGGGACTCAGCGACGCTCCGCTGCTATTCAATTTCGAACACGATTCGTCGGAAAACCTGACGTACATCCCGATGATCGTGCGTTTCAATCTCGACCGTTTCGGTCTGCGGATTTCACTGGAGCAGTGGCAGCTGCTGCCGCTCGAGGACCGCAAGCTGCTCGCACGCTTCCCGGCCGACGACGACACCGCGATCGAGCCCAATTTCGATCACGCGCTGTTCGAAATGCTGCGCACGCACGCCGACCTCGAACCGTCGTGGTTCCAGCCCGACGAGCAGCCGAGCTGGCGAGCGACCGATTCGGTGCCGGACGCGCTCGTGCAGCAGAGCGCGCTGGCCGGGCTGCCGGCGCCCGCGCTTGCGCAGTGGCAGCGGCTCGCGCCGTTCCAGCGCTACGTGCTGATGAAGCTGTCGCGCAAGCCGAAGCTCAATCACGACTTCCTGCCCGCGATGCGGGAGTTCGGGCTGACGGCCACGCACTGACGGGCCGCGTGCGGCGCCGCAGCGCGGCGCGCGCCGGTCAGAGCGGCGGCAGTGGCCGCGGCTTGCGGTCGGGGCCGGTCGCGACGTAGGTGAGCGTTGCTTCGGTGACCTTCACGATTTCGCCCATCAGGCGCATGCGCTGCGCGTACACCTCGACGTCGACCGTCACCGACGTGTTGCCGGTGCGCATGATGGTGGCGTAGAAGCTCAGCAAATCGCCGACGAACACCGGCTGCTTGAACACGAACGAATTGACTGCGACCGTCGCGACGCGGCCATTCGCGCGCTGGCTCGCGGGGATCGAGCCGGCGATGTCGACCTGCGACATAATCCAGCCGCCGAACACGTCGCCGTGGACGTTCGCGTCGTGCGGTTGCGGGACGACGCGCAGCGCGGGCTGCTTTTGCGGAAGTTCGAGGGTCGAATCGGTCATGGCGGGGGCTTTCATCCTGTAATAAATGCGCCGCCGCGCGCAGGCCAGCCGGCGAGGCCGCCGGCAGCGGCGCGTAGCGGCTTCTGCGACAATACAACGTTCGCAAATTGTACGAGAAAGCGGGCGAGCCGGCCGCCACCGCAACGCGTGCCGCACCGCCGCCGATCCTTCCCCCCATGCGCCGATATTCCGCTTCCGGCGAGCCCGCGCCGGCTCAGACCGGGCCTCGCAACGACTGGCAGACCATCCGGTCGCTGCTGCCGTACCTGGCCACCTACAAATGGCGCGTCGCGCTCGCGCTCGGCTGCCTGATCGGCGCGAAGGTCGCGAACCTCGGCGTGCCGGTCGTGATGAAACGCATCGTCGATCATCTGTCGGCGGTGCAGCAACTCACCGCGCTCGGTCGCGCGGAGCAGTCGGCCGGCATCGTGCTGGCGGGCGGCGTCGGCCTGCTGGTCATCGCCTATGCGCTCGTGCGGCTGTCGACGTCGCTTTTCACCGAGCTGCGCGAGATCCTGTTCTCGAAGGTCACCGAGAGCGCGGTGCGCCAGCTCGCGCTGCAGGTGTTCCGGCATCTGCACGGGCTGTCGCTGCGCTTCCATCTCGAGCGCCAGACGGGCGGCATGTCGCGCGACATCGAGCGCGGCACGCGCGGCATCCAGCAACTGATTTCCTATTCGCTGTACAGCATCCTGCCGACGCTCGTCGAGGTCGGGCTCGTGCTCGGCTTCTTCGTGGTCAAGTACGAGGCGTACTACGCATACGTGACGTTCGCGGCGCTGGTCACGTACATCGTGTTCACCGTGAAGGTCACCAACTGGCGCACGCACTTTCGCCGCACGATGAACGAACTCGATTCGCGCGCGAACTCGCGGGCGATCGATTCGCTGATCAACTACGAGACGGTGAAGTACTTCGGCAACGAGGAGTGGGAGGCGCAGCGCTACGACGAAAACCTGAAGCGCTACCGCAAGGCCGCGATCCGCTCGCAAAATTCGCTGTCGGTGCTGAACTTCGGCCAGCAGGCGATCATCGGCACCGGGCTCGTGTTCATCCTGTGGCGCGCGACGCAGGGCGTGCTGGCCGGCAAGCTGACGCTCGGCGATCTCGTGCTGATCAACACGTTCATGCTGCAGCTGTACATCCCGCTGAATTTTCTCGGCGTCGTGTATCGCGAACTGAAGCAGAGCCTCACCGACATGGACCGCATGTTCGGACTGCTGTCGGCCGCGAAGGAAGTCGCGGACGCGCCCGACGCGCGACCGCTCGCGGTGGCCGGCGCGCAGGTCCGCTTCGAGCACGTGAACTTCGCGTACGAAGCGTCGCGGCAAATCCTGCACGACGTGACCTTTACGATCGACGCGGGCACGACGACCGCGGTGGTCGGGCACAGCGGGTCAGGCAAGTCGACGCTGTCGCGGCTGCTGTTCCGCTTCTACGATCTCGACCGGCAGGCGGGCGGTGCGATCCGGATCGACGGCCAGGACATTCGCGACGTCACGCAGGACTCGCTGCGTGCATCGATCGGGATCGTGCCGCAGGACACCGTGCTGTTCAACGACTCGATCTACTACAACATCGCGTACGGCCGGCCGACCGCGAGCCGCGACGAAGTGATCGCGGCCGCGCGCGCCGCGCACATCCACGACTTCATCGAGAGCTTGCCGAAGGGCTATGACACGCCGGTCGGCGAGCGCGGGCTGAAGCTGTCGGGCGGCGAGAAGCAGCGCGTCGCGATTGCGCGCACGCTGTTGAAGGATCCGCCGGTGCTGCTGTTCGACGAGGCGACGTCGGCGCTCGATTCGCGCTCGGAGCGCGCGATCCAGCACGAACTCGACCAGATCGCGCGGCACCGCACGACGCTCGTGATCGCGCACCGGCTGTCGACGGTCGTGCATGCGCAGCAGATTCTCGTGATGGACCATGGGCGGATCGTCGAGCGCGGCACGCACGACGAACTCGTGCGCGCGGACGGGCTGTATGCGCAGATGTGGGCGCTGCAGCAGCAGCGCGCGGCGGCGGGCGGGGAAGCGGCCGAGGCCGCGTGAGCGTGGATGCCGCGCCGGCCGTTCGGCATCGGGCGGCGTTGCGCCGTCACGGCCGGGCGCTCCGGCGCGGCGTGCTCGGCATTTGATTCACGAGCGGCCTGGCGGCGATCGGCCGGGCCGTCATCGGCCTTGCGGGCCCTTGGCCACCGCGCCCTGTGGCTCGACGGCCAGGCCGAGAAACGATCAGCCTGCGGCGGCACGCAGCCGCGCATCCAGTTCGCCCAGCTGCGCGGGCGTGCCGACGTTCTCCCAGATACCTTCATACAATTCGCCGCTCGCGCGGCCGGCCTCGATGGTCGCCTTGAAATACGGCGTCAGCGGCCGGTGCGTGCCGGGCACGATGTCGCGGAACATCCGCGTGTCGTACACGCCGATGCTGCCGAACGTGACGCGCGGGGCGCCGGCGAGCGCCAGCCGGCCGTCGTCGTGGAGCACGAAATCGCCGTCCGGGTGGAACGGCGGGTTCGGCACCATCACGAGATGCATCGCGGGCGCGTCGAGCGCGGCCATCCGCGCGGCGCGGGCGGCAAGCGTCCGGTAGTCGAATGCGCAGTACACGTCGCCCGCGACCGCCGCGAACACCGTCGGCCGGCCGTCGCGCTCGAGCAGCGGCAGCGCCTGCGCGATGCCACCGGCGGTTTCCAGCGCGTCGCCTTCGGCCGAATACTCGAGTCGCACACCCCAGCGCGAGCCGTCGTCGAGCGTTGCCTCGAGCTGTTCGCCGAGCCACGCGTGGTTGATCACGATCGTTTCGATGCCCGCGCGCGCGAGCGCCTCGATCTGCCAGACGATCAGCGGCTTGCCGCCGACTTCGAGCAGCGGCTTCGGGCGGATGTCGGTCAGCGGGCGCATCCGCTCGCCGCGCCCGGCGGCGAAAATCATCGCCGTGGTCAGGGTAGTGCTCATGTTCGGCTGAATGTGAGGGCGGTCAGAACGTATAGCCGACGTCGGCCGCGCCCTTGCCCTCGAGCTCGTCGAGCAGCTTCGCGAACGGCACGAGCGGGCGGTAGCGCAGCGCGACCTTGCGCGCGTACACGAGGAAGCGCGGCAGATCGTTCAGGTAATGCGGCTTGCCGTCGCGGTAGTTGATCCGCGCGAACAGGCCGAGGATCTTGATGTGGCGCTGCAGCCCCATCCATTCGAGCTGGCGGTAGAACTCGCCGAAGTCCGGATCGACCGGCAGGCCGGCCTTCTTCGCCTTTTCCCAGTAATACGCGAAGCAGTCGAGCTCGAACTCCTCGTCCCAGCTGATGAACGCGTCGCGCAACAGCGACACGACGTCGTACGTCAGCGGCCCGTACACGGCGTCCTGGAAGTCGAGCACACCGGGGTTCGGTTCGCAGACCATCAGGTTGCGCGGCATGAAATCGCGCAGCATGAAGCCCTGCGGCTGCGCATGGGCGCTCGCGACCAGCAGTGCGAAGGTGCGGTCGAGCGTGCCGCGCATCGCGTCGGTGACGGGCTTGCCGAGGTGCCGGCCGACGAACCATTCGGGCAGCAGCTCCATCTCGCGGCGCAGGAATGCCTCGTCGAACGGCGGCAGCACGTCGGGCTTCGAGCTCAGCTGGAAGCGGATCAGCGCGTCGAGCGCGTCGCGCATCAACGGGCGCGCCGCGACCGGGTCGGCCGGATCGAGCACCGAGATGTACGACGTGCGGCCGAGGTCGGTCACGAGCATGAAGCCCGCGTCGAAATCGTGGGCCAGCACCTCCGGCACGTGGTCGCCGGCCGCGGCGAGCAACTGCGCGACTTGAACGAATTCGCGACATTTCTCGGGCGGCGGCGCGTCGACCGCGACCAGCGAGCCGCCGGGGCGCGTGGCCGACGCGACCCGGAAATAGCGGCGGAAACTGGCGTCCGACGACGCGGGTGCGAGGGTCGACAGGTCGAGGGCGAAGCGCTCGGCGAGCGGACGCAGCCACGCGGTCAGTGCGTCGAGGCGGGCGTCGGGCTGGGATGCGGCGGATGGGGGTGTCATGAAACTCGGCGGAGGGGGGAACGTCTTGCCATATAATACCCCACGACTTTTTTGACGCGCCCCGCGTCAGCTTCCGCCGTGCAGGCTCGCCGCCTGTCGCGCCGTCCGCCCGATCGCCTCCCCGGTTTGCGCTCAGCCGCAGTCGCGGTGCGACGGTGCGGCCCGCCGCGCGCGAATGTGCCGTGCAGGCGCGGTTGACAAGGGGCGATTCGCCAAACGATAGATGCCGCCCAAACCGCTATTCCCGAATGTCTTCCCCGGTGACGGGGCGCCGCGCAAACGGCGGCTCGCGCTCGCGCTGCTGGCCGTGCCCGGCCTCGTGCCGGCCGTGTCGTACGCGCAGCTGTCGGGCGCGGCCGCGCAGCCGCAGCCGCTCGACTCGCCGTGGGACCTGCGTCTCGCCCCGCAGCTCGAGGATCATCCGCTGAAGGACGGCGCGAAGCCGGCCACCTTCGTGATTGCCGACCATACGAGCGGCACGGCCGATCAGGACCTCGCCGCGAAGGGCTCGGCCGAGCTGCGCCGCGGCGACGCGGTCGTGAAGGCCGACGCGATCCACTACGATCAGGATACCGACATGGCCGATGCGTACGGCCAGGTCAAGGTAATCAACGGCGGCACGTCGTTCGCGGGCCCCGAGGCGCATCTGAAGGTCGAGGCGAACCAGGGCTTCATGACGGCGCCGAAGTACCACTTCAACGTGACGGGCGGGTCCGGCAGCGCGGAGCGCGTCGACCTGCTCGACAGCGAGCGTTCGGTGTTCGTCAACGGCACCTACACCGCGTGCCAGTGCTCGACCAACCCCGCGTGGTACATCAAGGGCAGCCGTTTCGACTTCGACACGGGCGCCGACGAAGGCACCGCGCGCAACGGCGTGCTGTTCTTCCAGGGCGTGCCGATCTTCGCGAGCCCGTGGATGACGTTCCCGCTGTCGGGCGAGCGGCGCAGCGGCCTCTTGCCGCCGACGTTCTCGATGAACTCGAACAACGGGTTCGAGCTGACGCTGCCGTACTACTTCAACATCGCGCCGAACCGCGACCTGACGATCACGCCGCGCATCATCTCGCGGCGCGGCGTGCAGACCGAAGCGACGTTCCGCTATCTGTCGCCGTCGTATTCGGGCACGTTTACGGCCAATTACCTGCCCGACGACCGGCTCGCGCACCGCAACCGCTACGCGATCTACTGGCAGCACCAGCAGAACTTCGGCGGCGGTTTCGGCGGCTACGTCTACTACAACAAGGTCTCGGACGATACGTATCCCGAAGACCTTGGGTCGATGAACCAGTTCGTCAACGGGACGCAGACGCTGTACCAGCAGGAAGCCGGCCTCACGTACAACAACGGCCCGTGGTCGGTGCTCGCGCGCTACCAGCACTGGCAGACGCTGCCGCCGTCGATCGCGCCGTACAGCCGCGAACCGCAGTTGAATGTGAAGTACACGAAGTACAACGTCGGCGGCTTCGACTTCGGCGCGGAAGCCGACTATTCGCGTTTCCGCATCACGACCGCCGATGCGACCGAAGGCGACCGCATCGTCTTCAACCCGTACATCGCATACGGCGTGTACGGCCCCGGCTACTTCGTCGTGCCGAAGGTCCAGTATCACTTCGCGTCGTACGACCTGAACTATCTGTCGTCGCGCACGCCGAACAGCCCGAAGCACTTCACCGAGTCGATTCCGACCGTGAGCTTCGACTCGGGCCTGATCTTCGACCGCTCGGTGCGCCTGTTCGGCCAGGACTTCATCCAGACGCTCGAGCCGCGCCTGTACTACGTGTACACGCCGTATCGCGACCAGTCGAACGCGCCGCTGTTCGACACCGCGGAATCGGACTTCGGCCTCGCGGAGATCTACCAGCCGAACACGTTCGTCGGCAACGACCGGATCGCGGACGCGAACCGGATCACGGCCGGCCTGACGTCGCGCTTCATCGATCCGCGCACGGGCGACGAACGCGCGCGCTTCGTGGTCGCGCAGCAGTACTATTTCGCCGACCAGCGCGTCACGCTGAATTCCGGGCAGAGCGCCGTGCTGGCGCGCCACTCGGACCTGATCGTCGGCGCCGCGCTGAAACTCGGCTCCGGCTTCATGTCGGAGACGGCGTTCCAGTACAACCAGAACAACAACCAGCTCGTGAAGTCGAGCGTCGGTTTCGGTTTCAGCCCGGGCGAGCGCCGCGTGATCAACGTCGGCTACCGCTATACGCGTGCGAACACGACGCTCGACAACCAGCCGATCAACCAGTTCCTGGTGTCCGCGCAATGGCCGCTCACGCGCCGCCTGTATGCGATCGGCCGCTTCAACTACGACCTGGCGGCCGACCGGGTCGTCGACGGTCTGCTCGGCTTACAATACGACGCGGATTGCTGGGCGCTCGGAGTCGGTGTCCAGCGGTATGCGAACGGCGTGAACACGTCGGGGCAGCAGAATTCGTCGACGCGAGTCATGATGCAGCTGACGTTGAAGGGGCTGTCGAGCGTCGACAACGGTCTCGTGGCCGCATTCCGCGCCGGGGTGCCGGGCTACACGCCGCTGCCGTCCGCGCCGCCGCCGATGTCCCGCTTCAGCAATTACGAGTAACGCCGGCTTGTCTGCACCGGTCAGCACGATTTCAATGGAGTATCAGTGGCAATGAAGAAAACCCTTCGTTTCGCGGCAGTCGTGTCCAGCCTCGCCGCGTCCGCCGCGCTGCTCGCCGCCGCGCCGGCCGCGGCGCAGGCGCTTGGTTCGCAAGGCGCGCAGCTCGCCGACGAAGTCGTCGCGGTCGTCAACAACGACGTGATCACGGGCCGCGAACTCGACCAGCGCGTCGGCCTGATCTCGCGCCGGCTGCAGCAGCAGAACGCACCCGTGCCGCCGGCCGACCAGCTGCGCGCGCAGGTGCTGAACCAGATGGTGCTCGAACGCATCCAGGTGCAGAAGGCCAAGGACGACGGGATCCGCATCGACGACGCGACCGTGCAGTCCACGCTGCAGCGCCTCGCGCAGGCGAACGGGATGACGCTCGAGCAGTACCGCGCGCGGATCGTGGCGCAAGGCGTGCCCTGGAGCGTGTTCACGAGCGACGCCCGCACCGAGTTGATGCTGTCGAAGCTGCGCGAGCGCGAGGTCGACGGCAAGATCACCGTGTCGGATGCCGAGGTCGCGAACTACATCGCGAGCCAGCGCGGGCCGAACGCATCGCAGCAGCAGGACCTGCGCTTCCAGCACATCTTCATCAAGGCACCGACCAACGCGCCGCAAGCCGACATCGAAGCCGCGCAGAAGAAGGCTGAAGCGCTGCTGCAGCAGGCCACGTCGGGCGCCGATTTCGAGAAGCTCGCGAAGAACAATTCGGAAGCGAACGACGCGAAGAAGGGCGGCGACCTCGGCTTCAAGGCGCCGGGCGCGCTGCCGGCCGACGTCGTCGACGCCGCATCGAAGCTGCGCCCGGGCCAGGTCAACCCGACGCTGATCCGCGTGCCGGACGGCTTCGAGATCGTGCGTCTCGTCGACCGCCGCCAGAGCCAGGGCGCGACCGCCGCGGCACCGAAGATCGTCCAGACGCACGTGCGCCACATCCTGTTGCGCGTCGGCGAAGGCAAGTCGGAAGGCCAGGCTCGCCAGCAGCTGCAGGACATCCGCCGCCAGGTCGAGGCGGGTGGCGATTTCGCGAAGTTCGCGCGCACCTACTCGCAGGACGGTTCGGCGTCGCAGGGCGGCGATCTCGGCTGGATCAGCCCGGGCGAGACCGTGCCGGAATTCGAGCGCGCGATGAACAATCTGCAGGACGGCCAGATCAGCCAGCCGATTCGTACCGAGTACGGCTACCACCTGATCCAGGTGATGGAGCGCCGCGAAGCGGAAGGCTCGGTGCAGCAGCAGATGGATATCGCGCGCCAGGCGATCGGTCAGCGCAAGGCCGAGCAGGCGTACGCAGACTGGCTGCGCGAGCTGCGCGACTCGTCGTACGTGCAGTACAAGATCGGCGGCGTCGGCCCGGCGAACTGAGCGAGCTTCGCATGACGGCATCCGCGCTGCAGATCGCGATCACGACCGGCGAACCCGCGGGTGTCGGCCCGGAGCTGACCGTGCAGGCGTTGCAGGATGCCGTGCGGCGCTGGCCGGGCGCGCATTTCACCGTGCTCGGCGACGCCGCGCTGCTCGACGCGCGCGCGGCGGCCGTCGGTGCCGATCGTGCCGTGCTCGCCGGCGGCGGGCCGGTGTCGGTCGAGCACCATCCGCTCGCCGTGCCCGCACGGGCCGGCAAGCTCGATGCGGCCAATGGCCGCTACGTGCTCGCGCTGCTCGATGCCGCGATCGACGGCGCGATGGCGGGCCGGTTCGACGCGATCGTCACCGCACCGCTGCAGAAGAGCACGATCAACGATGCCGGCGTACCGTTTACCGGCCATACCGAATACCTTGCGGAACGCACGCACACGCCGCGCGTCGTGATGATGCTGGCGGGCACCGGCGAGCGGCCGCTGCGCGTCGCGCTCGCGACCACGCACCTGCCGCTGAAGGACGTGTCGGCCGCGCTGACGATCGACGGGCTCGTCGAGACGCTGGCGATCGTCGATCGCGACCTGCGGCGGGACTTCGGTCTCGCCGCGCCGCGCATCCTCGTGACGGGGCTGAACCCGCATGCGGGCGAGAACGGCTATCTCGGGCGCGAGGAGATCGAGGTGATCTCGCCGGCGCTCGCGCGCGCGCAAGCGCAGGGCATCGACGCGCGCGGCCCGTATCCGGCCGATACGTTGTTCCAGCCGCGCTATCTCGAGGGTGCCGATTGCGTGCTCGCGATGTTCCACGATCAGGGCTTGCCCGTGCTGAAGTATGCGACCTTCGGCGAGGGCATCAACGTCACGCTCGGGCTGCCGATCATCCGCACGTCGGTCGATCACGGCACCGCGCTGGATCTGGCCGGCACGGGCCGTGCGGATCCGGGCAGCATGGTCGCCGCGCTCGACACGGCCGTCACGATGGCGCGCCATCGCCGCGCGGCCTGACGCCCACGGCCCCAGGCCTGACTTCATTCGTCGTATTTTTCGTTTTTCTCAGTCGATGTCGAACAGCAGACAGCACCAAGGCCACTTCGCGCGCAAGCGCTTCGGGCAGAACTTCCTCGTCGATCACGGCGTGATCGACTCGATCGTCGCGACGATCGGCCCCGCGCGCGGCCAGCGAATGGTCGAGATCGGCCCCGGCCTCGGCGCGCTGACCGAGCCGCTGATCGCGCGTCTCGCGACGCCCGAGTCGCCGCTGCATGCGGTCGAGCTCGACCGCGACCTGATCGGGCGCCTGAAGCAGCGCTTCGGCGCATTGCTGGAACTGCACGCGGGCGATGCGCTCGCGTTCGACTTCGGCTCGCTCGCGGCGCCTGGCGACAAGCCGTCGCTGCGGATCGTCGGCAACCTGCCGTACAACATTTCCAGTCCGCTGCTGTTTCACTTGATGACGTTCGCCGGCGTGGTCATCGACCAGCATTTCATGCTGCAGAACGAGGTCGTCGAACGGATGGTCGCGGAGCCGGGCACGAAGGCGTTCTCGCGGCTGTCGGTGATGCTGCAGTACCGCTACGTGATGGACAAGATGCTCGACGTGCCGCCGGAGTCGTTCCAGCCGCCGCCGAAGGTCGATTCGGCGATCGTCCGGATGATTCCGTACGAGCCGCACGAACTGCCGGACGTCGATCCCGTGCTGCTCGGCGAAGTGGTCACGGCAGCGTTCTCGCAGCGTCGGAAGATGCTGCGCAACACGCTCGGCGACTACCGCGAGACGATCGATTTCGACGGGCTCGGCTTCGACCTCGCGCGACGCGCGGAGGATGTGAGCGTGGCCGAATATGTCGGCGTCGCGCAGGCGTTGGCGAAGGTGCGCAAGACCGCGGAGTAGCAGGACCACGCGGGCAACGCGCGTGGTGCCCGCCGGCTCGAGATTCATGAGGCTGCCCTGACCGGCAGCCTTTTTGTTTTTCCGCGCCGTTCTCGTCGAGGCCGGACCGCGGCCGGGCGGCGTTACGCGCGCCCGCGCGGCGGTGCGTTGACGAGCGCGATCCCGGTCAGCACCAGCGCGGCCGCGGACATGAAGCGCCAGCCGACCGATTCGCCGAGCAGCAGCACGCCGAACGCGACGCCGAACAATGGCGACAGGAACGTGAACACCGACAGCCGCGACGCGCTGTAGCGCGTCAGCAGCCAGAACCACGACAGATAGCTGACGAACGCGACGATCACCGACTGGTACGCGAGGCTCGCGAGCGCGATCGGCGTGACCTGTGCGAACGACGTCTGGCCGAGTAGCGCGGCGAGCGCGATCAGCACGACGGCCGACACCGCGAGCTGGTAGAAGAGCGTCTTGCTCGCGCTGGCCCGCGCGAGCGACGTCGAGCGCACGACGACCGTCGTCGCGGCCCACATCGCGCCGCCGAGGATGCCGAGCGCGTCGCCGGCGAGCCCGGCCAATACCGATGCGCCGGGCGCGCGCGGCTTGAGGAAGCCGTCCGCGAACGCGAGCGCGATGCCGGCGAACGCGAGGCCGACGCCGGCCCACTGGACACGCTGCAGTCGCTCGCCCGGCGCGAACAGGTGCAGGCCGAGCGCCGTGAAGCACGGGGCCGTGTACAGGAAGATCGCCATGTGCGACGCGCTCGTCAGCGTCAGCCCGAAGAACACGCAGACGAACTCGCCGGCGAACAGCGCACCCGCCGCGATGCCCGCGCCGAGCGTGCCGTCCGCGCGGAACAGCGGCGTGCCGCGCGAGCGGGCCCAGCCCCACAGCAGGAGCGCGGCGATCACCGAGCGCAGCCCGGCCTGGAACATCGGCGGGATCGCCGCGTTCGTGCTCTTGATCGCGACCTGCTGGAAGCCCCAGATCGCGCACAGCAGCAGCATCACACCGATGGCGCGCGTGTCGAGCGCGCGGCGCGCGGGCGCGCCGGCGAGCGCGGTCATCGGCGGGCCTCGCCGATGCGGCGGGAAGGGGGCACGGACAAGGGCAGCGGCGGACGGAGGTCGTGTCCGGCGCGCTCGATTCGGCGGTTTCGCACGGCAGGCTGTGTGGCTGATTGAGGTGGTGGTCGCGTTCAAGCGGCGGACTGCATGCCCGCTTTTGGTGCGAGGTGGGAGGATGTTACCCGATCGGTGGACTTGCAGGGTGCCGTCGGGTGCGGTGATGACTGCCGCCGCACGGGCATCGGGCTCGCCGTCCGGAAGCCGGTATCGGCCGCCGGCGGACGGGGCGCCGACGGCGGGATTCACCCGACTCCGGTAGAATTTCCGCTTCTGGAAAGTCCCCACAGGAGTACAACACATGCGTTTGCTGCATACGATGCTGCGAGTCGGCGATCTCGACCGCTCGATCAAGTTCTACACCGAATTGCTCGGCATGAAGCTGCTGCGTCGCGAGGATTATCCGGAAGGCAAGTTCACGCTCGCGTTCGTCGGCTATGAAGCGGAAAGCACGGGCACCGTGATCGAGCTGACCCATAACTGGGATACGCCGTCCTACGATCTCGGCAACGGCTTCGGCCATCTGGCGGTGGAAGTCGACGACGCGTACGCGGCCTGCGACAAGATCAAGGCGCAGGGTGGCAAGGTGACCCGCGAAGCGGGTCCGATGAAGCACGGCACGACCGTGATCGCTTTCGTCGAGGATCCGGACGGCTACAAAATCGAGTTCATCCAGAAGAAGGCGCACTGAGCGCGGGATGAGCGGCGCGCGACGCACGATGGGCGTGGCGCGCAACGAAAACGGGCGATGCGGAGGAATCCGCATCGCCCGTTCGCATTTTCGGTGCGACCGATCGCGTTACAGTGACGGCAGCAACTCGGGCGGGTGATGCTTGAGCGTGTGCCGCGCTTCGCGGAATTCCGGGAAGATCGATTCGACGGTCTGCCAGAAGGCCGGGCTGTGGTTCATTTCGCGCAGGTGCGACAGCTCGTGCGCGACGACGTAGTCGATGATCGACATCGGGAAGTGGATCAGCCGCCAGTTCAGCCGGATCTTGCCGTCGCTCGAGCAGCTGCCCCAGCGCGTCGCGGCCGACGACAGCGCGTACATCGAATACGTGACGCCGAGCATTTCCGCATAGACGACGAGGCGTTCGCCGAAAATCCGCTTCGCTTCGCCCTGCAGCCAGCCCTGCACGCGATCCTTGATCTGCTGCATGTCGGCTTGCGCGGGCAGCGGCAGCGACAGCCGCTGCGCATCGGCGTCGAAGGCGAGCGCACCGGCGCCGAGCGCGATCGTGATCGTCTTGCCGAGATACGGGAGTTGCGCGCCGTCGCGCCAGTCGATCTGCGGCAGCGCGCGCTGCTCGGTGCGGGTTTTCCACTCCGCGAGCTTCGCGAAGATCCAGCGCTGCTTCTCGGCGATGGCCCCTTCGATGTCGGCGAGCGTGACCCAGCGCGGCGCGGTGATCGACAGCCCGCTGCCGTCGATCGTGAAGCCGATCGTGCGGCGCGCGGAGCGCTTCAGCCGATATTCGAGCACACGGCTGTCGAGTGCGAACGTGCGGACGCGGGAGCGATCGGGCGCGGGGCCCGGATCGAGCGGCGCCGTGGGCACCGCGGGGGCCGTGGCCGCTTCAGGCGGCGAGGGCGGTGCGGCGGGCGCCGACGGTGCCGGCGATGCCGTCGGCCCGTCGAAGAGCGGCAGATCCATCTGGCGATGATCGAGGGCCACGACGGCAGGCCGTGGCCGCGGACGCTTTTTCATCAGTTCGCTTCGTTTCGTCGTTCGCAACGGCTGCAATCCGGGTGATTCAGACGCGCGCGGCATCGCGCGCGCCGGCATTGCCCGGCTGGCGATAGGCATCGGGATCGATGCGGCGCATTTCCGCTTCGATCCATGCTTCGACCTGCGAGTTCAATACGTCGGGCGTCTTGCCGTCGACGGGAATCGGCTTGCCGATCGACACGGTGACGACGCCCGGGAATTTCGTGAACGAATTGCGCGGCCACACGCGACCTGCATTGTGCGCGATCGGCACGACCGGCGTGCCGGTTTCGATCGCGAAGCGCGCGCCGCCCGTCTTGTACTTGCCCTGCTTGCCGACCGGCGTGCGCGTGCCTTCCGGGAACATGATCATCCAGGCGCCTTCCGACAGGCGCTTCTTGCCCTGACGGATCACCGACGCGAACGCGTTCTTGCCTTCCTTGCGGTTGATGTTGACCATGTGCAGCAGCCCGAGCGCCCAGCCGAAGAACGGCACGTACAGCAGTTCGCGCTTGAACACGTAGCAGAGCGGCTTCGGCATCAGCGCCGGAAACGCGAGCGTCTCCCACGCGGACTGGTGCTTCGACAGCAGCACGGCCGGGCCGTCGGGCAGGTTTTCCATCCCTTCGATCCGGTAGCGGATGCCGTTCAGCCAGCGCACGACCCACAGCGTCGACTTGCACCAGCCGGCCGCCATCCAGTAGCGCGCGTCGGGACGCATGAACGGGAACGCGATGAAGCACGCGGTGGCGTAAGGCACCGTGTACACGATGAAGTAGATCAGCAGCAGCAGGGAGCGGACGAAGCGCATCGGCGTGGGTCTGACAGTAGGGAGGATGCGCGCGGCGGCCGCATCACTCGTGTTCGTGTGAAAGGAAGTCGAGCGCGAATGCGCGCAGGTCGTCGTGAACCTTCGTGCCGTCCGGCAGATTGCCCGCGGCGAGCGTCTTCTTGCCCTTGCCGGTCAGCACGAGGTGCGGCTTGAAGCCGACCGCGACGCCGGCCTGAAGGTCGCGCAGCGAATCGCCGACGGCCGGCGTGTGACCGGGGTCGACCTCGAAGCGCTCCGCGATCATCTGCATCATGCCGGGCTTCGGCTTGCGGCAGTCGCAGTGGTCTTCCGACACGTGCGGGCAGAAGAACACCGCGTCGATACGCGCGCCGACGGCGGCCGCCGCGCGATGCATCTTCAGGTGCATCGCGTTGAGCGCGGCCATGTCGAACAGCCCGCGGCCGATGCCGGACTGGTTGGTCGCGACGACCACGCGATAGCCCGCGTGGTTGAGTCGTGCGATCGCCTCGAGGCTGCCGGGCAGCGCGATCCACTCGTCGGGCGTCTTGATGAACGCATCCGAATCGACGTTGATCACGCCGTCCCGGTCGAGGACGACGAGCTTGCGGTTGGGGCTGGTCGGCATCGTTCGGCCCTTATGCGGCGAGCTTCGAGATGTCGGCGACGCAGTTCATCTGCTGATGCAGCGCGGACAGCAGCGCGAGACGGTTCGCGCGCAGCGCGGGGTCCTCGGCGTTGACCATCACGTCGTTGAAGAACGTGTCGACCGGCGCACGCAGCGCGGCGAGCGCCGACAGCGCGCCCGTATACGCACGCGCCTCGAGCTGCGACTGCACGTGCGGCGTCACGGCCGCGAGCTGTTCGTGCAGCGCCTTTTCGGCGGCCTCGACGAACAGCGTCGGCTGCACCGCACCGTTCGCGCCGCCTTCCGACTTCTTCAGGATGTTCGAGATCCGCTTGTTCGCGGCCGCGAGCGCTTCGGCTTCCGCGAGGCGCGTGAATTCGCGCACCGCGTCGAGGCGTGCGACGAGATCGTCGACGCGCGTCGGGTTCAGGCTCAGCACCGCGTCGACTTCGCCGGCCGTGTAGCCGCGCTCGCGCAGCAGGCCGCGCAGGCGGTCCATGAAGAACGCGAGGATCGCGTCGGTCGATTCCGCGACGCCCGGCACGCCTTCGAAGCGTGCGTGGGCCGTGCGCAGCAGCGACACGAGATCGAGCGGCAACTGCTTCTCGACCAGCAGGCGCAGCACGCCGAGCGCGTGACGGCGCAGCGCGAACGGATCCTTCTCGCCGGTCGGCGCGAGGCCGATGCCCCAGATGCCGACGATCGTCTCGAGCTTGTCGGCCAGCGCGACGGCGGTGGACACCGGCGTGGTCGGCAGCGCGTCGCCGGAGAAGCGCGGCTGGTAGTGCTCGGCGCAGGCGAGCGCGACGTCGTCGGGCTCACCGTCGTGGCGCGCGTAGTACGTGCCCATCGTGCCCTGCAGTTCCGGGAACTCGCCGACCATGTCGGTCAGCAGGTCGGCCTTCGCGAGGCGCGCGGCGCGCTTCGCGTGCGCGGCGTCGGCGCCGATCGCGGGCGCGATCTCGCCGGCCAGCGCTTCGAGGCGCTCGACGCGCGCGAGCGCCGAACCGAGCTTGTTGTGATAGACGACGTTCGCGAGCAGCGGCACGCGGTCGGCGAGCGGCTTCTTCTTGTCCTGCTCGAAGAAGAACTTCGCGTCGGCGAGGCGCGGGCGCACGACGCGCTCGTTGCCCTCGACGATCTCGCCCGGCGTCTTCGTCTCGATGTTCGACACGATCAGGAAGCGCGAGCGCAGCTTGCCGGCGATGTCGGTCAGCGCGAAATACTTCTGGTTCGTCTGCATCGTGAGGATCAGGCATTCCTGCGGAACCTGCAGGAATTCGTCCTCGAAGCGGCACGGATAGACGACCGGCCATTCGACCAGCGACGTCACTTCGTCGAGCAGCGATTCGGGCATCACGACGGTGTCGCCGTTCGCGTGCTCGTTCAGCTGCGTGCGGATCGTTTCGCGGCGATCGGCGAAGTGCGCGATCACGCGGCCCTTGTCGCGCAGCGTGTCGGCATACGCGCGCGCGTGCTGGATCGCGACGAGGCCGTCGGACAGGAAGCGGTGGCCGAGCGTGGTGTCGCCGGCATCGACGCCGAACGCCGTGACGGGCACGATCCGATCGTCGTGCAGCACGGTCAGGCGGTGCACCGGGCGGACGAACTTCACGTCGGAGCCGTCCGGGCGCTGGTAGGTCATGACCTTCGGGATCGGCAGCTTCTCGAGCGTTTCGTCGAGCGCGGCCTGCAGCCCGTCGGCGAGCGTCACGCCGGCGGCCGAGTAGTTGACGAAGAACGCTTCGGCCTTGCCGTCCTGCGCGCGCTCGAGATCGGCGATCGACAGGTTCGGATGGCCGAGCGCCGCGAGCTTCTTCGCGAGCGGGGCGGTCGGCTTGCCTTCGGCGTCGAGCGCGACCGACACGGGCAGGACCTTTTCGCGGACCTGCTTTTCCGGTGCGACGGCGCGCACGTTCTGCACGACGACCGCGAGGCGGCGCGGCGTGGCGTAGCGTTCGAATACGAGGTCGCCTTCGACGAGGTCGCGCGCCGCGAGGCGTTGCGCGAGACCTTCGGCGAATGCGTCGCCGAGGCGCGCGAGGGCCTTCGGCGGCAGCTCTTCGGTCAGCAGTTCGACGAGCAGGGGGGCGGGATGATTGTGCGTCATGTCTGGAATAAATCTCGTCTCGTCAGTCCTGATCGATCTTGCGTTCGACCTTGAGCGGCGGCGCCCATGCCGGCTGGGCGGCGTCCTGGGCGTCGGTGGTGAGGCCCGGCACGCCCGGCGGGTTGCCGAGCATCGGGAAGCCGAGCTTCTCGCGCGAGTCGTAGTAAGCCTGCGCGACGAGACGCGACAGCGCGCGGATGCGGCCGATGTACGCCGCACGTTCCGTCACCGAGATCGCGCCGCGCGCGTCGAGCAGGTTGAACGTGTGGCCGGCCTTCAGCACGAGTTCGTACGCGGGCAGCGCGAGCTGCGCGTCGATCATCTTCTTCGCTTCCGCTTCGTAGCTGTTGAAGAACGTGAACAGCAGGTCGACGTTCGCGTGCTCGAAGTTGTAGGTCGACTGCTCGACCTCGTTCTGGTGGTAGACGTCGCCGTACGACAGGCGGCGCAGCTCGGGGCCGTTCGGGCCCTGCTCTTCCCACTCGGTCCACACGAGGTCGTACACGTTCTCGACCTTCTGCAGGTACATCGCGAGGCGCTCGAGGCCGTAGGTGATCTCGCCGAGCACCGGCTTGCAGTCGAGGCCGCCGACCTGCTGGAAATACGTGAACTGCGTGACTTCCATCCCGTTCAGCCACACTTCCCAGCCGAGGCCCCACGCGCCGAGCGTCGGGTTCTCCCAGTCGTCCTCGACGAAGCGCACGTCGTTCTGCTTCAGGTCGAAGCCGAGCGCCTCCAGCGAGCCGAGGTACAGGTCGAGGATGTTTTCCGGCGCCGGCTTGAGCACGACCTGGTACTGGTAGTAATGCTGCAGGCGGTTCGGGTTCTCGCCGTAGCGGCCGTCCTTCGGGCGGCGCGACGGCTGCACGTAGGCGGCGCGCCATGGCTCGGGGCCGACCGCGCGCAGGAACGTGTGAACGTGCGACGTGCCCGCGCCGACTTCCATGTCGATGGGCTGGAGCAGGGCGCAACCCTGCTTGTCCCAGTAGGACTGCAGCGTCAGGATGATTTGCTGAAACGTAAGCATGAAGAGCCTTCGTGGCGCTGGCGCTCCGTTGCGGGCGGCGCTCCGGGCGGGGCCCGGAGGGTCGGCTCGCGCGGCGGCGCGGCTTGTTAGTGTGCTGAAACGTGCAATTTTACCGGATCGGCGGGCGGATGCGGCCGGAACGCGGACGAAGGGGCTGCCGGCGGTGTTTCGGCGAGCCGTGCGCAGCCGGTGCGCGGGTTGCCGGTATGCGCGGTGCGCTCGTGGCAGCGGCGTCTCGATGCGCTTGTGGCACCGCCTGCCGCGCCGCCTTGCGCGGGCGTTAAGATGCGCGTATCGAAGTGCGCGCGACGCCTGCCGCGCGACCGATTTTCCACTCCGGACCGCATGGACGATTCGAACGACCTCCTCATTCCGCTGATGCCGCCGCTGCTCGCGCTGCTCGGGCAGGCCGCCGACGCGCAAGCGCGCGGCGAGCACGGCGCGCACGCACTCTGGCTCGCCGCCGCCGGCCATCTGCACGCGGTCGACACGGCTGCGCTCTCGCAGCTGACCGTGACGCTCGTCGCACGGCAGCGCACGGCCGACGCGCTCGCGCTGGCCGAGTGCGCGGTGCGCATTCATCCGGACGCCGGTGCCCGTTTCAATCACGGCTACGCACTGCAGATGCTCGGCCGTCACGCGGAGGCCGTCGCGCCGTACCGCGCCGCCTACGCGCTCGATCCGCGCTGGCCGTCGCTGCGCAACAACCTGGCGATCGCGCTGCGGCTGTCGGGCGGCGACCGTCGCGAGGAAATCGCGCTGCTCGACGCAGCCGTGGAAGCCGACCCGCACGACGTGCAGGCGTGGATCAACCTGATCGTCGCGCGGCTCGCGACGCTCGACCTCGACGGCGCGCTCGCCGGTGCGGCGCGGCTTGCGGAGATCGCGCCCGACAATGCGCTCGCGCTGAACAACATCGCGATGGCGATGAAGGAGGCGCAGCGCTGGGACGACGCCGAGCGCTACGCGGCGCGCGCGTGCGAGCTGGCGCCCGACGACGCGTCGTTCCGTTTCAACCTCGCGATCATCCAGCTCGTGCGCGGCAACTACGCGGCCGGCTGGCGCGGCCACGAGGCACGCTGGGACGGCGCCGGCGAACTGCGCGGCCGCCGGCCGGCGCTACCTGGCCCGCGCTGGCAGGGCGAGCGGCTCGCGGGCAAGACGTTGCTCGTCTGGGGCGAGCAGGGGCTCGGCGACGTGCTGCAGTTCGCGCGCTTCGTTGCGCCGCTCGCGGAGCGCGTGCACCGCGAGGGTGGCCGGCTCGCGTGGAACACGTTTCCGCAAGTGGGCACGCTGATGCGGCGCAGCCTCGGCGCGCATGCGGACGCATTCAGCGCGGGCGGCGGCGTCGACGAGCTGCCTGCCTTCGACTACGAAGTGCCGCTCATCGGCCTGCCGCTGATGCTCGGGATGGAGACGTCGACGCTCGGCGCGTCGGTGCCGTACCTGCATGCCGATCCGCACGCGCGCGATGCATGGCGGGCGCGGCTCGCGGGCGACGGCCGGCTGAAGGTCGGGCTCGTGTGGACGGGCAGCGCGGGGCACCAGCGCAATCCGTTCCGGCGCGTCGGGCTCGAACGCTATGCCGATGCGTTTCGCGGTATCGACGGCGTCGCGTTCCATTCGCTGCAGCCGGGAGCGGACGCGGATGTCGCCGCGGCGCGCGCGGCCGGTTTCGCGATCGAGGACTTCACCGCCGAACTGAAGAGTTTCGACGATACGGCCGCGTTCATCGGCGCGCTGGATCTGGTGATCACGGTGTGCACGTCGGTCGCGCACTTGTCGGGTGCGCTCGGCGCGCGCACCTGGGTGCTGCTCGACGTGAATCCGCACTGGCCGTGGCTGCTCGAGCGCACCGACAGCCCGTGGTATCCGACCGCGACGCTGTACCGCCAGCCGACGTTCGGCGCATGGGCGCCGGTGATGGAAGCGCTCGGGCGGGATCTGCGCGGCCTGGCCGCGGACGCGAAGCGGAGCGGCTGAGCGGCCGCCGCACCGCTTGCGACGGCCGCCCGATGCGTCAGGCGTTGCGGTCGTCGCCGGCCTTCGCGCCGTTTCGGCGGCGCAGGCCCGGCCCGAACGTGAAGCCGAACGCGAGCAGCACCAGCGACACCGCGAGCACGATGTTGTTGCCGCTCGTCACGTAAGGCGTGAAGCCGCTCGTGCCTTCGATGCGCACGTCGAGCGAGCCGATCGTGAACGGCTTCAACTGACCGAGCACGCGTCCGCGCGCGTCGATCGCGGCCGTCATCCCCGTGTTGGTTGAGCGCAGCATCGGCCGGCCCGTTTCGAGCGCGCGCATCCGCGCGATCTGCAGATGCTGGTCGAGCGCGATCGTGTCGCCGAACCACGCGAGGTTCGTCACGTTGACGAGCACGCCGGGCGGTTGCGGGTTGTCGCGGATCGTCGCGGCGATTTCCTCGCCGAACAAGTCCTCGTAGCAGATGTCGGCCATCACCGGCTGGTTGTGCACGAGGAACGGCTTCTGCACCGGCGCGCCGCGCGCGAAGTCGCCGAGCGGCATCTTCATCAGGTCGACGAACCAGCGGAAGCCCCACGGAATGAATTCGCCGAAGGGCACGAGATGGTGCTTGTCGTAGTGATAGATGTCGCGCGAATGCGGCGTCACGCCGTACAGGCTGTTCGTGTAGTCGACGTAACGACCGTCCGGCGTCACCGACGCGCCGACCGCGCCGAACAGCACGGCCGAGCCCGTCGTGTCGCTGAACTTGCGGATCGCGACGGCGAACGGCTCGGGCAGCTCCTGGATCATCACCGCGATCGCGGTCTCCGGCGTGACGATCAGGTCGGCCGGCTTCTCGACGATCATCTGCGTGTACATCTTGATCGCCGCGTCGATGCCTTCCTGCTCGAACTTGATGTCCTGCTTCACGTTCCCCTGCAGCAGCCGCACCGTAAGCGGCGCGTTCGCGGGCACGGTCCACGTGGCCTGCGACAGCCCGATGCCGGCCGCGACGAGCGCGACGGCGATGCCGGCCGGCGCGACGACGCGCACGCGCGCATTGCCGGCGCCGCCGGATTCGGATGCGGGCGACCGGCGCGCGGCGACGAGCGCCTGCACGACCAGCGCGGCGAACAGCGCGAGCACCCACGCGATCCCGTACGCGCCGACGACCGGTGCGAAGCCCGCGAACGGGCCGTCGACCTGCGGATAGCCGCTCGCGAGCCACGGAAAGCCGGTAAATACGGTGCCGCGCAGCCATTCGCCGAGCGCCCATGCGCTCGCGAAGGCGAACGCGCCGTGCCAGGTCGGCGAGAACGGCCGCGGATCGGGCTCGCGGCGATGCCACGCATGGCCCGCGCAGAACGACCAGAGCCCCGCCGAGAACGCCGGGTACAGCGACAGGTAGAGCGAGAACAGCACTAGCGCGCCGCCCGCGAGCGGCGCGGCCATTTCGCCGTACACGTGCATGCTGATGTACAGCCACCAGATGCCGCTGATGAAGTTGCCGAAGCCGAACGCGCCGCCGGTGAGCGCGGCGCCGCGCCAGCTCGACGTGCGCGTCAGCTGCGCGAAAAACCAGACGAATACGGCGAGCTGCAGCCAGCCGCCGTGCGGGGTCGGTGCGAAGCTGAGCGTATTGGCCGCGCCGGCGAGCAGTGCGGCCGGATAGTGCCAGCGCGGCAGCGTGCGGCCGGGGGCCGGCGCAAAAAGGCCGCCAGCCGGGCGGGACGGGATCGGATCGTCCATGTGAAGCGAAAGAGGGCGAGCGGTTGAAGGAGACGCGGCCGGCGCGAGACGGTCAGTCCTCGTGCGAGGTTTCGGCGCGGCGGCTCGCGAGCGGGTTGCGGCGCACCAGCAGCACGTGGACCTGACGCGCATCGCCGCGCTGGATCTCGAACACGAGGTTGCCGAGCTGCAGTTTCTCGCCGCGGTGCGGCACGCGGCCGAAGTGATGGGTGATCAGGCCGCCGATCGTGTCGACCTCGTCGTCGGGGAAGTCGGTGCCGAACGTTTCGTTGAACTGTTCGATCTCGGTGAGGGCGCGCACGCGGTAGCGGCCGTCCGGCCCCGAGATGATGTTGCCGGCTTCCTCGTCGAAGTCGTATTCGTCCTCGATGTCGCCGACGATCTGTTCGAGCACGTCCTCGATCGTGATCAGGCCCGCGACGCCGCCGTATTCGTCGACGACGATCGCGAGGTGGTTGCGGTTCACGCGGAAGTCGTGCAGCAGCACGTTCAGGCGCTTCGATTCGGGAATGAACACGGCGGGACGCAACATCCCGCGCACGTCGAATTCCTCTTCGGCATAGAAGCGCAGCAGGTCCTTCGCGAGCAGCACGCCGATGACGTTGTCGCGGTTCTCCTCGTACACGGGGTAGCGCGAGTGCGCCTTCTCGAGGACGAACGGGATGAAGTCTTCGGGCTTGTCGGCGATGTTGATCGCGTCCATCTGCGCGCGCGGCACCATGATGTCGCGGGCGCACAGGTCGGACACCTGGAACACGCCTTCGATCATCGACAGCGAATCGGCGTCGATCAGGTTGCGTTCGTGGGCGTCCTGGAGGATTTCCAGCAGCTCGGTCCGGGATTCCGGCTCGGGCGAGATGAAGTCGGTCAGGCGCTCGAGGAGCGAGCGCTTTTCTTGCGGTTTGTCGGTGAGCTTACGACTGGGATACGAATCGTTCATGGTGGTGCGCCCGGGTCATGCCGGGGCGCGCGGTCACGGAGTAGGCAAGGATACACCAAGGGCATGGCGCGGCCGTGTCACACCGGCCGTCCGGCCAGGGCATGCGGTGCGCGCGAGCCCCGCTCGGGAACGGCCGCGCCGGGCGCGGCGCCGTCCTTCGTCTCCATCCTATCTCAGAAAGGGGCGGCGGGGCAGCGGCGGCAAAAAAGCGGGGGCGACCGGCCGGGTTGTCGGCGTCAGCGGCATTTCGTCGCGTGCGGGACACGCCGGGCCGACGTTCGGACCCTCAGAAGCGCATGCCGGCAGAGCAGCCGCCGGCAGCCGCGCCGTTGGTCGCGGCGCCGCCGCAGCCGAGGATGCCGCAGCCGGACAGCGCGACGCTCGCGGCGACGAGCAGCGCGGCCAGCGTGATGCGCGATTTGCGTGACGGTTTCATGGGCGCGGGGCCTCCTTCGCGTGCACGAGCGGCGCGGGCCGGCTGGTCGAGCCTCACCGGCATCGCGCGAGCAGCCCTTCCAGCGCGCGATCGGGGATGCCGCTCGCGCGCAGCGCGTCCACCGTGCGGCTCACGTAGTCGAGCGTCGTGCCGTAGCGGCCGGCCGCGCAGCTGAACACTTCCTTGACGACGGGGTCGCTCAGCTTGCCGGTGTAAGTGGGTACGTCGCGGCGCATCACGAACGCGAGTGCGTTCACGCGTTCGCCGGTCTCGAGCGAGCACGGCAGCCATGCGGGCCGGTACGACCCCATCGGCATTTCGCGTTTCCACAACGTCTCGAGATGCGGCTGCGCGGTCGGGCCCGCGAGCCGGAATGCGATGCCCGAGCACGAGCCGCCGCGGTCGAGCGCGAGCACGAGGCCCGGCCGTTCGGGCGTGCCGCGGTTCACGCGCGACCACAGGTAGAGCCCGCGATGATAGCCGTGCACCTTGCCGCGCACGGCGGCGATGGTGGGCAGCCCGGGGTTCCAGATCAGCGAGCCATAGCCGAACAGCCAGAGATCCTGCCGGCCGTCCCAGTCGCGCATCGTGTGCGCGAGCGACGCGGCGAGCTCGTCTTCCGTCAGCAGCCGTCCCTCGCCGATCGACGGCGGGTAGGCGGGCGGCAGCATCGCGGCGTGGTGCATGGTGCGGACGACTTTACTGGTACGGGTTCGGAAAGCCCAGTTTCGCGAGGATGTCGACTTCGAGCGCTTCCATTTCGGCGGCGTCCTCGTCGCTCGTCTCGTGATCGTAGCCCTGCGCGTGCAGCGCGCCGTGCACCAGCAGGTGCGCGTAGTGGGCCGCGAGCGGCTTGCCCTGATCGTGCGCTTCCTTCTCGACGACCGGGCAGCACAGCACGAGGTCGCCGATCACGGTGCCGTCGGGCGCCGGGTCGTACGCGAAGGTCAGCACGTTGGTCGGGTAGTCCTTGTGGCGGTAGCCGGCGTTCAGCGTGCGGCCTTCTTCCTCGCCGACGAAGCGCACGGTGAGTTGCGCGCTCGCGAACAGCGCCGGTTCGATCCATTCGGCGATCAGCTTGCGCTTGGGAAGCGTCTTGCGGATGTCGCCGGTGATTTCGTCGCCGTACTGCACGGACAGGTCGAGCTCCAGCTCGCGCACCTCGTTCGCCATTTCCGCGAGTTCCTCGTCGAGCGGCGCGGGTTCGGCACCCACGTGCAGCGTCACGCTGTCGTAGTGCTCGGGCTGCAGCGCGAGCTTCGCGCGCATCGCCGGATCGTTGTGCTGCGCGACGATCGCGACGGCGGCCTCGCCCGAACTGCCCGACAGGTCGAACATCAGGCTGCGGCCGTCGGGGAAGTCGATTCGAAGCCCTTGCGCGCTGACGGTCCGGGCCTTGCCCTTCGCATCGAACAGCGAGAGACGGGGGAAATCGGGCGCGGCGGACTGGTCGCGCCCGGACTTGCGAGAACGGGAAGATTTCATGACGGGTGCGGCGATTGGAACGCGTTGAGGATACACCAAACGGCCGATCGCTCCCGAATTCGAACCGGCCGCGCGCAAGCGAAAAAAGGCCCGGCGCGCCGTCGGGCGGGCCGGGCCGTCGGCCGGAGCGGCGCGCGGGCGCCGCCGGTTCGTTACGCGTCCCGGTGCTGCGCGTGGAAGTCGTCGTACGCTTCGACGATGCGGGCGACGAGCGGATGCCGCACGACGTCCGCGCTCGTGAAGCGCGTGAGCGCGATGCCGCGCACGCCGCCGAGCACCTGCTGCGCCTCGACGAGGCCGCTCTTGTGCCCGCGCGGCAGGTCGACCTGGCTCGTGTCGCCGGTGACGACGGCCTTCGAGCCGAAGCCGATCCGCGTGAGGAACATCTTCATCTGCTCGGGCGTCGTGTTCTGCGCCTCGTCGAGGATGATGAACGCGTGGTTCAGCGTGCGGCCGCGCATATATGCGAGCGGCGCGATCTCGATCATCTGGCGCTCGAACATCTTCGCGGTCTTGTCGAAGCCGAGCAGGTCGTACAGCGCGTCGTACAGCGGACGCAGGTACGGGTCGACCTTCTGCGCGAGATCGCCCGGCAGGAAGCCGAGCCGCTCGCCGGCCTCGACGGCCGGGCGTGTCAGCACGATCCGCTTGACCTGGTCGCGCTCCAGTGCGTCGACCGCGCACGCGACCGCGAGGTAGGTCTTGCCGGTGCCGGCCGGCCCGATGCCGAACGTCACGTCGTGCGACAGGATCTGCTTCAGGTATTCGCGCTGCGCGGGCGTGCGGCCGCGCAGGTCGGCGCGCCGCGTATAGAGCTTCGGCGCGGGTTCTTCGTCCGGCAGGTCCGCGTCGAGCTGCACGACGGGCTCGTCGAACGGATGGTCGGGGTCGCCGCGAAAGCGCACGTCGATCGTGTCCTGGCGGCCGTTGCCCGACGTGTGGCGCACTTCGACCAGCGCGAGCTGGATATCGTCGACCGACAGCGGATCGCGCGCGCGGTTGTAGAAGTTCTCGAGCGCCGCGAGCGCGAGCTTCGCGCCGCGCCCGCGGATCGTGATCCGGTGGCCGCGCCGCGCGAGCGTGACGTCGAGCGCCTGTTCGATCTGCCGCAGGTTCTCGTCGAGCGGGCCGCAGAGGTTGGCGAGGCGCGCGTTGTCGTCGCGCGGCGCGGTGAATTCCAGTGCTTGGACGGTCTTCAAAGTAGCGTCGGGCTCCTGTTGAACGTCAGTCGGTCAGTGGGTGGCCGCGCTCGCGTCGTCGCTCACGAGCAGCAGCTCGCCGCGCAGCGAGTGCGGGTACGCATGGTTGATCTTCACGTCGATCATCTGGCCGATCAGGCGCGGGTGCGATGCGAGCGGCGCCGGGAAATTCACGACCCGGTTGTTCTCGGTGCGGCCCGACAGTTCGTTCGGGTCCTTGCGCGACGGGCCCTCGACGAGGATCCGCTCGACCTTCCCGACCATCGACTGGCTGATGCGCGCGACGTTTTCCTCGATGGTCGCCTGCAGATGTTGCAGGCGTTTGAGCTTGACTTCGCGCGGCGTGTCGTCGTGCAGATTCGCGGCCGGCGTGCCGGGGCGCGGGCTGTAGATGAACGAGAAGCTGGTGTCGTAGCTCATCTCGTGCACGAGCGCCATCATCTTGTCGAAATCCTCCTCGGTCTCGCCGGGGAAGCCGACGATCATGTCGGTCGACAGCGACAGATCCGGGCGGATCGCGCGCAGCTTGCGGATCACCGACTTGTATTCGAGCACGGTGTAGCCGCGCTTCATCGCCATCAGGATGCGGTCGGAGCCGTGCTGGACGGGCAGGTGCAGGTGGCTCACGAGCTTCGGCACCTTGGCGTAGGTGTCGATCAGGCGCTGCGTGAATTCCTTCGGATGCGACGTCGTGTAGCGGATCCGCTCGATGCCGGGGATGTCGGCGACGTATTCGATCAGCGTCGCGAAATCGGCGATTTCGGTCGAACCGGCCGTCAGCGCGCCGCGATACGCGTTCACGTTCTGGCCGAGCAGCGTGACTTCGCGCACGCCCTGGTCGGCGAGGCCGGCCACTTCGGTCAGCACGTCGTCGAGCGGACGCGACACTTCGTCGCCGCGCGTGTACGGCACGACGCAGTAGCTGCAGTACTTCGAGCAGCCTTCCATGATCGACACGAACGCGCTCGGCCCCTCGACGCGCGCGGGCGGCAGGTGGTCGAACTTCTCGATCTCGGGGAACGTGATGTCGACCTGCGCGCGGCCGCTTTCACGGCGCGCGTCGATCATCTGCGGCAGGCGGTGCAAGGTCTGCGGGCCGAACACGAGGTCGACGTACGGCGCGCGCGACACGATCGACGCGCCTTCCTGGCTGGCGACGCAGCCGCCGACGCCGATCAGCAGGCCCGGCTTCGCTTCCTTCAGCTCGCGCACGCGGCCGAGGTCGGAGAACACCTTTTCCTGCGCCTTCTCACGCACCGAGCACGTGTTGAACAGGATGATGTCCGCGTCTTCCGGGGTATCGGTCTTTTCGAGGCCTTCGGCCGCATTGAGCACGTCCACCATCTTGTCCGAGTCGTACTCGTTCATCTGGCAGCCGAAGGTCTTTACGTAAACTTTCTTGGTCATGGGGATTCGCCGTTCGCAGTGGTTGACCTGGGGGCGTCGTCAAGGGTGAATCGGGACGGCTGCTGCCGGTGCCGCGTGGCGGACCGGGACGCGCGGCGCGCGTCGAGCGAGCATGTCGCGAAACCTCGCGAATGCGTGAAAAGCCGTCGGGAAAGCTTTCCATTATAGCTTTACGCGCCGTCGCGGGCGGGCCGCGGGTTGCGGCCGCGCGACGCCGCCGTGGCGCTCCAACCCCGATATGGCGGTGCAGCAGGCCTCAGCGGCACGCGTTCAGCAGATCGTCGAGCGCTGCTTCCTCGCGCGCGAAGCGCTCGGCGAGGAAGTCGAGCAGCACGCGCACGCGCGGCGCCATGTAGCGCTTGCCGTGATAGAGCGCGTGCAGCGGCGCGTCCTGGTGCCGCCAGTCGGGCAGCAGCACGCGCAGTCGGCCGGCGCGCACGTCGTCGGCGATGTCCCACAGCGACTTCAGCGCGATGCCGTGGCCGCGCAGCGTCCATTCGCGGGTGAGGCCGCCGTCGTTGGTCTCGAACGCGGTCGAGACCTGCACGGTATGGGTCTGCACCTCGTCGCCGCGCGTGAAGCGCCACGTGTTCATCGGGCCCGACGCGATCGTGATCACGTTGCAGGGAAAACGAGCCAGATCGTGCGGATCGGCCGGCACGCCGTGGCGCTCGACGAACGACGGCGCCGCGCACAGCACGCGCCGGTTCGCGGCGAGCCGGCGTGCGATCAGCGCGCCGTCGGGCGGGGCGGCGAAGCGGATCGCGAGGTCGATCTCGTCCTGCCACAGGTTCGACGACGAATCGGACGCCGTCAGCGAGAAGGTGACGCCCGGATGCAGCGTGGTGAATTCGTCGAGCCAGTCGAGCAGCTGGTTGCGGCCGAAATCGGACGTCGACGACAGCCGCACCTTGCCGGCCACCACGTTGCGGCCCTCCTGCAGCAGCGCGTGCGCGTCGTCGAGTGCCTGCAGCGCCTGCCGGCAGCAGTTCAGGTAGAGCCGGCCTTCGTCGGTGAGGCGCAGCTGCCGCGTCGAGCGCTCGAACAGCCGCGTCGCGACCTTTGCCTCGAGCTTCGCGAGGCGCGCGCTCGCGGCGGCCGGCGTGAGGTTCAGCTTGCGCCCGGCCGCGGACAGGCTGCCCAGTTCCGCCGCCTCGACGAACAGCCGGATGTCGCCCAGTCGATCCATCGGATTTTCCAGAATTTTTTGAAAATGGTTCAAATGCCGCGCCAATTATCAAAGATAGGCGTATTCGGGACAATGCGCGCACACCCCGCTTCTTGTGCGGTGCGGTACGGACCGGATGCCGCGTCCGCCGCCTTTTCGGAGAACGACATGCCCATTCCATTACTGGCGCTCGCGATCAGCGCCTTCGCCATCGGCACCACCGAATTCATCATCATGGGACTCCTGCCCGAAGTCGCGCACGACCTCGCCGTGTCGCTGCCGTCGGCCGGCCTGCTGGTCACGGGCTACGCGCTCGGCGTCGCGGTCGGCGCGCCGCTGCTCGCGGTGCTGACGAGCCGCATGCCGCGCAAGGCCGCGCTGCAGCTGCTGATGGCGATCTTCATCGTCGGCAACGTGCTGTGCGCGACCGCGTCCGGTTACGCGATGCTGATGGTCGCACGTGTCGTCACGTCGTTCGCGCACGGCTCGTTCTTCGGGATCGGCGCGGTGGTGGCCGCGTCGCTCGTGCCGGCCGACAAGCGCGCGAGCGCGATCGCGTTGATGTTCACGGGCCTCACGCTGTCGAACGTGCTCGGCGTGCCGTTCGGCACGTTCGTCGGCCAGCTGCTCGGCTGGCGCGCGTCGTTCTGGATCGTCGCCGCGCTCGGCGTGCTGTCGCTCGGCGGCGTCGCGCTGCTGGTGCCGAACCGCCACGACAGCGGGCCCGTCGGCCTCGGCCGCGAAGTGCGGGTGCTCAAGGAGCCGCAGGTCTGGCTCGCGCTCCTGATGACCGTGCTCGGCTTCGGCGGCGTGTTCGTCGTGTTCACGTACATCGCGCCGATCCTCGAAACCGTCACCGGTTTTTCGCCGCGTGCGGTCGCGCTGATCCTCGTGCTGTTCGGCGCGGGGCTGACGGTCGGCAACACGCTCGGCGGCAGGCTCGCCGACCGCGCGCTGATGCCGTCGCTGATCGCGATCCTGGTCGCGCTGATGGCCGTGATGGCCGTGTTCGCGAAGACGAGCCATCTGCCGGTGGCGGCCGCGGTGACCGTATTCGTCTGGGGGATCGCCGCGTTCGCGACGGTGCCGCCGCTGCAGGCGCGCGTGGTCGAAAAGGCCGCGAGCGCGCCACATCTCGCGTCGACGCTGAACATCGGCGCGTTCAACGTCGGCAACGCGGGCGGCGCGTGGCTCGGCGGCCTCGCGCTGGGGCACGGCTTCGCGCTCGATGCGTTGCCGTGGGTCGCCGTCGCGGTGACGTTCGCCGCGCTCGTCGTCACGTGGTTCGCGATGCGGCTCGATGCGCGCGCCCCGGCGCGCGGCGCGGCACCGGCCGCGCATTGAGCGGTGCACCGGGCGGCGGTGTGCCGGCGCTATGGCGACAGGAAAAGGTTCGCGAGAAACGCATTCCTCCGCGATGCTGATAACGGTGTGAAGATAACTTCGTTTGCCGGGGCGGGGCCGGGTGATAGCGTCTCGATACGCGCCGTTCGTGGCGCAACCCGATTCCGGCTTACCCCATTCGCAGGGCCGCGCGGCGGCCCGGAGGCCATGCTATGTCTTCACCCCTGGCGCTGGTGCGCGACGTGTCTTCCTTCGAGTCCGGCAATGCCGCCGACGCGCGGACGTCCGCGTCGCTCGACGTCCTCGAGCAGGTCGTCGGCGTGAATCTCGCGCGCTTGCGCGCCGAGCGGCAGTTGTCGCTCGATGCGCTCGCGCGGCTGTCCGGCGTGTCGCGCGCGATGCTCGCGCAGATCGAATCCGCGCGCAGCGTGCCGTCGATCAAGGTGCTCTGCAAGATCGCCGCGGCGCTGAAGGTATCGGTGGCCGCATTCCTGCGTCGCCACGCGGTGAACGGCTTCGAGCACCTGGCGGCCGAGCGCGCGGCGCGCGTCGTCAGTTCGAACGGCCGCTTCTCGGCGCGCGCGCTGTATCCGGAGGGCGAGCCGGCCGCGGCCGAATTCCACGAGTTGCGGATCGCGCCGCTGCACACGGAACCCGGCACGCGCCGCGCGCCCGGCACGACGGTCAACCTGGTCGTCAGCGAAGGCACGCTCGAAGTCAGCGTGCACGATCGGCGCCAGCTGCTCGCGACCGGCGATGCAATCGTGTTCGACGCCGACCAGCCGTACAGCCTGCGCAATCCCGGCGACAGCGAGGCGCGCGCGTTCCGCGTGACGGTGAGCCCGGAGGTGCCGCCGCGCTGGCTCGTGCCCGACGCCGCGCACGCGGCCGGCTGAGCGCGGGTCGCCGGGCCGGCGCCGGTTCCGTTCGGGACGGCGCGCAGGCCGGGTGCCGGCCGTTCGGACGATGCCGTTAGACGGAGTCGTCGGTAAGGTTTCAGGTGTGGTTCGCTGCGCGGTGCGCGCGGCTGATGTATGCTTGGCCCGCCGGTTCCGGGGTAGACCCCGGCCGGTAATCAGTGCGTCTTCAGGGCGGGGCGAAATTCCCCACCGGCGGTAGGCTGGCGAAAGCCGGCGAGCCCGCGAGCGCCCGCGCATCCGCGCGGGGTCAGCAGATCTGGTCGAATGCCAGAGCCGACGGTCATAGTCCGGATGAGAGAAGATGTGCAGATAGTCATGTCCGTCAGGGCCGCTTTGCCATGCGTGCGAAGCGGGTTGTCGTTCTGTCTGTTTGCAATGCCCTGAAACGTTTTTCGCCCAAATCGTAATTGCGAGGAGCGTTTCACATGTCCTTCATGTCCGTTTCGTCGGCACCCGCCGACGCCTTTGCCGATCTCCCGTTGCTCGATTCCGAACCGGTGCCGCCGCGCATCGCCGCCGCGCTCGACGCATTGCGCGCGGGCCGCGCGGTCGTGTTGCAGGACGATCACGACCGTGAAAACGAGGCCGACCTGATCGTCGCCGCCGAGCGCATCACGCCCGAGACGATGGCGCTCCTGATCCGCGAGTGCAGCGGCATCGTGTGCCTGTGCCTGACCGACGACAAGGTCCGCGCGCTCGAGCTGCCGCCGATGGTGCAGACCAACGAGAGCCGCAACGGCACCGCGTTCACCGTGTCGATCGAGGCGCGCGAAGGCGTGCATACCGGCGTGTCCGCGGCCGACCGCGTGACGACGATCCGCGCGGCGATCGCCGACGATGCGAAGCCGTACGACATCGTGCGCCCCGGCCACGTGTTTCCGTTGCGTGCGCAACCCGGCGGCGTGCTGGCGCGCCGCGGTCACACCGAAGGGACGGTCGATCTGTCGATCCTCGCTGGCCTGAAGCCGGCGGGCGTGCTGTGCGAGCTGATGAATCCGGACGGCACGATGACGCGCGGCGACGACGTCGAGCGTTTCGCGCGGCAGCACGGGTTGCCGATGCTGACGATCGCGGAGCTCGTCGAATTCCGCGAGGCGCTGGCGGCCGCGCGCGAGCGCTGCTGCGAGCCGGCCTGACGGCAGGTGTGGCGGGCGCGCCGATGCGCCCGCGGGACGGCGTGCGCATCGAGCGCGCGCCGGTCATGGCGATCCGGCGCGGCCGTCCGTCAGGACTGCACGTCGCCGAATTCGCCGCGCAGGCCGGCCGCGACGAGCGCCGGCAGTTCATCCATCCTGCGCATGATCCGCGTGATGCCCATCGCGCGCAGCGCGTCCGCGTAGTTGTCGGGGATGTGGCTCGCGCCGACGAACGCGATCGTCTTCATGCCCGCCGCGCGCGCGGCGTTCAGGCCCGACACGCTGTCCTCGACGACGACGCAGCGCGCCGGCGCGACGCCGAGCGTCCGCGCGGCGTGCAAGTACACGTCGGGGTAGGGCTTCGGTCGCGCGACCTGCTCGGAGCTGAACACGCGATCGCCGAAGATTTCGGTGAGCGAGGCGCGCTTCAGCGAGCTGCGCACGCGCACGAGCCGGCTGTTCGATACCACCGCGGCCGGCAGGCCGACCTTCAGCAGCGCGTCGCGCACGCCGGTGATCGGCGCGAGCGATTGTGCGAGGCCGGTCTCGATGTTGCGCTCGACGGTCTCGATGAAGTTGTCGGGCATCCGGATGCCGAAATGCGCTTCGAGCCCGGCGAGAAAGCGCGACGTCTGCTGGCCGAAGGCGGACTTCGCGGCCTCTTCGAAATCGAGGTGAGGGAAGGTGGCGGACAGCGTGTCGAACAGCACGCGGTCGGCAATGACTTCGCTGTCGACGAGGACGCCGTCGCAGTCGCAGATAAGGTGATCGAGCATGGTGGTGAAGAAGCGGGGTGTCGGCGACGCCGAGCATCCCGCCATGATACGTGCTTTCGACGGTGCGCCGCGAACCGCTCGGCGCCTGCGTCCGGTCCCGGCTACGCCCTCCGTAGGCCGGCGCGCCGAAGCCCCGTCGCGGCCTCGGCCGGCGCGAGCGAGGCGGGCGCGTCGGCGCTCGTGCGACGAAAGGGGAGGGCGGAAGCGCGCGGCAACCGCTGCCGCGCGCCCAGGCTCGAGCTCGATCGAAACCGCGATCAGGCCATCGCGTGCAGACGCAGATACAGGCCGGCCGCCGCGGCGCCGCCGAGCAGCGGGCCGATCACCGGCACCCACGCATAGCGCCAGTCGCTGTCGCGCTTGCCGGGAATCGGCAGCAGCGCGTGCATGATGCGCGGCGACAGGTCGCGCGCCGGGCTCATCGCATAGCCGGTCGGGCCGCCGAGCGAGATGCCGATGCCGAGCACGAGCAGGCCGACGGGCAGCGCGTCGAGCGCGCCGAGGCCGACTTGCGGCGACGCGAGGTACAGCACGCCGAGGATCAGCACGAACGTGCAGATCGCTTCGGTCAGCACGTTGTGCGTGGTGCTGCGGATGGCGGGCGCCGTGCAGAACACCGCGAGCTTCAGGTCCGCATCGGCTTCCTTCGCGAAGTGCTGGCGATACGCGAGCCACACGAGCAGCGCGCCGGCCATCCCGCCGAGCATTTGCGCGAGGATGTAGCCGCCGACCTTCGACCACGCGAACTTGCCCGCGAGCGCGAGGCTGATCGTGACGATCGGGTTCAGGTGCGCGCCGCTGAACGACGCGGTCACGTAGACGGCGACGAACACCGCCATCGCCCAGCCCATGACGATCACGATGAGGTCCGCGCCTTTGCCCTTGGTCTTCGCAAGCAGCACGTTGGCGACCGCGCCGTTGCCGAGCAGCACGAGGATCGCCGTGCCGATGAATTCCGCAATGTAAGGTGACATGTTGTCTCTCGTAGATGACGGCGGACTCGCGCGCCGCGCGGTCCGCCGGTGTTGTTTTATTTCGTTCGGATTGCTTCCGGTTCTGGCTGCCGCGGGTTACAGCGTGTCGTCGGCCCACGCCTTGGCGGCGCGCACCGCGCGTTGCCAGCCCGCCATGCAGCGCTCGACCTGCTCCTTCGGCATCGACGGCGAGAAGCGGCGATCGAGCTGCCACTGGCTGCGCACTTCGTCGAGGTTCTTCCAGTAGCCGATCGCGAGGCCCGCGAGGTAGGCCGCGCCGAGCGCGGTCGTCTCGGTGATCTGCGGACGCACCGCGTCGACGCCGAGCAGGTCGGCCTGGAACTGCATCAGCAGATTGTTCGCGCTCGCACCACCGTCGACGCGCAGCTCGCCGATGCTGATGCCGGAGTCGGCTTCCATCGCGGCCAGCACGTCGAGCGACTGGTAAGCGATCGCGTCGAGCGCCGCGCGCGCGAGGTGCGCGGACGTCGTGCCGCGCGTGACGCCGAACACCGAACCGCGCGCCCGCGCATTCCAGTGCGGCGCGCCGAGGCCCGCGAACGCCGGCACGAGATAGACGCCGTCGGTATGCGGCACGCTCGCGGCGAGCGCTTCGATCTCGGCGGCCGTCTTGATGATGCCGACGCCGTCGCGCAGCCACTGCACGACCGCGCCCGCGATGAAGATGCTGCCTTCGAGCGCGTACTGCACGTCGTCGCCGATCTGCCAGGCGATCGTCGTGACGAGGTTGTTCTTCGACTCGATCGGCTTGTCGCCGGTGTTCATCATCAGGAAGCAGCCGGTGCCGTAGGTGTTCTTCACCATGCCCGACGTCGTGCACATCTGGCCGAACAGCGCGGCGTGCTGGTCGCCGGCGATGCCCGCGAGCGGGATCTTCGACGCGAACACCGTGGTCTTCGTATGGCCGTAGATTTCCGACGACGCCTTCACTTCCGGCAGCATGCTGCGCGGGATGTCGAGCAGCTCGAGCAGCTCGCTGTCCCACTCGCGCGTGTGGATGTTGAACAGCATCGTGCGTGACGCGTTGGTCACGTCGGTCACGTGCAGTTCGTGCTTCGTGAAGTTCCACACGAGCCAGCTGTCGACGGTGCCGAAGGCGAGCTTGCCCTGGCGCGCCTTGTCGCGCGCGCCCGGCACGTTGTCGAGGATCCAGCGGATCTTGGTCGCGGAGAAGTACGAGTCGATCGGCAGGCCGGTCTTCGCGCGCACCTTCGCTTCGAGGCCCTGCTTCTTCAGCGAATCGCAGAAGTCGGCGGTGCGGCGGTCCTGCCACACGATCGCGTTGTAGACGGGCTGGCCCGTCTCGCGATCCCAGACGATCGTCGTCTCGCGCTGGTTGGTGATGCCGATCGCGGCGATCGAAGTGCCGTTCAGGCCCGTGCGCGTGACCGCTTCGGCGGCGACGCCGGCTTGCGTCGACCAGATTTCCTGCGGGTCGTGCTCGACCCAGCCGGGTTGCGGGTAGATCTGTTCGAATTCCTTCTGGGCGATCGATACGATGTTGCCCTGGCGATCGAACAGCATCGCGCGGGAGCTCGTCGTGCCCTGGTCAAGCGCGAGGATGTACTGATCCTGCATGTCTCTCATCTCCATCCGTGGATTGGCGTAGTTGTGATGCGCGCCGCATGTTACGCGGCGCGTCGGTGAATCAACGTCGGTCAGACAATTGCAACTGCAAACGCATCACGCGTGCGGCGCGTGCACGGCGGCGAACCACGCGTCGACCGCGGCCGTCACCGCGTCGAGCGTGCCTGGCGCGACGTGCAGGCCGAGCTTCGAGCGGCGCCACAGCACGTCCTGCGCGCAGGTCGCCCATTCGACGTCGCGCAGGTAGCGCAGTTCGGCGTCGTGGATGCCCGGCGCGATTTCGGCGCCGAGGTCGGCGAGCGACGTCGCGCCGTCGACCACGCGTTCCGCGCGCGTGCCGTACGCGCGCGCGTAGCGGCGCGCGAGCGCGGCGGGCAGCCACGGATGGCGCTTCGCGAACGCGTCGGCGAACACGTCGAACTTCGCGTTCGCGATGTCGCCGCCGGGCAGCGGCGCGCCGGCCGTCCAGGTTTTCGCCTCGCGGCCGAGCGCGCTGCACAGCAGGTCGCCGGCTTCTTCCGCGAGCTTGCGGAAGGTCGTGATCTTGCCGCCGAACACCGACAGCAGCGGCGCGCCGGCGCCGTCGTCCATCTCGAGGCGGTAGTCGCGCGTGACGGCCGAGGCGTTCGCGGCGTTTTCGTCCTCGAGCAGCGGGCGCACGCCCGAATAGGTCCAGTGCACGTCGGCGGGCGAGATCTTGCGCTTGAAGTAGCGGTTGATCGAATCGCACAGATACTGCGTCTCGTCGCGATCGATCGCGACCTTCGCGGGATCGTTCGTGTATTCGACGTCGGTCGTGCCGATCAGCGTGAAGTCGTGCTCGTACGGAATCGCGAAGATGATCCGCTTGTCCGGGTTCTGGAAGATGTACGCGTGATCGTGATCGAACAGGCGGCGCGTGACGATGTGGCTGCCTTTCACCAGTCGCACGCTGTGTTGCGCGCCGCGGCCGAGCGCGCCGTGCAGCACCTCCCCGACCCACGGGCCGGCCGCGTTCGCGACCGCGCGCGCATGCACGACGCGGATCGAGCCGTCCGCGTGCCGCAGCCGAGCTTCCCATTCGTCGCCGCGACGTTCCGCCGACACGAGTTTCGTGCGCGTGAGGATCTCGGCGCCGCGCTCCTTCGCATCGAGCGCGTTCAGCACGACGAGGCGCGCGTCGTCGACCCAGCCGTCCGAATAGACGAAGCCGCGCTTGATCGAGTCGATCAGCGGTGCGCCGGCCGCATGGCGGCGCATGTCGATGCCGCGCGAGCCGGGCAGCAGTTCGCGTTTCGCGAGGTGATCGTAGAGGAACAGGCCGATGCGGATCAGCCAGGCCGGCCGCAGGTTCGGCATGTGCGGCATCACGAAGCGCAGCGGCCACATGATGTGCGGCGCCGCGCGCAGCAGCGTTTCACGCTCCTGCAGCGCTTTGCGGACGAGGCCGAATTCGTTGTATTCGAGGTAGCGCAGGCCGCCGTGAATCAGCTTCGTGCTGGACGACGACGTGTGCGACGCGAGGTCGTCCTGCTCGCAGAGCAGCACCGACAGGCCGCGGCCGGCCGCATCGCGCGCGATGCCCGCGCCGTTGATGCCGCCGCCGACGACGAGCAGATCGTAGCGATTCGGTTGGGTCACCTGCTGTCCTTATCGTCTGATGGAAATGGGCGAACACGAAATGTTCGAATTCGAAATTTAACGAACGAAATCGAAAAAGTAAAGTTCGAAAAAGCGGGGCCAGTAGCGCGCGGCGCGATCCCGGACGATACTGGCGGAATCGACCGTTTCGCGAGGTGAATCATGCGTATTGGGATGTGGGCCGGTGCGTGCGCCGTCGTTCTGGCAGGGTGCGGCGCCGGTATGCCGCCGCTGGCCGGCAATTGGCGTGCGCCGTCGTTCGTCGACCTGCAGACGTCGTGCGGCGGCACCGCGCGCGACTGGGGCGCGGACGCGCAGCCGGTCTACGCGACGCTGTACGACGCGTATGTGGCGAAACGGTATCGCGGGCTGACGCAGGCGAACTATTGCGCGTTCGTAAACGAACTTTCGACGCACTATGCGGCACCCGACGCGGCGGGGCGCGCCGGTTGGGTCGCGTATTTCAACGGCGCACGCGCGCAGGCCGTCAGCTGGCGGGCCGCGGTCGATCCGACGCTGCGCGGCGGCTGACGCGGCAAAGCTGCGGAAGGCGGGAAAACCGGAAAAGCGGCGCGGCCGGAAATCCGGCCGGCGCGCTCAGGTCAGGAACAGCGGAGCTTCAGGAATAACGGTATTTGATGGATCGCAGCGCGGCGTCGCCGGTCTCGGTCACGCAGTATTTGCGTCCCGATCCCAGCCCTTCCAGCCGCACGAGCTGCTGTTCGAGCAGCGCGTCGAGTTCATCCCGATCCATGTCGCCCTGGTCAGGGGCGTCCTTCACAAGCAGTAGCGTGGCGAATTCATGCGGACTCAGCATCGTTCTCTCCATGGCAATCGGTCTGCCCGCGCGGCCGGCGCGAACGCCGGTGCGCGATACCCCACGGGGTATGGCTTGGGGGGAAAGCTGTATTCGCCGGCCTTGGGATTCGCACACGCCTTGGCACGGGCGTATCGGGCGAACGGGCCGGGGAACTGGAGTCTAGTCGAGCGCGCGGGCAACGACAAATCGTGCCCCGTTAATTTTCAGTTTGACAGGGACGTATGCCGCAAGCGGTTCAGCCGGCGCGCCAACTTCTTGATTTCACTTGAAGTTTCAGGTGCGGTGCAGCATCGCAAGCGTCATTCCGCGACGTACACCTGGGTGCCCGCGTTCGCCACCGCATCGGCCATCTCCGGCGGCAGCGGCTTGTCGGTGAAAAGCGCATGCACCTGGCTCAGGTGTCCCTGGCGCACCAGCGCCGGGCGGCCGACCTTCGAGTGGTCGGCGACGAGGTAGACCGTGCGCGCGTGCTGCATGATCGCCTCGGCCACGCGCACCTCGCGCGTGTCGAAGTCGCGCAGCGTGCCGTCGGCCTCGATCGCCGACGTGCCGATGATCGCGTAGTCGACCTTGAACTGGCGGATGAAGTCGATCGCGAGTTCGCCGACGATGCCCTTGTCCCACGGCCGCACGATGCCGCCCGTGATCAGCACCTCGCAGTCCGGGTAGCCGCTCATCATCGACGCGACGTTCAGGTTGTTCGTGATCACGTGGAGCCCGTGATGGCGGTTCAGTGCGCGCGCAACCTCCTCGGTCGTGGTGCCGAGGTTGATGAACAGCGATGCCTGGTCGGGGATGTGCGACGCGGCGAGCGCCGCGATGCGTCGCTTCTCGTCGTGGAACATCCGCTGGCGCGCGGTGTACGACACGTTTTCCGAGCTGGTCGGCAGGCTCGCGCCGCCGTGATAGCGGCGCAGCAGGTTCAGGTCGGCGAGCCAGTTCACGTCGCGGCGGATCGTCTGCGGCGTGACCGCGAAGTGCGCGGCGAGATCGTCGACGGTCACGAAGCCGTCGCGCTGCACCCATTCGAGCAGTTCCTGCTGGCGCGCGTTGAGGGTGAGGCGGGGATCTCGGGTCATGGCTCGGCGGTCAGGTCGTGAGGCGGAGCGGGTATTGTAAGGGCGGGAAGGGCCTTCGACCGGCCCGCGGTGTATCGCTGCGCGGAATTCATGCGGAGAGTACATGGATTCATGTGACAAATGAATTTGTGCGATCACGCGGATCGCGCTGCAATGGCGGACTGTCCGCGCGCGCCGGTCATGCGTCCGGCGCGTTCATTCAGCTTTCGACGAGGTGGAACCGATGACTGGCTTCAACTGGCACAACCCGTATCCGACGACCCGCATTCCGGTGTTCGCGCGCAACGTCGTGTCAACGTCGCATCCGCTCGCGGCGCAGGCCGGGCTGCGGATGCTGTGGAAGGGCGGCAATGCCGTGGATGCGGCGCTGGCCGCGGCAGCCGCGATCACGGTGGTCGAGCCCGTGTCGTGCGGGCTCGGCGGCGATGCGTTCGCGCTCGTGTGGGACGGCCAGCGGCTGTCCGGGCTGAATGCGTCGGGTGTCGCGCCGGCCGCCTGGAACCCCGGCTACTTCCGCCAGCGCCACGGCGAGGACGCACGCGGCATCGCGAACAAGCCGACGCGCGGCTGGGACACCGTCACGGTGCCGGGTGTGATCGCGGGCTGGGAAGCGCTGCACGCGAAGTTCGGTTCGCTGCCGTTCGCGGACCTGCTCGAGCCGGCGATCGAGATCGCCGAGCGCGGCTATTCGGTGTCGCCGATCGTCGCGCACAAGTGGGCCGCCGCGGTGCCCGAACTGCAGGGGCTGCCGGGCTTCGTCGATACCTTCATGCCGCGCGGGCGCGCGCCGCTCGTCGGCGAGCGCATGTGCCTGCCGGGCCACGCGCGGACGCTGCGCACCCTCGCGAAGGACGGTCCGCGCGCATTCTACGAGGGCGCGCTCGCCGGGCAGATCGCGGCATTCGCGCGCGAAGGCGGCGGCGCGCTGACCGAAGCCGACCTGCGCGCGTACCGGCCGGAATGGGTCGAGCCGATCGGCAAGCGCTTCGGGCGGCACACGATTCACGAGATCCCGCCGAACGGGCAGGGCATCGCCGCGCTGATCGCGCTCGGGATCGCGGAGCAGGCGGGCGTGGCCGAATGTCCGGTCGATTCGGCCGACTCGCAGCACCTGCAGATCGAGGCGATGAAGCTCGCGTTCGCGGACGTCTATCGCTACGTCGCCGATCCGCGCGCGATGGACGTGACGCCCGCGCAGATGCTCGACGACGCGTATCTCGCGGAACGCGCGAAGCTGATCGATCGCGCACGCGCGACGCACTTCGCTGCCGGCCGGCCGCATTCGGGCGGTACGATCTATCTGTCGGCGGCGGACGAGCGCGGGATGATGGTGAGCTTCATTCAGTCGAACTACATGGGTTTCGGTTCGGGGCTCGTCGTGCCGGGTACGGGCATTGCGTTGCAGAACCGCGGGCACGGCTTCTCGATGGACCCGGCGTCGCCGAACGTCGTCGCGGGCGGTAAGCGGCCGTTTCATACGATCATCCCGGCGTTCGTTACCGAGGAAGTCGACGGCCGCACCGAGGCCGTGATGAGCTTCGGCGTGATGGGCGGCGACATGCAGCCGCAGGGCCATCTGCAGACCGCCGTGCGCATGCTCGGCTACGGGCAGCAACCGCAGGCCGCCTGCGACGCGCCGCGCTGGAAGGTCAATCGCGACTTCACGCTCGACGTCGAGTCGACGATGAATCGCGACACGGTCGATGCGCTCGCCGCGCGCGGCCATACGATCAAGTCGATCGACGATCCTTACATGGATTTCGGCTCGGGGCAGTTCGTGTGGCGGCTCGATCGCGACGATCCCGAGCGCGGCTACGTGGCCGCGAGCGACAGCCGTCGCGACGGTCTCGCGGCCGGTTTCTGACGGAACGCTTCCAGTCCAGTCTTGCGCTCGACGGGCGGCCGGATGGCCGCTCGTTTCGCTTGACGCGGCGCATCTCGTCGAACGTGCGCGAACCGGTTCGAACAACTCGTCTAACGAACTGCAACATGCGCGGCGGAACTGCGCCCGTCGGGTATGGTCAGTGCTTTGAAGCACGAACATAAAAGTCCGGCTAAGATGCCAGGATGGTTCGGCCGGACCAACTCACTAAAAATGCAAGCAAAACGTCGCCTGCGGGCGCGCCGGGCCCGTGCCGAAGATCGGGGCCGGCCGCCGGCCGCGCGACGACTGGGAGCGCACCACCATGCCTACTGAAACGACGCATGTCATGCCGTGGCGTATCGAGGACATCGACCTCAACCGGATCGATCGTCAGCGCGCCGCCGCGAACGAGGATCTGCTGCTGTTGCTGTGCGCGTCGTCGTTCATCGAAAGCGGCTCGGATCTCTACACGAGCAACCTGAGCGAGTTCTTCAACGACGATCCGGAAGTGTCCGCGTGGCTCAACACGGCGTGGGAGCACGAGGAACTGCAGCACGGGCGCGCGCTGAAGGCGTACATCGCGCACGTGTGGCCCGAGTTCGACTGGGATACCGCGTTCGCGAATTTCTTCGCCGAGTACTCGAAGACCTGCTCGGTCGACGCATTCGAGAAGACCCGCGCGCTCGAGATGGTCGCGCGCTGCGTCGTCGAGACGGGCACGGCCACGCTCTATCGCGCGATCAACGAATGCTCGGACGAGCCGGTGCTGAAGGAAATCACCGACAACATCCGATCGGACGAGGTGCGCCACTACAAGCACTTCTTCAAGTTCTTCAAGAAGTACAACAAGCTCGAAGGCAACGGCCGGCTCGCGGTGCTCGGCGCGCTGACGCGCCGCGTGCTGGAAATCAAGAACGAGGATTCGGAGATCGCGCTGCGCCACGTGTTCGCGATCCGCTACCCGGACCGCGTCGGCGACAGCCAGTACAACCGCGAGCGCGTCGCGCGCATCAGCTCGCTCGTGCGGCGCAACCTGTCGGCCGACATGTGCGTGAAGATGCTGCTCAAGCCGCTCGACCTGCCCGCGAAGATCCAGCCGAGCGTCCACTATCCGCTGACGAAGATCACGCGGCACGTATTCATGCGCTGATCGTCACCGCGCGGTCCGGCGGCGCGCGTATGCTTCGGCATCATCGTCTGCTTTTCACCGGGGCCGCCATCATGACCGCTACCCATCGCCACGCGCTCGAACAATGGACGTTCGACGCGTGGCCGCCGGCCGTCGTTTCGCTGTTCGACGGCACCGCGCTCGAACGCCATGCCGACTTCGCCGCATCGCTGATCGTCGCGACCGACGATGGCCAGTTGCGCACGACGCTGCTCAGCGTCGGCGAGATTCATGCGCGCGACGCGCACACGCTGCTGCTTGCGCTATGGCCGCAATCGCGCGCGGCGCGCGCGCTGGCGCAACGGCGCGCCGCCGCGTTGACGCTCGTCGCGGACGGCGCATTCTTTCAGGCACAACTGAGGATCGAGCCGCTCGAAGGGGACTTCGGCGGACTGGCCGGGTTCGCCGCGACGATCGCGCATGGCGATGCGCAGCGGGTCGGCTATGCGCGTCTCGCGACGGGCGTCACGTTCGCGCTGGAAGGGCAGGCGCGCGCCGAGGTGCTCGCGCGCTGGCAGCGCCAGGTCGAGCACCTGCGGCGCGCGGCCGCGCGGCTTCAGTGACCGCGCTGGCCGCTGCGCGACGAGCGGTTGCGGTTGGCGTGCGCGGCGTTGCCGTTCGCCGGACGCGCGCCGTTGCCGCCTGACGGGCGACCGCCGCCACCACCGGCATTGCCGCTCGCGCCGCCGGCCGTGCGCGGCTTGGCCGCCTTCGCGGCCTTCGGTTGCGCATTGCCGTCGCGCTTCGCGGCCGGCTGGCCGGCGCCGCCTGCACGCGGCTGGCGATTGCCGCCGCCGCCGTTGCCGTTGCCGCCGCGCGGCTGCTGCCCACGGCGTTGCTGGATCGGCTCCGGCTTCGCGTTCGGATCGGGTTCGAAGCCCGCGATCACTTCCTGCGGAATCTCGCGCTTGATCAGCCGCTCGATGTCGCGCAGCAGCTGCTTCTCGTCGACGCACACGAGCGACACGGCTTCGCCCGTCGCGCCCGCGCGGCCCGTGCGGCCGATCCGGTGCACGTAATCCTCCGGCACGTTCGGCAGGTCGAAGTTGACGACGTGCGGCAGCTGGTCGATGTCGATCCCGCGTGCGGCGATGTCGGTCGCGACCAGCACCTGCAGCGTGCTGTTCTTGAATTCCGCGAGCGCGCGCGTGCGAGCCGACTGGCTCTTGTTGCCGTGGATCGCCATCGCGCTGATGCCGTCCTTCGTCAGCTGTTCCGCGAGCCGGTTCGCGCCGTGCTTGGTGCGCGTGAACACGAGCACCTGGAACCAGTTGTGTTCGCGGATCAGATGCGTGAGCAGCTCGCGCTTGCGATCGCGGTCGACCGGGTGGATCTTCTGCGCGACGCTTTCCGCGGTGGTGTTGCGGCGCGCGACCTCGATCAGTGCGGGCGAATCGAGCAGGCTGTCGGCGAGCGACTTGATCTCGTCGGAGAAGGTCGCCGAGAACAGCAGGTTCTGGCGCTGCGGCGGCAGCTTCGCGAGCACGCGCTTGATGTCGTGGATGAAGCCCATGTCGAGCATCCGGTCGGCTTCGTCGAGCACGAGGATGTCGAGATCCGACAGATCGATCGTCTTCTGCTGCATGTGGTCGAGCAGACGCCCCGGCGTCGCGACGACGATGTCGACGCCGCGCTTGAGCGCATCGATCTGCGGATTGATGCTGACGCCGCCGAACATCACGGTCGAGCGCAGCTTCAGGTATTTGCTGTATGCGCGCACGCTTTCCTCGACCTGGGCGGCGAGTTCGCGCGTCGGCGTGAGGATCAGCGCGCGCACCGCGCGCTTCGCGCCGCGATGCTCGGCGTAGAACGTGTGCAGGCGCTGCAGGATCGGCAGCGTGAAGCCGGCGGTCTTGCCGGTGCCGGTCTGTGCGCCGGCGAGCAGGTCGCCCCCGCCGAGGACGGCGGGGATCGCCTGCTGCTGGATGGGAGTCGGCGACGTGTAGCCGAGCTCGTTGACCGCCTTGACGAGCGGTTCGGCCAAGCCGAGAGATTCGAAAGACATAGATACCACTCTTGAGTTTTATGATCGGCGACGCCTCGCGCGGCCCGCGCGGGGAACGGCGTCGCAAAAAGCAAAGGGGCGCGGCTGCGGTTTCCCGCAGCCGCGCCCCCGTGTGTGTCGCGCGTTATTTAGTCAAGCGGCGCGGAACGCAGGTCGCTCACCTGTTGCGGCGAGATCGGCGTACCGTTGTTGCCCCACGACATCCGGATATACGTGACGACCGCCGCGACTTCCTGGTTCGACAGCGACTGCGCGAACGGCGGCATCCCGTACGGACGCGGATTCTTGAACGTGCTCGGCGGATAGCCGCCATTCAGCACCATGCGGATCGGGTTGACCGCCGATTCCATCACGATCGAATGGTTGCCCGCGAGCGGCGGATACGCCGGCGGCTTGCCCGCGCCGGTTTCGGCGTGGCAGGTCGCGCAGTTGTCCGCGTAGATCTTCTTGCCCTGGTCGAACAGCGCGTTGCCGAATTGCTTCGACGGCTCGTACTGCATGTTCTTCGGCGCTTCAGCCTTCTGCGGGATCGACTTCAGGTACGTCGACATCGCGCGCGTATCTTCGTCGCTCATGTACTGCAGGCTGTTGTGCACGACGTCGGCCATCGGGCCGAACACCGCGCCCTTGTTCGACACGCCGGCCTGCAGCAGGTCCGACAGCTCCTGCACGTGCCAGTCGCCGAGGCCGAGTTCCTTGTCGTTCGTCAGCGACGGCGCATACCAGTTCTGCAGCGGGATCAGGCCGCCCGCGAAGGCCGCCGAGCTCACCGGGCCGCCCATCATGTTGATCGACGTGTGGCACATCGAGCAGTGGCCGAGGCCTTCGACGAGGTACGCGCCGCGGTTCCATTCGACCGACTTGGTCGGATCCGGCTTGTATTCGCCTTCCTTGAAGAACAGCGTGCGCCAGCCGATCAGCAGGTTGCGGTTGTTGAACGGGAACTTCAGTTCGTGCGGACGGCTCGGCACCGAGACCGGCGGGACCGAACGCAGGTACGCGTAGATCGCGTCCGAGTCGGCGCGCGTGACCTTCGTGTAGCTCGCGAACGGGAAGCCCGGGTAGAGCAGGCTGCCGTCCTTCGAACGGCCGGTGTGCATCGCGCGGTAGAAGTCGTCCGACGTCCACTTGCCGATACCGTCCTTGTCGTCCGGCGTGATGTTCGGCGTGTACATCGTGCCGAACGGCGTCGCCATCGGCAGGCCGCCCGCGAACGACTTGCCGCCGCGCACGGTGTGGCACGCGATACAGTCGCCGACGCGCGCGAGGTATTCGCCCTTCTTGATCAGCGCGGCCTGGTCGGCCGGCGTGGCCGCGACGGCAGCGTTGCCGTGCAGCGTGTCGTTGCCCGGCCAGAGGACCGGCACGAGGGCGGCAGCCGCGACGATCGCGACGGCCGAGAGTGCAAACAGGGACTTGCGTTTCATTGTGTCTGTCTCCCTTGCCTTATTGCGGTTCGCTGCCGCAGGCGAGCGGAGTCTTCATCGAACGCGCCGGGGCCGGCACGGGGTTGGCGGGCGCCGGTTGCGCGGCGAGCCATGCGGTCACGGCCGTCACGTCTTCGTCCGACAGCTTCGACGCGATCTCGTGCATGCAATCCGGTGCCTTCGCGTGGCGGTTGCCCGAGCGCCATGCGCCGAGCTGTGCGCTCAGGTAATCGGCGTGCAGGCCGACGAGGCCCGGGATCGCCGGCTGCATGCCGGTCAGCCCCGCGCCGTGGCAGGCCACGCAGGCCGGCAGCTTGCGCGACGGATCGCCTTGCGTGACGAGCTGCTTGCCGCGCGCGAGCGTGGCGGCCGGCAGCGTCGGCTTGGCCGGCGTCGGGTACGGCGGACGCTCGGCCGAGAAGTGCTCGGCGATCTCTTTCAGGTAATCGTCGTTCAGGTACGTCAGCAGATAGTTCATCGGCGGGTACTTGCGCCGGCCATCACGGAAGTTGACGAGCTGGTTGTACAGGTACTCCGCCGGCTTGCCGGCAAGCCGCGGGAAATAGTCGTTGTCCGTACCCTGGCCGTGAACGCCATGGCATGCGGTACAGCCGCGCACACGCTCGGCCATCGTATCGGGTGCCTTGAGCGGCGCCTGCTGGGCGTGCGCTTGCTCCGTGGGCTTGGTCTGCGCTTGAGCAGCGCTCGTAAGGCCCGCGCCACCGATCAGGAGAACGGCAAGCAACGGACGGAAGAGGCGTCTTGAAGACACACGAGACTCCATGTTTATTCGTCGGGGACCTGTCCGGGCTACGATCGGCTCGGCGCATGGACGGCAGGACAGCCGGGCTGCTGCGACGCGGCATTCTATCATCGATGGGTAATGACGGCTATTTGGCAAAAGGACATCGGTTCCTGCCTGTTTGCGACTTGCGACAATTTGACGCGCTTCGTACACGGGTTGTGTGAACCGGCGTGCGCTTTGACCATCGAAGACCGTACACTCGCGGGTCGCGCGGCGCCGCCTCCGCCGCAGACCCAGTCATTTCTCCCGTTTCCGGATTCATCGATGACGTTCCCTACCGTGCCGTTGCCGTCTTCCCGCAGTCGTTCCACTTGCCGCCGCGTTGCGGGCCGGCCGTTCCCGGGAGGGCGCGCGCGATGAGGATCGACAGCTTGTGGATCGGACAGGTCGCGCTGGCGGCATTGATGGACGCGACGTTCGCGATGGCCGTCGGCTCGGCGCTGCTCAAGGCGTGGCTCGGCAAGGACGGCGCGCGACCGGTCGTTGCGCCGTCGCATCCCGCATGGCTGCGCGCGCAACATTCGCTGGTCGCGGCGGCGCTGGCGCTCGTGCTCGCCGATCTCGGCTGGCTGGTGTATGAAGCGGCGTCGATGAGCGGCGCGGGGCTCGGCGGCGCATTCGCCGCGATTCCCGTCATGCTCGCGCAGACGCACACGGGCTTCGCATGGAGCGTCGCGTTCGCCGGCGCCGTCGTGCTCGCGATCGTCGCGCTGGCAAAGCCGGAAGGCCCGGTCGCGCATGCGGTGCTGTGGCTCGCGGTGATCGTGGTCGCGGCCGGCAAGGCGTCGCTCGGCCATGCGGCCGACACCGGCCCGCTGTCCGCGGCGGTCGGCGTGCAGACGCTGCACCTGCTTGCCACCGCGGTGTGGGGCGGCCTCGTGCTCGCGGGCGGGCTCGCGGTGCTGCCGGTGCTCGGCTCGTCGGTCGCGCGCGGCGCGCTGATCCGGATCGGCCAGCAGCTGTCGCGTACGTCGACGATCGCGGTCGTGTTCGTGCTCGGCACGGGCGTGCTCAATGCGCTGCGCGGGCTCGGCGGCTCGCTCGCGCCGCTCGACGGCACCACGTGGGGGCGCGTGCTGCTGCTCAAGCTGCTGCTCGTCGCGCTCGCGCTCGTGCTCGGCGGGTTGAACCGCTTCTCGGCGCTGCCGCGCCTGCGCCGGACCGCGTCGACCGAAGACGCGCACACGTTCCGCAACATCCTGCATCTCGAGGCGCTGACGATGATCGGCGTGTTCGTCGCGGCCGCCGTGCTGTCGTTCAGCGTGCCGGGGTTCGCGGCGCTCGGCTGACGGCCGGGCCGGCGCGGTGCCGGGCCGGGTGCCCGCGCGTCGCGTGCTGCAGATGCAAAACGGCCGCCTGTCGGGCGGCCGTCTCGAAGCCGTTGCGCGGCATGCACGCCGCGCAACGCACCTCATCTCACTTCCTCATCACCACTCGGCGACGCTGCCGTCCGCGTGACGCCACACCGGGTTGCGCCAGCGATGCCCCGTCTTCGCCATCTCGCGCACTTTCTCCTCGTTGACGTCGATGCCGAGCCCCGGGCCCTGCGGGATCGCGACGAAGCCGTCTTCGTAGCGGAATACTTCGGGATTGCGCAGGTAGTCGAGCAGGTCGTTGCCCTGGTTGTAGTGAATGCCGAGGCTCTGTTCCTGGATGAACGCGTTGTAGCTCACCGCATCGAGCTGCAGGCACGCGGCCAGCGCGATCGGGCCGAGCGGGCAGTGCAGCGCGAGCGCGACGTCGTAGCTTTCCGCGAGCGTCGCGATCTTGCGGCACTCGGTGATGCCGCCCGCGTGCGACGCATCGGGCTGGATGATGTCGACGTAACCGCCCGCGAGGATGTGCTTGAAGTCCCAGCGCGAGTAGAGCCGCTCGCCGAGCGCGATCGGCGTGTTGGTCTGGTTGACGATGTCGCGCAGCGCCTCGGCGTTCTCCGACAGCACCGGCTCCTCGATGAACATCAGCTTGTACGGATCGAGCTCCTTCGCGAGCACTTTCGCCATCGGCTTGTGCACGCGGCCGTGGAAGTCGACGCCGATCCCGACGTGCGGGCCGACCGCGTCGCGCACCGCCGCGACGTTCGCGATCACCTGCTCGACCTTGTCGTAGGTGTCGACGATCTGCAGCTCCTCGGAGCCGTTCATCTTCACGGCCTTGAAGCCGCGCTCGACCACCGCGCGCGCATTGTTCGCGACGTCGCTCGGCCGGTCGCCGCCGATCCACGAATACACCTTGATGCGGTCGCGCACCTGGCCGCCGAGCAGCGCGTGCACGGGCACGCCGTGATGCTTGCCCTTGATGTCCCACAACGCCTGGTCGACACCCGCGATCGCGCTCATCGTGATCGGGCCGCCGCGGTAGAAGCCGGCGCGATACATCACCTGCCAGTGATCCTCGATCAGCAGCGGATCCTTGCCGACCAGATAATCGGCGAGTTCGTGCACGGCGGCTTCGACCGTGTGCGCGCGGCCCTCGACGACCGGTTCGCCCCAGCCGACGATCCCTTCGTCGGTTTCGATCTTGAGGAACAGCCAGCGCGGCGGGACGACGAAGGTTTCGAGGCGGGTGATTTTCATGTCGCGAGTCTCCAGGGGTGACCGGCGCGGACATGCCGATACGGCGCCGGTCGAATGCGTGACGGTTATCCTAGCGTAGCCCGATAAAAAATAGTATTAATAGCACTATTGTGCAGATAGTGGGCAGCCGCAGCGTTGCCCGTCACCGGAGAACGATCATTCAACGCGACCTGCATGGACAGACGGCCTTCCGGCTGGCGACGGCGATCCTGCGCGGCGACTATCCGCCCGAATCGCTGCTGCCGCGGGAGCCGGACCTGATGGAGATGTTCGGCGTGAGCCGCACGGTGCTGCGCGAGGCGCTGCGCACGCTGACGTCGAAGGGGCTGGTCGAATCGCGACCGAAGGTCGGCACGCGCGTGCGGCCGCGCCGCGCATGGAATCTGCTCGACGCCGACCTGCTCGACTGGTACGCGCGTGTCGCGCCGCCGCTCGGGTTCGCGCTGAAGCTGCAGGAGATGCGCGAGATGATCGAGCCGCATGCGGCCGCGCTGGCCGCGCGCGCGCACGGGCCGGGCGCCTTCGACGCGATCGAGGACGCGGTGCGCGCGATGGCCGCCGCGCGCAACGTGGACGAATGGGTGCGCGCGGACCTGCGCTTTCACCTGAGCGTGCTGGAAGCCGGCGGCAACGAGCTGCTGGTGCCGCTCGGCGCGCTGATCGATCGCACGCTCGAGGCGCAGTTGCATCTGAACGCGCGCCGGGCGCATGTGTTCAACGCGTCGCTCGCCGAGCACGCGGCCGTCAGCGACGCGATTCGCGTGCGCGACGAGGACGGCGCGCGCCGCGCGATGGCGTCGCTGCTCGCGGTGACGCGCGCGCGGATCGAGTTGTCCTGACGGGAAGGGCGGTGCGGGCCGTCAGTGGTTCGCGCAGCCGCCCGGCTTCAGCACGCGTTGCGTCGACGCCGGATATTTCGCGAGCAGGCTCGCCGGACGGCGCGGCCGCACCACCAGGTCGCCGCCGCAGTTCGGGCAGCGGCCCTTCAGCACGTCGTCCGCGCAGGTCGCGCAGAACGTGCATTCGAAGGTGCAGATGCGTGCGTCCGGCGAATCGGGCGGCAGGTCCTTGTCGCAGCATTCGCAGCCGGGGCGCAGTTCGAGCATGGCGGTTTTCCTCGTGGTCGGAGTGAGTCGGGGCGAGCGTCGCCGCACATTGCGCGCGACGCGGGTGCGCGCTACTGTACTCGCATGAACCGGCCCGGCCAACGGTGTCCCGCCGGGATGCCGTCGTCGCGCACGGGCCGCCCCGGGAGACGCCCATGCTTTATCGTGGAAGCTGTCACTGCGGCGACGTGAAGTTCGAGGCGGAAGGCGACCTGCAGGGCGTGCTGGCCTGCAACTGCTCGATCTGCCGGCGCAAGGGCGCGCTGATGTGGTTCGTGCCGCGCGATCACATGAAGCTCCTCACGCCCGACGAACATCTCGCGACCTATACGTTCAACAAGCACGTGATCCGCCATCGCTTCTGCAAGCGCTGCGGGATTCATGCGTTCGGCGAGGGCACCCATCCGGACGGCACCGCGATGGCCGCGATCAACGTGCGATGCCTCGAGGATGTCGATATCGACGCGCTGCCGGTCATGCACTACGACGGCCGCTCGCACTGAGCGGCGCGTCTCGCGCGAGCGCGCGCGCCGCCGTCAGGACGGCTCGACCGGCGCGGCCTGCGGCGCCGGCGTTTCCGCCTGCGGCGCCGGGCCCGCCGTGCGCGTGCCGGCCGTGACGGGACGCTCGATCAGCGGCGCGAGCGCCGGCGCCATCGACTTCAGCAGCTGGACGGCCATCGCGCTCGTGAAGTCGTAGCGTGCCGCGTACGGCTCGTGCGCGGTCGCCGTCAGCACGCCGAAGAAGCGGTCGCCGAGCACGAACACGAACGTGCCGCTGCGATTGACCTTGCGCGACTCGATCAGCCGCGCGCCGCGCGCGTAGACGTTGAAGCGCTGGTCGCCCGTCCCGGTCTTGCCGTACACCTGGAGCGTCTTGCCGTCGGGCAGCGTGAAGCCGCCCGCGAGACGCCGCGCGGTACCGTTCAGCACGACGTCGCGCAGCAGCGTGCGCACCACGTCGACGATCTCCGGCGACAGCATCGGCTGCGGCTGCGCGGCCGCGCGCACGAAGCGCGTTTCGTACGGCGTGCCCTTCGCGAAGTCGAGGCGCGTGATCGTCTCGGTCGGCGCCTTCTGGCCGCCGTTCGCGATCAGGCCGATCAGTTTCGCGAGCGCGTCGGGCTGGTCGCCCGATGCGCCGATCGCGGCCGCGTATGACGGCGTGACTTCCGCGAACGGGTAGCCGAGCGCACGCCACGCTTTCGTGATCTCCCCGTACGCGCGCAACTCGACCATGTGGCGAATGCGCCGGTCCTGGGTCGCGTGGTAGCGCGTCTTGTACAGCCACGAGTACGTGTAGAAGCGCGCATCGCGGCTGTCGCGCTGAACGTCGCCGAGCGGCGCGTTCGGGTGGGCGCGCAGATAGTTGAGCGTCCACAGCGCGAGCGGGTGGACGCTCGCGATGTAGCCGCGATCGTTGAGGTTGAACCGGTCGATCGCGTACTTCGCGTAGAGCGCGGCGAGATCGTCGTCCGACAGCGTCGCGGCCGGCGTGCCCTTCAGCTGCGCGCGCATCCGCGCGCTGAACCACGCGAGCGATTCGTTCGGCGCGACGCTGCGCAGCACCGTCGCGATCTTCGGCGGCGACTTGCGCACGTCCTGCAGCATCAGCGCGAGCGCGTCGTCGGGCGCCTTGCCCGCATAGCGCGTGTAGTAGCGCTTCACGTAGACCTTGCTTTCGCCGTCGACGAACTGCTCGAGGTAATGCTTGCGCTGCTCCGGATCGCCGAGCCACGACGACGACGGGCCGGCCGCCTGCAGCATCTCGTAATGGACGATGTCGCGCATCAGCCGCACGAACACGAGGTTGACCGAGTGCTCGAACGCCGCATGCAGCGTCAGGATGCGGCCGTTGTCGGACTTCTCGAAGTTCGAGAATACCTGCGCGCCCCCGCCCGTGTAGAACACGTCGGGGCTCGCCGAATACTTGCGTTCGACCGCCGCGTCGAGCATCGCCTGCAGCGAGCGATCGCGCGTATGCGACAGGTAATCGAGCGCCCAGCGCGACAGTCCGTCGATCGGGTCGGGCTTCACCTTCGCGAGTTGCGCGTTCGACAGGCTGCCGTAGCGCGCGTGCAGGTCGGAGACGATCTGCAGGTAGGTGATCAGCGTGCGCAGCTTCGCGGTCGAGCCGAGGTTGATGCGGCCGCCGCGGTTCACGTCGAACGGCTGGTTCACGCTGTCGGTCTGCACGCGCAGCATGTTCGCGCCGTTGCGGTGCTCGTACAGCGTGAAGCTGTACGTGAGGTGCGACGGGTCGTCCTTCGGCGCGAGCATCTCGAAGCCGTACAGGCCGGCGGCCTGCGCGCCGTCGCGGGTCGACGCCCGCGCGAGCCGTTCGGCGACCGCCTGCTGCACGCCGTTGTCGAGCGTGCTGGTGGCTTCGAGGTCGAGCTGGTCGAGCTGGTACAGGTCGCTGATCCCGAGTGCCGACAGCAGCGACGCGCGCGCGGACGACACGGCCTTGCGCGACACGAACGACTGCACGTGCGCGGCGGCCGGCGGCGCGCTGCGCTCGATCTGCGCGGCGAGCGCCGCATCGCGCAGCGCGGGCGAGATCACGCCGCCGTTCGACAGCAGCCGCAGGTAGCTGTCGGTCAGCTTCTGCAGCGCCGGATAGCCGCGATTCAGGAAGTACGACGGCGCGCGCTGCGCGATGATCAGCGACAGCACCTCGCGGAACGTCTTGCCCTGTTCGTCGACGTTGTCGCCGGTCGTCGGCGCGGACAGGATCCGGTTGACGTCGTTGAAGTCGCGGCCGTACCACGCGGCGAGACCGTCGCCGATGCCGGTGATTTCACCCACGTGCGGCCGCGCGGCGAGCGGCACCGAGTTCAGGTAGCGCACCAGGATCGCGCGCCGCGCGAGCATCGTCTGCGGGCCGTTCAGGTACGCGAGGACCGACGCGGACGCGATCTGCCGCAGCTTCTCCGGCGGCGTCGCGGTGCGGCCGTCGGGCGAATGGCGGAACTTCTCGATCTGCGTCGCGAGCGTGCTGCCGCCGGGACGCGCCTGATGATGGTTGACGACGTGCATCGCCTGGTCGGCGAGCGCGCGGCTGAAGCGTCCCCAGTCGATCGCCGGATTGCGGTTCGGCTGGTTCGCGTCGAGCAGGTAGCGATCCTCGATGAACAGCAGCGAATCCGCGATCACGCGCGGCACCGTGTCGAAGTCGGCGTAGACGCGCTGCGGGAACACGGTCGCGAACAGCGGGGCGCCGGTCGAGTCGAACAGCATCAGCCCGGCCTGGTCTTTCTCTTCGTAAGGCAGGAACAGGCCGTGATCGGCGAGCGACAGCATTCGTTGCGAATCGCGCGCCTGCTTGCCGACGACGAAGCCGCGCGCGAGCAGATGCTGCTGGAACGCGGGAATCATCGCGTAGCCGAGGCGCTGGTCGTACGGCCCGTTGGCGGGGAAGCGGATGTGGTCGCTTGCGCCGGCCTCGACGGTATAGCCGACGTCACGCGTGAGCTCGGACAGGTAGTGCGCCTGCAGGCGCGATGTCGCGATCTCGGTCATCACGAGTCGCGCGACGATCGCGATCGCGATCACCAGCGCGGCCAGCAAGGACCACTTGATCCACGTCCAGACCGAGGCACTACCGGTCACGCGCGGCAGGATGCGATTCAGCGGCCGATTCATGGCGGCGTCTCCCTGAAGGCGCAGGCTCCGGCCGCACCTCATTAAGGATTAGTGTAGTCCTCCGCAGCGGGCTGCCAAGGGCGGTTCACTACCGAGATGCGTCGACGCAACGCACATACCTGTGACGTGCGGCAACGGGCGGTGCGATGCGGTGGCGCGTGTCGCCGTGGCGTAACGTTTGCGCGCACCGCCTGGCCGCCGGGAACGACGGCGCATGGCGGCGCCGGCGGCTCACGCACCGGTCTTGTGCATCGCCGTATCGACCGCAAATCGGGTCCGATCCTGTCCGAATCCATTGCCGGTGTGTGAAGACGCTACGGGTTTCCGCGATAGCCGGGTGCACCGGCCGCAGGTAGGATCGCCCGATGTGCAGCGCATGTCCGCATTCATCGGGGGTGCCATGTCGATCCATCCCGTCGCGCTCGTTTGCACGACGATCCTGGGGTTGCTGCTGTTCGGGCTCGGCCTGATCGTGTCCGTTGCGCGCTTCCGGCGCACCACCGGTTCCGGATGTGCGTCCGATCCGACCGACGGGTTGCACAAGATCGTGCGCGCGCACGGCAACACGGCCGAATACGCGCCGTTTCTCGCGGTGCTGTTTCTCTATTTCGGCGCACACGACCCGTCGCGCGCGATCGTCTCGCTGATCGTCGCGGCAACCGCGTGCCGCTGTCTGCTCGTGATCGGACTGCTTGCGTGGCCGACGATGGACAGGCCGAATCCCCTGCGTTTCATCGGCGCGCTCGGCACGTATCTGTGCGGCGCCGCGCTTTGCGTCGCGCTGTTCGTCTGAGCACGTCGCCATCGCCATCGCCATCGCCGCTTCGCGGGATCGTGCCGGCGCACGGCTTCGACGAAGCAATGAATCAGCCAGTCGCACGCGATCGTGATCATCCGCTCGCGTATCGAGTCGACCTCCATGAAGTGCTTCGGCGTGCATGACACGGTGTCGGCGTACGACGACACCGTGAACGCCGCACTGAACGACGTGCATTCGACGATCGGCCGCGCGGTGATATCCTCGCGAAACGCCCGCGACCGACGGGCGGATACCGACTGCCCGCGCGTGGCCCGATGCCGCGCTGCGCGGCGTTTCCGAGGGAGAGCCGAAGCATGAGCCGCAAATTCATCCTGAAGGGCGACACGACCGACCATGGCGGTGTCGTGCTCGACGGAATCGCCAATTCGTCGTTCGACGGCCGCGAACTCGCCTATCTCGGCGCGCCGGTGTTCTGCGCCGCGTGCAAGACCCAGGGCGTGATCGTGTCCGACGGCGGCGAGCGGACGATGACCGTGATGGGCAAGGTCGTCGCGCTCGAACACGACCTGTGCCAGTGCCTGTGCACGCCGCAGCCGAAGCTGATCCCGTCGCAGGGGACGGGCACCATCTCGGGCTGACGCCCGCCGTCAGTCGCTGCCTTCGGTCTCGATCACGAGGATGCGCGCTTCGCCGAGCGGGTGCGCGACGTGTTCGGTGCCGATCGTCGCGTGGAAGACGTCTCCCGTCTCGAGCACCGTCGCGTGTTCGACACCTGCTGCGCGGTAGCGCATCTCGACACGGCCGTCGAGCACCGCGAAAACCTCCTCGCCGTCATTCACATGCCAACGGTATGGCCGATCGGTCCAGTGCAGGCGGACCGTGATGCCGTTCAGGTTCGCGATGTCCAGCGCCCCCCACGGGCGTTGCGCGGTGAATGCGGTGCTGCGGATGATGTTCATCGATAGGTCCGGTCCGTCAATGCGAATGCTGCGGAGTCGGGCAGGCTGCTTGGCCGTGCGGCCCGCCCGCCCTTCGGTTTTCGTGTGCTTGTCTTCAGCGGGACATTGCGCGCAACGCCGCGTCGATCGTCTGCCTGCGCTTCTCCAGCCCTGCCGCCGAGCGCTCGGTCACGCGCTTCAGCACCGACGCCGGCGCCGTATCCGGCGAGCCCGCATCGAACGGCGGCGCGGGCGCGTATTCGAGCGCCAGCTGGATCGACTGCGCCTCTTCGTCGCCGACGAGTTCGGCGGCGATCGTCAACGCGAAGTCGATGCCGGCCGTCACGCCGCCGCCGGTGATCAGGTTGCCGTCGCGCACCACGCGCTCGCGCACGGGCACCGCCCCGAGCGGCGCGAGCAGCGAATGAAATGCCCAGTGCGTCGTCGCGCGGCGGCCGCGCAGCAGGCCGGCCACGCCGAGCAGCAGCGCGCCCGTGCAGACCGACGTCACGTAGCGCGCGGCGGCCGCGCGCTGCTGCACGAACGCGATCGTTTCGGCATCGAGCAGCAGGTCGTTGATGCCGATCCCGCCGGGCACGCAGATCACGTCGAGCGGCGGGCAATCGTCGAACGTGCAGGTCGGCGCGAGCGCGAGGCCGCTGCTTGACGCGACGGTGTCGCGCGATTTCCAGACCAGATGGACGGTCGCGTCGGGCAACGACGCGAGCACGTCGTGCGGGCCGGTGAGATCGAGTTGCTGGACGCCGGGAAACACGAGAAGGCCGATATGCAGGGTCATGCGAACGCTCCGAAGGGAAGGGGATGCGCCACGGCCGGCGCACGATGGACAGATCGATTCTAGGCGCGTAGTGTTTGGCGAAATTGCCATATCACCCACGTTTTCAGCCAATCGCCATGCCTGCCGCTCCGCGCTCGATCATCGTCCTCGCGTTCCCCCGTGCGCAGTTGCTCGACGTGACCGGACCGCTGCAGGTGTTCGCATCCGTCAACGAACTCGCGCAGGAGCGCGGGCAGCCCGTGCCGTATGCGCCGCGTGTCGTCGCCGCGGAGGCGGGGCCGATCGAGACGTCCTCCGGCCTCGTGGTGATGGCCGATTCGCTGCGCTCGGCCGGGCGGCCCGATACGGTGATCGTGGCCGGCGGCAAGGGCGTGCACGCCGCTTCGCGGGATGCGCGGACGGTGCGCTGGGTCCGGCAGCAGGCGCAGCGCGCGCGACGTGTCGCATCGGTCTGCACCGGCGCGTTCCTGCTCGCCGAGGCCGGCCTGCTCGACGGGCGGCGCGCGGTCACGCACTGGGCGCGCTGCGACGAATTCGCGGCGCGCTATCCGAACGTGCGCGTCGAGCCCGATCCGATCTTCATCCGCGAAGGGGCGTTGTGGACGTCGGCCGGCGTGACGGCCGGCATCGATCTCGCGCTCGCGCTGGTCGAGGAGGATCTCGGGCGGGCGATCGCGCTTGACGCCGCGCGCGAGCTCGTCGTGTTCCTGAAGCGGCCGGGCGGGCAGGCGCAGTTCAGCGCGATGTTGTCGATGCAACGTACCGACGACCGCTTCGGCGAACTCCATGCATGGATCGCCGAGCACCTGACGGCCGACCTGTCGGTGCCGGCGCTTGCCGAGCGCGTCAGCATGAGCGAGCGCAGCTTCGTGCGTCACTACCGCGCGGGCACCGGCCGCACGCCCGCGCGCGCGGTCGAGCAGATTCGCGTCGAGGCCGCGCAGCGTCTGCTCGGCGAAACCGCGTGGCCCGTCAAGCGGATCGCCACGCGGTGCGGTTTCGGCTCGGAGGAGACGCTGCGGCGAAGTTTCGTGCGCGTGCTCGGCGTGTCGCCGCAGGGCTATCGCGAGCGGTTCGTGCGGTAACGTGCCGGTGAGCGGTGAGCGGTGAGCGCGCCGCGCATGGCGACCGGGGATGGAGCCGTCGCGTCTGGAACTGCGCGAATCCGGATCACTTTCCAGTCCGAAACGCTGCGACTATTCAGAAGTGGCAAACAATAGGCGGGGGCTTGTGCCGCGCGGGTTGCGCGCTCTATTCTGTTCCGTTGGCGATTCGAAGGGGGCGCAGCATGGACCGCATTCAGGCAATGGAAGTTTTCACCCGCGTGGTCGACGCGAACAGCTTCACGCGCGCGGCCGACACGCTCGCGATGCCGCGCGCGTCGGTGACGACCATCATCCAGAATCTCGAGGCGCTGCTCGGCGTGCGTCTGATGCACCGGACGACGCGGCGGCTGTCGCTGACACCGGAGGGCGCCGCGTATTACGAGCATTGCATGAAGATCATCTCGGAGATCGCGGAAGCCGACGCGAGTTTCCAGACCGGCAACCGCAAGCCGAGCGGCGTGCTGCGCGTCCACATGCCGAGTTCGCTCGGGCGGCGCGTCGTGTTGCCGGCGCTGTCGATCTTCCGGCAGCGCTATCCGGACATGACGCTCGACCTCGGCTTGTCGGATCGTTACGTGGATCCGGTCGAGGAAGGCATCGACTGCATGATCCGGGTCGGGCCGCTCGAGGATTCGTCGATGGTCGCGCGGCGGATCGGGATGCTCAAGCGCGTGACCTGCGCATCGCCCGACTATCTCGCGCGCCACGGCGAGCCGCAGGAGATCGCCGACCTGGCCGACCATCACGCGGTGAATTTCCGTGCGAGCCACGGCGCACGGGCGATTCCGTGGGTGTTCATGATCGAGGGCAAGCCGGTCGAGGTGCGGATGAACGGCAGTGTCACCGTCAACGATTCGGATGCGTACGTGACATGCGGGCTCGAAGGGTTCGGGATGATCCAGCCGACGCTGTTCATGGTGCTGCCGCACCTGCGCGACGGCTCGCTGGTCGAGGTGCTGCCCGACTGCAATCCGAAGCCCAAGCCGATCTCGATCGTGTATCCGCACAACCGGCATCTGTCGCAGAAGGTGCGCGTGTTCGCGGACTGGATCGCGGAGCTGTTCGAGTCGACGCCGGCGCTGGAGGGTGGGGAGAACTGGCGGGGGAAGGTGCGGGCGGAGGTGCCCGACGTGCAGCGCGGGGCGGTGGTGGCATGACGCGCGGGACGCACGCCTGACGGACAGGCGGTGCGCGAATCCGCGCCCGCCCGGATGAAACAATGAAAAAAGCCGCTGATCCTTTCGGAGCAGCGGCTTTTCGCATTTGGTGGCGAATCAGGGACTCGAACCCCGGACCTGCGGATTATGATTCCGTCGCTCTAACCGACTGAGCTAATTCGCCGAAGACTTGAATTATGTAGATGTGCCGCCGGGCTGTCAACACCTTTTTTCACTTTCCTGAAAAAAGGTGTCGGCGGCGGGCGCCGGCACGGGTTGCGGGCGGGGTGCCGCCCGCGCCCGACCTCAATCCTGCGCGTAGATGTTCGAGTTCTTCGTGTCCTTGACGAACAGCAGACCGATCACGAACGTGACCAGCGCGATCACGATCGGATACCAGAGCCCCGAATAGATGTCGCCCTTCGCCGCGACGATCGCGAACGCGGTCGCCGGCAGGAAGCCGCCGAACCAGCCGTTGCCGATGTGATACGGCAGTGACATCGACGTGTAGCGGATGCGCGTCGGGAACATCTCGACCAGCATCGCCGCGATCGGGCCGTAGACCATCGTCACGTAGATCACGAGGATCGTCAGGATCACGATCGTCATCGGCCAGTTGAGCTGCGACGGGTCGGCCTTCGCCGGGTAGCCGGCCGCCTTCAGCGTCGACGCGAGCGTCTTGTCGAACGCCGCGCCCTGCGCCTTCGCATCGGCCGCCTTGCCGTCATACGCGGGGATCACCGCATCGCCGACCTTGATCTGCGCGGTCGCGCCAGCCGGCGCCGCGACGTTCTCGTAGTTCAGGCCGGCCTTCGCGAGCGCACTCTTCACGATGTCGCACGAGCTCGTGAACTTAGACGTGCCCACCGGGTTGAACTGGAACGAGCAGGTGGCCGGATCGGCGAGGACCGTGATCGGCGCCTTCTGCGTCGCGAGTTCGAGCTGCGGGTTCGCGTAGTGCGTGAGCGCCTTGAACAGCGGGAAGTAGGTCAGCGCCGCGATCAGGCAGCCCGCGAGGATGATCGGCTTGCGGCCGATCTTGTCCGACAGCGACCCGAAGAACAGGAAGAACGGCGTGCCGATCAGGAGCGCGATCGCGATCAGGATGTTCGCGCTGGCACCGTCGACCTTCAGCGTCTGCGTGAGGAAGAACAGGGCGTAGAACTGGCCCGTGTACCACACGACGGCCTGGCCGGCGGTCAGGCCGACGAGCGCGAGGATCACGATCTTCAGGTTCTTCCACTGGCCGAACGCTTCGGTCAGCGGCGCCTTCGACGTCTTGCCTTCCGCCTTGATGCGCAGGAACACCGGCGATTCGTTCAGCTGCAACCGGATCCACACCGACACCGCGAGCAGCAGGATCGACGCAACGAACGGCACGCGCCAGCCCCAGTTGCCGAACGCTTCCTCGCCGATGAACGTGCGCACGCCGAGGATCACGAGCAGCGACAGGAACAGGCCGAGCGTCGCGGTGGTCTGGATCCATGCCGTATAGAAGCCGCGACGGTTCGCCGGCGCATGCTCGGCGACGTAGGTCGCCGCACCGCCGTACTCGCCGCCGAGCGCGAGGCCCTGCAGCAGCCGCATCGCGATGAAGATCACCGGCGCCGCGATGCCGATCGATGCGTAGCCGGGCAGGAAGCCGACCACGAAGGTCGAGATGCCCATGATCACGATCGTCACGAGGAACGTGTGCTTGCGGCCGACGAGGTCGCCGAGCCGGCCGAACACGATCGCGCCGAACGGACGCACGGCGAAGCCCGCCGCGAAGCCGAGCAGCGTGAAGATGAATGCGGCGGTCGGATTGACCCCGGAGAAGAAGCTCTTGCTGATGTAGGCCGCGAGTGATCCGGCCAGATAAAAGTCGTACCACTCGAACACGGTGCCGAGCGACGACGCGAAGATCACCTTCTTCTCTTCGCCCGTCATCGGCGAGTGCGAAATTTGCTCGCCTAACGTTGCCATGAATCGTCTCCAAGTCCCTTGATATAGATATGCGGCCACCTTGGGTGGGCGGGCCTGTCGACGATTATTGGCACGGAAACTTACGGCGCACTGACTCGCGGGCACAAAACGACTGCGCGTTAACCCGCGCCGAATCGGTCGTTTCGCGCTCCGATCCTGTCGCAATCGGGGTTAAAGCGCCGGTTTCGATGCGATCGCGGCGCGGTACGGACCCGCGCGTATCAGGATTGATCCGGCGCGGTGTCCGACAGCGGCAGGCTGATGCGCACGAGCGTGCCCGCGAGGCGCGGCGCGCTTTGGTATACGTGATCGTCGAGCGTGAGCGTGCCGCCGTGCTGGGCGGCGATCTCGCGCACGATCGCGAGCCCGAGGCCGCTGCCGTCGCCTTCGCGGCCGAGGATCCGGTAGAAGCGTTCGACCACGCGGTCGCGTTCCGCGGCCGGGATGCCGGGCCCGGTGTCCTCGACTTCGAGATGCACGCGCCGCGCCGCACGCTCGGCCCGCACGCGCACGGTGATGCGGCCGCCTTCGGGCGTGTAGCGGATGGCGTTGTCGACCAGGTTGCCGAGCATCTCGCGCAGCATCACGGGATTGCCGTCGACCTCGAGCGGCGCGTCGTCCTCCGGGCCTTCGTAGCCGAGGTCCATGCGCTTCGCGAGCGCGGCCTGCACCCAGTCGCGCACCGTGCGGCGTGCAAGCGCGGCGATCTCGACCGGCTCGAACGTCAGCCCGCTCGCGCGGTTCTCGGCGCGCGCGAGCGCGAGCAGTTGCGTGACGAGCCGCGCGGCCTGCTCGGAGCTCGTCGCGATCTGTTCGAGCGAACGCTGCACGTCGGGCGGCACGGGGTGGCGCAGCGCGAACTCGGCCTGCGTGCGCAGCCCCGCGAGCGGCGTCTTCATCTGGTGCGCGGCGTCGGCGATGAAGCGCTTCTGCAGCGCCATGTTCTGTTCGAGGCGCGCGAGCAGGTCGTTGAACGACGTGACCAGCGGCTCGATCTCGGGCGGCGCGCGCTGCGCCTCGACGGGCGACAGGTCGTCCGGACGCCGTGCGCGGATGTGCGCCTGCAACGCGTTGAGCGGCGCGAGCCCGCGCGACAGCCCGAACCAGACGAGCAGGATCGCGAGCGGCAGGATCACGAACTGCGGCAGGATCACGCCCTTGATGATGTCGTTCGCGAGCGCGTTGCGCTTGTCGAGCGTCTCGCCGACCTGCACGAGCACGGGCTGCGTGTTGTTCGACTCGGGCAGCGCGACGGTCGTATACGCGACGCGCACGTCGTTGCCGCGCAGCAGGTCGTCGCGGAACACGACGACGCCCGGCGGCGGGCGGTCCTCGTCGCGCGGCAGCGGCATGTCGGCCTCGCCCGCGACCAGTTCGCCGCGCGTGCCGAGCACCTGGAAGTACACGCTGTCGACGTTGTCCGCGCGCAGGAAGTCGCGCGTCTGCTGCGGCAGCGTCAGCTCGGCGACGCCGTTGACCGGATGGATCTGCCGCGCGAGCACGTACGCGTTGGTCTCGAGCGCGCGGTCGAACGGGCCGTTCGCGATCGTCTTCGCGACGAGATAGGTGACGGCGATGCTCATCGGCCACAGCAGCAGGAGCGGCGCGAGCATCCAGTCGAGGATTTCGCCGAACAGCGAGCGCGGCCGCGCGGCCTCGGGCGTGTCGGTTTCGTCGGGCGGCGCGAACGGGTTCTCATAGCGCGCGTCGCGCGCGGCGTCGGCGGCGGACGGTTGATCGCCGGTCGGATGGCGGGAATGGGCCGGCGTGGCCATCGCGGCGACGGCCGGGTTCAGCGCAGCGGCGTGCCGGCCGCCGCGGACTGGGGCGCGGGCGAGTCGGCCGGCGCCGCGGGCGCGACTTTCTCGAGGCAGTAGCCGAGGCCGCGCACGGTGGAAATCCGCACGCCGCTCGGCTCGATCTTCTTGCGCAGCCGGTGGACGTACACTTCGATCGCGTTGTTGCTGACTTCCTCGCCCCATTCGCACAGATGGTCGACGAGCTGCTCCTTCGACACGAGCCGGCCGATGCGCTGCAGCAGCACTTCGAGCAGTCCGAGCTCGCGCGCGGACAGATCGAGCACGCGGTCGTTCGCATATGCGATACGGCCGACCTGGTCGAACGCGAGCGAGCCGTGGCGCACGACGGTCGGGCCGCCGCCCGCGCCGCGCCGGGTCAGCGCGCGCACGCGCGCCTCGAGCTCGTTGAGCGCGAACGGCTTGGCCATGTAGTCGTCCGCGCCGAGGTCGAGCCCCTTCACGCGCTCGTCGACGCTGTCGGCGGCGGTCAGGATCAGCACGGGGAGATTGGAATTGCGCGCGCGCAGGCGCTTCAGCACGTCGAGCCCGGACATCTTGGGCAACCCGAGATCGAGGATCAGCAGGTCGAAGGACTGCATCGACAGCGCGGTATCGGCCTCGACGCCGCTCTTCACGTGGTCGACGGCATAGCCCGATTGGCGGAGTGACCGGGTGAGGCCGTCCGCGAGTATGCTGTCGTCTTCGGCGATGAGAATTCGCATGTTGCTGACCGATGGCCGGCGGGGCGTTCGCGCCGGCGCGGCTGTCTCCGAAGTTATCCGTGTACAACGCAGCCTGCATTGCGGGCTTGCATAAAACACTGTTTTTTTATACAGTGTCTGCATTCGTGGGCAGCGCTTGAAAGCGGGCGCGCCTCTGACAGACGCTGCTCATCATAGCAAAGGACGATTCATGGAAGATAGCAAGAAGGGCTCCGGGATGACCGCCGAGAAGAGCAAGGCGCTGGCGGCCGCACTCGCGCAGATCGAGAAGCAGTTCGGCAAGGGATCGATCATGCGGATGGGCGACGGCGAAGCGGCCGAAGACATCCAGGTCGTCTCCACGGGCTCGCTGGGTCTCGATATCGCGCTCGGCGTCGGCGGCCTGCCGCGCGGCCGGGTGGTCGAGATCTACGGTCCGGAATCGTCCGGTAAAACCACGCTCACGCTGCAGGTCATCGCCGAACTGCAGAAGCTGGGCGGCACGGCAGCCTTCATCGACGCCGAGCACGCGCTCGACGTTCAATATGCGGCGAAGCTCGGCGTGAACGTGCCGGAGCTGCTGATCTCGCAGCCGGACACCGGCGAGCAGGCGCTCGAAATCACCGACGCGCTGGTGCGCTCGGGTTCGATCGACATGATCGTCATCGACTCGGTCGCGGCGCTCGTGCCGAAGGCCGAAATCGAAGGCGAAATGGGCGATTCGCTGCCGGGCCTGCAGGCTCGCCTGATGTCGCAGGCACTGCGCAAGCTGACGGGCACGATCAAGCGCACGAACTGCCTCGTGATCTTCATCAACCAGATCCGGATGAAGATCGGCGTGATGTTCGGCAACCCGGAAACCACGACGGGCGGCAACGCGCTCAAGTTCTACTCGTCGGTGCGTCTGGATATCCGCCGCATCGGTTCGATCAAGAAGAACGACGAGGTGATCGGCAATGAAACCCGCGTGAAGGTCGTCAAGAACAAGGTGTCGCCGCCGTTCCGCGAAGCGATCTTCGACATCCTGTACGGCGAGGGCATTTCGCGTCAGGGCGAGATCATCGATCTCGGCGTGCAGGCGAAGATCGTCGACAAGGCAGGCGCCTGGTACAGCTACAACGGCGAGAAGATCGGCCAGGGCAAGGACAACGCGCGTGAATTCCTGCGCGAGAATCCGGAAATCGCGCGCGAGATCGAAAACCGCATTCGCGAATCGCTCGGCGTTGCCGCCATGCCGGATGGTGCAGGGCTCGACGAAGCCGAGGCGATGGACGAAGAAGAGTGATGGTCGGGCGCCGAGGTCAGGCTGGCGAACCGGAACCGAGCGACGCGCCCGACACGGCGGGTCGCTCCGGCCGGCAAGCCGAATCCTCGGGGGCCAACCGGCGGAGCGCGGGCAGTCGTGCCGCGACCCGCACCGCGACGAGGGCATCCGAGGATGCCCTCGTTTCGTTTGAGATGACCGCGCCGGTCGATCCGTTCGACGACGACGAATCGTTCGACGCGCACGACCGGTCGCGCCGTCGCGTGTCCGGTGTCAGCTTTCCGGGCGAGCGCGCGGCCGATGCGTCTGCGTCGGTCAAGGAAGATGTGTATACGCGCAGTAGCCAGCATCCGCGTCGCACGCGCCGTGCGTCCGGCGGTTCCGGCGGCACTGCTTCAGACGACGCATCCGGTGCCGCCGAGCGCAAGTCGTCGAAACCGCCGCGTTCGCTGAAGGGCCGCGCGCTCGGCTATTTGTCCCGGCGCGAGTACAGCCGCGCCGAACTCGCGCGCAAGCTCGCACCGTACGTCGGTGAGGACGAATCCGTCGAGCCGGTGCTCGATGCACTGGAAAAGGAAGGCTGGCTGTCCGACGCACGCTTTGCCGAGAGCCTCGTGCATCGCCGCGCATCGCGCGTCGGCGTCGCGCGCATCGTCAGCGAACTGAAGCGTCATGCGGTCGGTGACAGTCTCGTCGAGGAAGTGAATGCGCAATTGCGCGAGACCGAGTGGGCACGCGCGCAGGCCGTCTGGCGCAAGAAATTCGGTGCACTGCCGCAAACGCCCGCCGAGCGCGCGAAGCAGGCGCGCTTCCTTGCAGCGCGCGGCTTCTCGAGCTCGACCATCGTGAAGTTGCTGAAGGTCGGCGACGATTTCCCGATCGACGACTGACCGGTTCGGTCGCGCGCGCTGCGCGCGATTTTGCTGCAACGCAACCGTTTCCGGACAGGCGGGAATACCCGCCGTCGCGGCCGGATGCCTCAAATACCCAATATGCTAAAATCCACGGGTTTTCCTCTTCGGCCTCAACCTCCAGCATGCCGCTATCCGAGCCCGTGCCCCGTCAGTTGCGACATCGACGCGCAATCCGAGCGGAAGCCTACGAGCGCGGCGACGGCTTGTGGGACATCGAAGCCTGCCTGACCGACCACAAGCCGCGCGATGTCGCGCTTGCGTCGGGCATCCGGCCCCAAGGCCTGCCGATCCACGAACTCTGGCTGCGCGTGACTATCGATCGTGACCTCAATGTCGTCGACGCCGAAGCGTCTTCGGAGTGGGTTCCCTATCCCGGTCACTGTCAATCCGCCCCTCCCGCCTACCGGGCCCTCATCGGGCTCAATCTCTTCCGCAATTTCCGCCGCAACGCGAACCGGCTGCTCGCCGGCGTCGCAGGCTGTTCCCATCTCACCGAACTGTGCGCCGTGCTGCCGACGGCAGCGATCCAGGCGTTCGCCGGTGACGTATGGAACGTGCGCGAGGAGGGAGGCGAAGGACCGGACCATGACGGCGAGCACGCCGAACCGCCTTTCCAGCTCGGCCGCTGCCGGGCGTTGCGGTTCGACGGCGAGGTCGTGCGGCAGTACTACCCGCGCTGGTATGGCACGAACCGGCCGGACTTGCCCGGTGAGGGCAGCACGAAGGAATGAACGGAAATCATTCGAAGAAGCGTCTTAAGCGACATTTCATCCAACTCTCAGACTGAAGGGAATCACGCATGAAGATTCACGAGTACCAGGGTAAGGAAATCCTGCGGAAATTCGGAGTCGCGGTACCGCGCGGCAAGCCGGCGTTCTCGGTTGAAGAGGCCGTCAAGGTGGCAGAAGAGCTGGGCGGCCCGGTGTGGGTCGTGAAGGCTCAGATTCACGCGGGTGGCCGTGGCAAGGGCGGCGGCGTGAAGGTGGCGAAGTCGATCGAGCAGGTTCGCGAATACGCGAACCAGATCCTCGGCATGCAGCTCGTCACGCACCAGACCGGTCCGGAAGGCCAGAAGGTCAACCGCCTGATGATCGAAGAAGGCGCCGACATCAAGCAGGAACTGTACGTCAGCCTCGTCGTTGATCGCGTGTCGCAAAAGATCGTTCTGATGGGTTCGAGCGAAGGCGGCATGGACATCGAAGAAGTCGCCGAAAAGCACCCGGAACTGATCCACAAGGTCATCGTCGAGCCGTCGACGGGCCTGCTGGACGCGCAGGCCGACGACCTCGCCGCGAAGATCGGCGTGCCGGCTGCTTCGATCCCGCAAGCGCGCGCGATCCTGCAAGGCCTGTACAAGGCATTCTGGGAAACCGACGCGTCGCTGGCTGAAATCAACCCGCTGAACGTCTCCGGCGACGGCAAGGTCATCGCACTCGACGCGAAGTTCAACTTCGACTCGAACGCGCTGTTCCGCCACCCGGAAATCGTCGCGTACCGCGACCTGGACGAAGAAGATCCGGCCGAAATCGAAGCGTCGAAGTTCGACCTCGCGTACATCTCGCTCGACGGCAACATCGGCTGTCTCGTGAACGGCGCAGGCCTCGCGATGGCGACGATGGACACGATCAAGCTGTTCGGCGGCGAGCCGGCGAACTTCCTGGACGTCGGCGGTGGCGCGACGACCGAGAAGGTCACCGAAGCGTTCAAGCTGATGCTGAAGAACCCGGACCTGAAGGCGATCCTCGTGAACATCTTCGGCGGCATCATGCGCTGCGACGTGATCGCGGAAGGCGTGATCGCCGGTTCGAAGGCCGTGAACCTGAACGTGCCGCTCGTCGTGCGCATGAAGGGCACGAACGAGGACCTCGGCAAGAAGATGCTGGCCGATTCGGGCCTGCCGATCATCTCGGCGGACAGCATGGAAGAGGCTGCGCAGAAGGTCGTCGCGGCTGCCGAAGGCAAGTAACGCTATCGAATACGCATGGCGGCGCGGCAGATACGCGACGCCAATCGAACAGAGGTCAAAATACATGTCGATTCTGATCAACAAGGACACGAAGGTCATCACGCAGGGCATTACCGGCAAGACCGGTCAGTTCCATACGCGCGCCTGCCGTGAATACGCAAACGGCCGCGAAGCATTCGTCGCGGGCGTGAACCCGAAGAAGGCCGGCGAAGACTTCGAAGGCATTCCGATCTACGCGAGCGTCAAGGAAGCGAAGGCAGAAACCGGCGCGACCGTGTCGGTCATCTACGTTCCGCCGGCAGGCGCAGCCGCTGCGATCTGGGAAGCGGTCGAAGCCGACCTGGATCTCGCGATCTGCATCACGGAAGGCATCCCCGTGCGCGACATGATCGAAGTGAAGGACCGCATGCGTCGCGAAGGCCGCAAGACGCTGCTGCTCGGGCCGAACTGCCCGGGCACGATCACGCCGGACGAACTGAAGATCGGCATCATGCCGGGCCACATCCACCGCAAGGGCCGCATCGGCGTCGTGTCGCGTTCTGGCACGCTGACGTATGAAGCCGTTGCTCAGCTGACGGCACTGGGCCTCGGCCAGTCGTCGGCAGTTGGTATCGGCGGCGACCCGATCAACGGTCTGAAGCACATCGACGTGATGAAGATGTTCAACGACGATCCGGATACGGATGCGGTCGTGATGATCGGCGAAATCGGCGGTCCGGACGAAGCCAATGCCGCTCAGTGGATCAAGGACAACATGAAGAAGCCGGTCGTCGGCTTCATCGCTGGCGTCACGGCGCCTCCGGGCAAGCGCATGGGCCACGCCGGCGCGCTGATCTCGGGCGGTGCGGATACGGCCGAAGCGAAGCTGGAAATCATGGAAGCGTGCGGCATCACCGTCACGCGCAACCCGTCGGAGATGGGCCGTCTGCTGAAGAAGGCGCTGTAATTTCCGCGTGGTTCGTCCTGCAAAAAACGCCGGCCTCGCCGGCGTTTTTTGTTATGCTCGCGCAATGAATTTGTAAGCCCCGGGCATGCGCGATGCATGTCCCGGCACTCACCCGGCGCGCCTGTCCGACAGCCGTTGCCCCGCACCCGATACCGCTCATGCTTGAATTCCTGACGTCGCTCCACTGGGGCGCGGTGTTTCAGATCGTCATCATCGACATCCTCCTCGGCGGCGACAACGCGGTCGTGATCGCGCTCGCGTGCCGCAACCTGCCGGCCAACCAGCGGTTGCGCGGCGTCGTGTGGGGCACGGCCGGCGCGATCCTGCTGCGCGTCGCGCTGATCGCGTTCGCGGTCGTGCTGCTCGACGTGCCGTTCCTGAAGTTCGGCGGCGGCCTGCTGCTGTTGTGGATCGGCGTCAAGCTGATGGCGCCCGACGCCGACGCGCACGACAACGTGAAGCCGGCCGACCGGCTGTGGGACGCGGTGAAGACGATCGTGATCGCCGACGCCGTGATGAGCCTCGACAACGTGATCGCGATCGCCGGCGCGGCCGAGCAGGCCGATCCGTCGCACCGTCTGGCGCTGGTGATCTTCGGGCTCGTCGTCAGCGTGCCGATCATCGTGTGGGGCAGCACGCTGGTGCTGAAGCTGCTCGACCGGTTTCCGATCGTCGTGGCGCTCGGTGCCGGGCTGCTGGGCTGGATCGCCGGCGGGCTGATGGTGCACGACCCGGTCGGCGACCGCTGGCCGGTGCTCGATACGCCGGCGGCGATCTACGGCGCGAGCATCGCGGGCGCGCTGTTCGTCGTCGCCGCCGGTTACACGCTCCGGCGCCGCCGCAGCGCCTCGCACGCGCATTGACGTTGGCCGTCCGGCCGACTGCCGGGGCCGCGGCCCGCTGGCTACGATCGAAACGCCTGCCTGATTCGGCAGGCGTTTTTCGTTTCCGGAGCCAGTCATGTTCGAAGCCTTTTCCGTTTCCCTGTTCCGTCGCCTCGCCGCCGATCTGCGGCGCGCGAGCCGGCCGGCGCCGCGCTGGCGGCCGGCCGGCTTCACGCTGATCGAGCTGATGATCGTGCTTGCGATCGTCGGCGTGATCGCGGCCTATGCGATTCCCGCGTACCAGGATTACCTCGCGCGGTCGCGTGTCGGCGAGGGGCTCGCGCTCGCTTCGTCCGCGCGGCTCGCCGTTGCCGACAACGCCGCGAGCGGCGCGAGCCTCGACGGCGGCTACAGCCCGCCGGCCGCCACCCGCAACGTCGAATCCGTCGCCATCGACGGCGACACCGGCCAGATCACGGTGGCGTTCACCCCCCGCGTCGCCGCGGCCGGCGCGAATACGCTCGTCCTGGTGCCGTCCGCCCCGGACAAGGCCGACACGCCGACCGCGCGCGTGCCGCTGAAAAAGGGCGCGATGCAGGCGGGCGCGATCGCGTGGGAGTGTTTTGCCGCCGGGAAGTCTGCGTCGTCGCTCCCGGCGCCGGGCGCGGGCCCGTTGCCGGCGGAAGCCGCGACGTTGCCCGCGCAATATGCGCCGGCGGAGTGCCGCGCGTAGTGCCGGGAGCATGCCGGCAAGTCCGTGGCCGCGTGCGTGGCGCGGCGCCCGCCGGCCGGCTGCGCCCGCTCCACGGCATGGGTGATGGCACGACGGGGCCGCACAGAGGGGGGAAAGTTTTGTATAGTGCGCCGGTTGCTGACATCCGGTTCGCTCATGCCTTCTACTTTTTCCCGTTCGTTGCCGCTCGTTGCGCTGGCTGTCGCCCTGATCGTGCCGTACTCGATCACGAATCACACGTATCCGATCCCGACCTTCTATTCCGAGTTTGCCGCGCTGGTGCTGTATCTGCTGGTGGGTCTCTCCGTCGTGCTGCTTGCACGCACAGGCCGCCCGGAGGAGCCGTTCGCCGCGCCGGCCGCGTTCGTCGCGCCGCTCGGGTTCGCGGCGGTGCTGATCGCGCAGGTCGCGCTCATGCCGCTGAAGGTGCAGTCGATGAACTGGCTGGCGGTCGGCTATCTGGCCGCCGCGCTGGTCGCGATGCAGGCCGGCTACACACTCGCGCGCGAGGGGCTCGCCGAAGCCGCCGCGCGCATGATGTCCGGCGCGCTGCTGCTCGGCGGGATGCTCGCGGTCGCGAGCCAGGTCGTGCAGTTGTTCCATCTCGAATCCGCGGTGTCGCCGTTCGTGGTGGTGTACAACATCGCGGTCGATCGCCGTCCGTACGGCAACATGGCGCAGGCGAACCACCTGGCGACCTACATCGCGTTCGCGCTCGCGGGCGCGCTGTATCTGGTGCAGACGCGCCGGCTCGCGGTATGGGCATGGCTCGCGCTGTCGATCGTGTTGTCGGTCGGGCTCGCGTTGACGGTGTCGCGCGGCCCGTGGCTGCAGGTCGCGGTGCTGGTCGTCGCGGGTTTCTGGATGGCGTGGCTCGAGTCGCGCCGCGCGCCGGGCAACCGCCGCGCATGGGTGATCCCGGTCGCGCTCGCGGTGGCCTTCGTCGCGGTGAATGTCGCGGTGCGCTGGGCCAACGTGCATTTCCATCTGGGGCTCGCCGAGTCGGCGGCCGACCGGATGCGCGACGCGGGGCAGATCGCGCCGCGCCTCGCGCTGTGGAAGTACGGGCTCGCGATGTTCCGCGAGCATCCGGTGCTCGGCGTCGGCTGGGGCGAGTTCCCGTCGCACCAGTTCGCGCTCGTGCGCACGCTCGGCGGTGTCGAGATCGCGAACAACTCGCACGACATCTTCATCGACCTGCTCGCGAAGTCCGGCCTCGTCGGTCTCGGCGTGCTCGTCGTTGCGCTCGTGACATGGTTCGTGCGCGCGGTGCGCGCGCCGCAGTCGAGCACGCGCGTGTTCGGCCTCGCGCTGATCGGCATCCTGTTGATGCATGCGCTCGTCGAATATCCGCAGCAGTACATGTTCTTCCTGCTGCCGGCGATGTTCGTGATCGGCCTGCTCGAGGTGAAGCCGCTGCGGATCCTGCCGGGCCGCGCGGCGTTCGGGCTGTTCGCGGTGCTGTCGTTCGGCGGCGTGCTGGCGGCGGTGCCCGTGCTGCGCGACTACCAGCGCGCGGAAGTGCTGTATTACGGCAGCGATCCGGCCGCACAGTACCGCGATGCGCCGTCGCTGCTGTTCGGCGCGTGGGGCGACTACGGGGCGGCCACGCTGCTGGCGATTTCGCCGGACAACCTGCCGCTCAAGCTCGTCGCGCATGAGCGCGCGATCGCGCTGCTGCCCGGCGAGACGGTGCTGCGCCGCTATGCGGTGCTGCAGGCGCTGGCCGGTCGCGAAGCCGACGCGCTCGATACGGTCGCGCGCCTGCATGTGTTCGCGAAGGAGTTGAAGGATTGGCCGCAGCAGCTCGCGTCGCTGTACAAGCTGTGCGATCAGCAGCCGGAGCTGAAAGCGTTCAAGGCGGCCGTCGTCGCGAAGTACGGGGAGGTCCCCGCCAACGCGGACGACGACGACTCGGACGACGATTCCGAGTGACGCCGCGCGGCGCCGGGCGGGGAATCCCGGTGCTGGTCGGATCGCGGTGAGGCAGGCGAGCGATGGCGGCACGGGACGGTGCGGCGATTGCTTCCCTCGGAGAATGGATCGCCGCCGAATCCGGCGGGATTCGCGTCAACCATTGTCAAATCGCCGCCACGCGCGAGGTGGCGCGTGCACAATGCGCGAAAGCGTTCGCATGCAAGGTCGCCCGGTGTGGGCCGCCCGGCGCGAACGAAGCGCCCGGATCTCCGGGAACCGCCAAGCAGGATCGCGACCGGTCAGCCATCGGTCGCGCGGCCGTCACGGGGCGCCGGTCCGAGGGCTGCGGCGCAATGCGGTGCATCGCGGACGATACCGGCCGGCGTGCGGCGCTCCTCCAGAACAGTGTTGAAGAACGATATTCGACCATGACTATTCGCTCGACCTACCTGATCCTGCCCGCTGTCGCCATGCTGTTTTCCGGCTGCGCGATGATGTCGTCGTCGCAGGACAGCAAGCTGACGTGCCACATTCCGCGTGCCGTCTATCCGGATAGCGCGAAGCCGCTCACGCGTCCCGTCACCGTGCTCGTGCGCGCGCTGATGACGACGTCGGGCGAAGCGCAGAACGTCACGATCACGACGAGCAGTCGCAACACGGCCGCGGATCGCGCGGCAGTCGAAGCGATGACGCACGCCACCTGCACGCAGACGGGCGCGACCGCGAATCCGTTCTTGCTGACACAACCGTTCGTGTTCGAGCCGCGTCGCGGTGAGTGACGGGCGGCACCGTGGCCGGTGATGTGTGTGCGACCAAGGCCGTCGTGCGCGAGACAGGTCGCTGCGGTTCGCGATCTTGACGATCGAGCGGCCGCAGCGAGGGCTGGCCACCGAGGGTTCAGCGCGCGATCAGAAGGTCCGTTTCTTCAGCGTATAGGCATGCAGCCAGTACAGCGTGTTGGTTTGCGCGTCGAAGTACCCGCCCTGTGCGGTCTTGTCGGTTGTTTTATTCCACGATTTGCCGGCGTCGGTGCTGCTGAACGTCAGGTCGATCGGTGCGCCGCCGGCGGTGCCGCCGCTTGCGGTGTTCGGATCGGTTGCATAGACGAGCAAGAGGCCATTGCGACCGATGCTCATGCTGTCGAGTGTGAGCTTCTCGTCGAACGTGCGCAGTTGCTGCACGACCTCGGGATGGTCGTTCGTCCACGTGGAAATGGCGCCCGTCCGGCGACCGTTGTCGCGACCCTCGCTGTTCTGCGGTTTGTCGAGATGCGACAGCGTGTACACGGAATAGCGTGACTCGGATCCCGGCGTGGTCGGCGTGGTGTCGAGCGCAGTGATGACCTGGCCTGGAAGCACCGTATCTGTCACGAATGCGTGCTGCCCCCAGTCGAGCCGGTCGACCACGCTATGAGCCGGTGCTTCGGCAGTCTGTGCGACATAGTAGGCGATCCGCAGAACACCATCCGGGCCGAGGCTGATGGCATTGAATTCGTGGCGCGTCTCGCTGCCGACGCGTGCATCGGCCGGCACGTCGATCGCTTGCCACGTGTTTCCGCCGTCCGCAGTTCGCCATACGCGGGGGCCCCAGCCAGCCGCGTAGCCACGCTGCGGATCGAGAAAGAGCAGGCGGCCGATGTTCTGACTCTCGGGCCAGTGCAGTTGCGACCATGTCTGGCCGCCATTACTCGATTTCCACAGCTTGGTGGTTTGCGGCGCGTCGCCGCCTTGCGCCTCGGGAGCCTTGTAGTTCATCCATGACGTGCTGATGAACTGAACGGTCCAGTCCGGCGAGTACCACCAGGCAGCCTCTTGGCCGACCTGCTGGAAATGGCGCTTCATCCCTCCGTCGATGGTGCCGCGGAAGAAGCTGATCGTCATGCGGTTCAGCAACTCGCCAGTGTCGTTCATCCATGCTTCGGTCGGTTCGGGCCGCTGCGGCTGGTTCGATTCGGCCTGAGGCTTGAACGTCACTTCGGGATTGGCGAGCTTGACGCTCATCACGTCATTGCCCCTGATGCGGAAGTTGCCGCCGCCATACGGCGCATCGTCCCGCATGAAGCTTGTCGAAATCGTCTCCCAGCCCGTCGTCATATTTACGTACCCGTATGTTGCAATGGCCAGGGCAACGAGGCCACCGGCGATCCACTTCCAGCGCTTGTGTTTTCGCATGTCACTTTTTCAGCAAACGTTCGAGCGCGCGGTTAACTTCGTCGGCGGCATCCGAGCCCCACTCGCGTGCCTTGTCGACCGCGTCTTTGCTCCATTCGCGCGCTTTTGCCTTGGCGACGGGAATGCCCGCGTCGATCGCCTGTTTGCGCGTGCGCTCGTCGGCCCATTCCTCTATGTTCGGCCGTCTGCCGATCTTGACCAGATCCGACACCGGCAGGCCGGCCAGGCCTCCATCTAGGTACGCCAATGGGTGAGTGACAAAGGCGAAGGTCTTGAACGTGTCTCCGTCCTTGTCCAGTTCCAGTTCGTATCGCTTCACCTGCATCGAGAGCTTACCGTTTCCCGGTTTCGCACTGTTGAATGCGATCTGGTTTCCCTGCATGTTCTGAGACAGCCCGATCTCGATGTATTTCTGGAGCCACCACCGTGCGTTGTCCAGCCATTTCTTTCCTTTTGCCGTGAGCGCGGGATAGAGATTGGCGCCGTAATCGGAGCAATAGTAGTAGCCGTAACTCACATAGTAATCGGGCGGTTTATGCCCACACCCGATATGACGCATCATGAAATTGCCGTGGCGAGACCAGTCCGAATCGATGCTTTTCGGTTTGATCAGATTCTCTCGCCGATGCAGCAGTTCATGGACGACTTTCTTGTCTTTCCACGGATCCCATGACGTTGCGAATTTCTTGACGGTCTCCCATGCGCTCGACACGCTGACCTTCTCGACCGTTTCCCAGTACTCACCGTGAAGCGGCAGGTAATAGAACGGGCAAGTACCGATGATGGAATCCGCCGCCGGCGTGACATGCTTGTCGCAGATCTGGATAGCCACCTTCGGCCGATCCTTGTACCCCGTCGGCGTCAGCATCCCCGCGCCGGTACCCAGCACGTTGTCCTTCTGTTGCACGTCAGCCATTCGATTTCCCTAAGAACTTGACGATGACGTCATGCGGCACGTGGCTCTGCGTGAGCCCCGTCTCGCCTGCCGCGTTGGTGACGCCTTCCGAGATCAGCGCGCCGTTCGAGAACATCTGGTATCGCGTGTTCGCGACCGGAATGTCGGTGCCGGCCCAGTGCGCGATGAACGCCTGGTCGTAGTTGCCGCTCGAGTTCGGCAACGTCGGCAGGGTTTGCGACAGGTGCGTGGGGCCGTCGAACACGTGCTGCGCGCCCTTGATGTCGATCTTGCCGGGTGCGTGCACCTCGATGTTGCCGTCCGCGATGCGGATGTAGGCGCCGCCGGACGTCAGCAGGATTTCCTTCGCCGCCGCGCCTTCGATCGACTGCGTGGCCGCCACCAGTTTCAGCGCCTTCTGCGCAGTCAGTTCGATGTTGTCCGCATGCGCCTGGATTTCCACCTTGCCCTTGCCGGCGAACAGCTTCATGCCTGCGTTCTGCGCGAACAGGCTGATCCGGTCGAGGACGCTCGCGATCAGCGACTTCCCGGCAGCGACGTGCGTGCTTTGTCCGCTGACGAGGTTGACGTGCCGGTCCGCGGCGAACTGCACGGATTGCTGCGTCGACAGCGCGATGCCGGCCGGGCTGCCGAACAGCATCACGGGTTCCTTGAACGCATTGGCGCTGCCGGTTCCGCCGCCGCCGGTTCGCCCGCCCGACGCGCTGCCGCTCACGCTGTTCTGCGTCGCGTCGCTGAACTGCTTCAGCGCCGAGTGGCCGGCGTCGAGCGACTCGCCCTGATGCTGCGCGCTGACCTCCGACATCGCTTCCATCAGGCCTTCCGCCCTGACGAGCTGCTCTTGCGTTTCCTTCACGTCGAGCGGCTGGTTCGCCGGCTGTTTCGGATGCGTCGTGACGTACAGGCCGCGGTTCGCGCGAACCGCGCCGAATGCGTCGGAGCGCAGGTCGAAGCCGCTGCCGAGATAGCTGCCGCGGTCGTTGCCCGTATGGTCGATCAGGTAGCCCAGGTGCAGGTGCGTGTTTGCCTGGCTGCTGTACAGGTGCACACGGTTCTGCGACGTCGCGTCGTCGAGCACCAGCTGGTTGAAGCCGGCGCCCGAATATTCCCTGGACCGGTATCCGGACAGGATCCCGTTGCTGTGCCATTGCGGACGGGTCGCGCCGTTGTACAGCTTTCCGACGACGATCGGACGATCGCAGTCGCCGCCGAGGAAATCGACCAGCACTTCCTCGCCGCTGCGATGGGGGTGAACGGCGCCATAGCCATTGCCCGAATCCGACGCGGCGGCGCGCAGCCAGCACGAGGCCTTCTCGTCGCCGTTGTTGAGACGATCCCAGTGGAAGCGAACCTTGATGCGGTTGAGTTCGTCGGTATGGACTTCCTCGCCTTGCGGCGCGACGACGATCGCCGATTGCAGATGCATCGGCGGCTTCGGATGTTCGAACGGGCTGCGGAACGGCACCGTCGTGCGCTGCGCTTCGATGCTGACCTGAAAAATGCCCTCGCTGCCGTCCGGATGCCGGACGTGCGGCAGGTCCGCGCCGCCGGCCCGCACGAGATCGTCGATTTCGGTCTGCAGGCTATGCGGGAACCTGGCCTGCCGATCGCCGACGGGCAGGTTGTTGGCGATGCGCCAGACCGTCTCGATCACGGCGAAGCGGCGCTGGCCGGCATCGTCCTTGTCGTGTTCGGGGTGATCGGCGAACTCGAACGTGCGTCCCGCGTCCATGCGCCGGACGCCGCCGGTGCCGTGAAAGCGCTTCGCAAGCGACTCCTGCTCCTCCATCCAGATCTTCGACAGATGGTCGCCGCGAGACTGTTCGGGGTACGTGTAGGCGCCGGTGTATTCGTAGACTTCGAGCTGCTGCGGCAGGTCGCCCTGGTTCGCGATCGTCGGCGTGTGGGTTGCCTTCGGATTCGACGCAGTGGGCGGCTGTTTGTAGTCGAACGTGCGCGTCGTGCGCTCGACGCTGCGCAGCGTGCGCGTGCCGGAAAACTGGACGAGCGTGTCGGCCTCGTCGTGTGCGCCGGCGTGATGAAAGCGCAGGGTCTGCGGCGACAGCACGGGCAGCGCGTCGATCGTGTCGACGACGACGAGCTTGTGCGACTTGCCGTCTTGCGCCTGCTCCCAGAAACCGTACAGGCCTTCCGATTCCAGCAGGCGGTGCACGAAGTTCCAGTCGTCCTCGTATTGCATGCAGAACGAGCGCGACGGCAGCGGCCGGTGGAGCCTGAAGTCGAAGCAGCCCTTGGCTTGCGGGTGCTGGTTCAGGACGTCGGCGATGATCTCGTCGGCGGGTTTGTCCTGCCAGATGCGCTGGTCGCGGCGGAACTTCAGGAAGTGCAGGAACGACGCGAAGACGATCTGATAGTGCGTGAGGCCGCTGTCCGACCCGAGCCGGCGGGCCGCGTGCACATACCCGTGGTGCGGCGCGTACGACTTGTCGGCCTGCTGGATCTGCAGCGTGACGGGCTGCGCGATCAGCTTCTTGAGCTCGATATCGTCGGACACCGACACGGCGTCGACGGTGAACTCGAAATGACGCCCGAGCCGCGATCGTCCCTTGACGCAATGGGGCAGCAGGACGTCAGGGCCGAGCGGCGTCTCCAGCTTGACGAGTCGTTCGTCCTGGATCGGCCCGGCCTGCAGCGCGTTTCTCAATGCTTGCGAATTCATCACCCGTGCTCGCTTTTTTTGTGCTGGGTCGCACGCTCTCCCGTGCGGAATCCGGTAATTGTATGAGATAAACGGCAGTTATCTCGAATTTGCCTTTCAACGATATTTCAAATACGGTCAGCGCGTTGGCCTGACAGGGGAGGCCGCGCACGTCATGCAGTCGAACGACGGTCAGGCGTGGGTCGTACCGGGCCCGACCGACCGCCCCTGGGCCGCTCAGCCCGCCGCGTCCTCCGCCTTCCAGTCCCCCGACTTCCCGCCGCGTTTCTCCCTGACGCTCACGTCGGTGATCACCATCCCGCGATCCACCGCCTTGCACATGTCGTACACGGTCAACAGCCCGACCTGCACGGCAGTCAGCGCTTCCATCTCGACGCCGGTGCGCCCGAACGTCTCGACCTGCGCGACGCAGTGCACGCCCGGCAGTGCGTCGTCGAGTTCGAAGTCGACGGCCACGCGCGTCAGCGCGAGCGGATGACACAGCGGAATGAGGTCGGCGGTGCGCTTCGCGCCCTGGATCGCGGCGATGCGCGCGACGCCGAGCACGTCGCCTTTCTTCGCCTTGCCGTCGCGGATCAGCGCGAACGTCGCCGGCAGCATCCGGATCGTGCCGCGCGCGATCGCGATGCGTTGCGTTTCCTCTTTGCCGCCGACGTCGACCATGTGTGCGTGGCCCGCGGCGTCGAAATGGGTGAGTCCTGACATGTCTTGCTCCAGTGGAACGGAGTGCGCGCGCGAGCACGTCCCTCGATCCGGCTTCGCGATCGGCCGGGGGCGCCGAATCCCGTATCCGCACCCCGATCCGATCCAACGTTTCAACGGGCGCCTATCATAGCAGTGGCCTTCGCGGCGCCAAGCGCGCAGATGGCGCATTTGCCGCGCGGGACAGTCGCGATGTCGCCGGTACAATGACCCGAATATTCAGACCAAACGCCGCGATGCGCGCCCGGCGCGCGGGACGGCGTCGCTTTCATCCTGCCATGCGTGTCAAACAGTTGCTTGCCGTGTTGCTGTCGGCGGCGCTCGTGCTGCCGCCGAGCGGCCATGCACAGCGCACGTCCGCGCTGCCGCTCGAGCCGGCGGCAGGCGCGTCGCCGTCGATTTCCACGGTGCCGTCCGGCATCGCGACCGGCGTATTCGGCACCTACGGCGGCGCGGAGAGCCGGTTTTCCGGCGCCGACGGCGCGTCCGCGCCCGTCGCGAGCCTGCGCGCACCGCTGCGCGCGCTGGAGCTGCCCGACCTCGGCGACGGCTCCGGCGGTTCGCTCACGCCGCGGGCCGAACGGCGTCTCGGCGAGCGCGTGATGCGCGAGGTGCGGCGCGATCCCGACTATCTCGACGACTGGCTCGCGCGCGACTACCTGAACGCGATCGCGAAGCGGCTCGCGGCCGCGGCGGCCGCGCGCTACATCGGCGGCTACATGCCGGATTTCGAACTGTTCCCGGTGCGCGATCCGCAGATCAACGCGTTCTCGATGCCGGGCGGCTTCATCGGCATCAACAGCGGGCTGGTCGTCACGACGCAGACGGAATCGGAACTCGCGTCGGTGGTCGGCCACGAGATGGGCCACGTGCTGCAGCGGCACATCGCGCGGATGATCGGCGCGAACGAGAAGACCGGCTACACGGCGCTCGCGACGATGCTGCTCGGCGTGCTGGCGGGCGTGCTCGCGCGCAGCGGCGATCTCGGCAGCGCGATCGCGATGGGCGGGCAGGCGTACGCGGTCGACAACCAGTTGCGCTTCTCGCGGTCGGCGGAGCGCGAGGCCGATCGCGTCGGGTTCCAGCTGCTCGCCGGCGCCGGCTACGACCCGTACGGGATGCCGGGCTTCTTCGAACGGCTCGAGCGCGCGTCGATGGGCGACGCGGGCGTGCCGGCCTATGCGCGTACGCACCCGCTGACGGGCGAACGGATCGCCGACATGGAAGATCGCGCACGCCGCGCGCCATATCGGCAGCCGCGCCAGTCGGCCGAATACGGCTTCGTGCGCGCACGGCTGCGCATTCTGCAGAATCGCGCGCCGAACGACATCGCGGCCGAGGCGCGCCGGATGCAGCTCGAGCTCGACGATCGCACGGCACCGAACGTCGCGGCGAACGAATACGGGATCGCGCTCGCGAACCTGCTGCTCGGCCAGTACGACGCGGCCGACAAGGCGCTCGTGTCGGCCCGTGCCGCGTTCGACGCGCGCGAGCGGCGCGCGGACGATCCCGAGACGAGTTCGCCGAGCCTCGACGTGCTCGCCGCCGACATCGCGCGCCGCGCGGGCCGGACCGACGACGCGGTGCGGCTCGCGGCGCTCGCGCAGCGGCGCTGGCCGGCATCGCACGCGGCGATCGTCGCGCACCTGCAGGCGCTGATCGCCGCGCGCCGCTTCGCCGAAGCACAGACGCTCGCGCGCACGGAGGCGCAGGCGGACCCCGAGCAGCCGGACTGGTGGGACTATCTCGCGAAGGCGAGCGACGGCCGGGGCGACGTGCTCGCGCGGCGCCGCGCGCTCGCGGAGAAGCTGGCGCTCGACGGCGCGTGGCCGTCGGCGATACGCCAGCTGAAGGAGGCGCGCGACGCGAAGGACGTATCGTTCTACGACCAGTCGATCATCGGCGCGCGGCTGCTGGAATTCGAGGCACGCTACAAGGAAGAGCGCGAGGACGAGAAGAACGGCCGCGGATAACGGCCGTCAGGCGGGCAGGGTGGGTTGTGCGTCAGCTTTCGACGCTGCCGTCGCGGCCATCTGGCGAGCTGCGGCGCGCCCGCTGCGCGGGACTCGCGACGAAGCCGAACGTCGCCGGCACGTCGGCGCAGGCGAGATTGCCGAGCGACAGCGTGCGCCCGTCGCGCCAGCGCAGCACGGGCGGCGTCGCGTCGAAGTCCGCGTGATCGGCGAACAGGCCGAGGTCATGGTCGTGCAGCGCCGCGACGCGCGGCGGCGAGCCGGCCGCGCGAAACAGCACGCCGCCCGCGTCGTCGAGCCACGCGGCGTCCGGTTCGAACGGCGCGCCGGTCTGGTCGGCCAGCGCGAGTTGCCCGTCGCGTTCGGCCAGGCGCACGACCCACGGCGTATAGGCGAGCTCGACGTACACGCGCTGCGGCCCGTTCTGGAAGAACCACTGGCCGTGCGCGTCGCAGTCGTAGTTGCGCCCGATGAACGCGTTCAGCGCCGCATGCCGGACCGGCGAGCCGAGCGCTCCCGCGGCCTGCGCGGCGTCGTCGCGCAGCCGCCATTCGCCGCGCCGGTCGAGCAGCAGCCAGCCGGTGCAGTGCGGCACGTTCGGCCACTTGGCGAGGGCCTGCCTGACGATGTCATCCATGGTCGACGAATTTCGAGCAATAGCCGAACACCCGCGCCGACAGCCAGTCGAGGCGGCCGGGGAACGGCCCGGTCATGAATCCCGCGTGGCCGCCGTCCGCGGGCTGGTCGAGCTCGACGGCCGGCGACACGTCGGCGGCGCTCGGCAGCGCGGATTCGGGCAGGAACGGATCGTTGCGGGCGTTGAGGATCAGCGTCGGCACGTCGATCGCGGGCAGCAGCGGCCGCGTCGTGGCCTGGGTCCAGTAGTCGTCGGCGTCCGCGAAGCCGTGCAGCGGCGCGGTCACGACTTCGTCGAAGTCGCGCATCGTCACGGCCCGCAGCATCGCGTCGCGGTCGAACAGCCCCGGATACTGGTCGAGCTTCGCGAGCGCCTTGCGTTTCAGCGTCTTCAGGAAGCTGCGCGTATAGACCATCGCGAAGCCCTGCGACAGCGCGAGGCCGCCCGCGTGCACGTCGATCGGCGTCGAGATCGCGGCGGCCGCGTGCACGATCGACGTGTCGCTGCGGTGCTCGCCGAGCCAGCGCAGCAGCACGTTGCCGCCGAGCGACACGCCGGCCGCGACGACCGGCCCGCGATGCTGCGCGGCGAGCCGGCGCAGGATCCAGTCGACCTCGGCGCTGTCGGCGAGATGGTAGAAGCGCGGCTGCCGGTTGAGCTCGCCGCTGCAACTGCGAAAGTGCGGGACGACCGCGTGCCAGCCCTTTGCGCGCGCGGCGGCCATCATCGCCAGCGCGTAATGCGAGCCGGAACTGCCTTCGAGGCCGTGGAACAGCACGAACAGCGGTGCGTCGGGCGCCGGGGCGGCACTGTCGAGATGCGCGACCCAGTCGAGATCGATGAAGTCGTGGTCGGGGGTTTCCCATCGCTCTCGTCGGTACGCGACCGCCGGACGCCGTGCGAACAGCGCGGGCACGATGGTTTGGGCATGGCTGTTCGGCAGCCAGCGCGGTGCGCGATAGCGCAATGAATCGTCGTCGGGGGCCGGGGCCCCGGTCAGCGGCGAGGTGGGCGGAGAAGCCGTACTCATGATCGCCCCGCTAATGCGTTGCTTCGTTCTTCGTCAGTGCAGCGGACCCTGCCCGTGACGGATCTTCGCGGCGAATTGTCCGGCCGCTTGTTCGGGAATCGGGCTCGCGTGAATATGCGCGATGCGCCACTCGCCGCGTTCGTGAATCATCACGTACGTGGCGAAAACCATGTCCGGTTCGGCCGTCAGGTCGGCCTGCTGATGCGCTTCGGCGATCGTGTAGACGACGGTGCCGAGACTATCGTATACGCGGATGTCGAGCGGCTCGATCGTCACGGGACGCGTCGCGAGGCGGTTCGCCAGCCCGCTGCGGATCTGGTCGAGGCCGTGCAGATGCTCGCCGTCGGCCCAGACGCAGCTGGCGAAGTCCTCGTCGATCCACAACCCCAGCAGCGCGTCGAGATTGGCATCGGCGACGGCCTGGTAGTAAGCGTTCAGCGTATCGGCAGCGGCTTCGAAAAGGCGGGCAAAACGTGGCATCGGGGTTATCTCTCGCGCGCGTCGCGCGCCGTATTCAGCACGGCGGCCCGGATGGAGCCGCCGTACACCGGTGAATCGGATTGCCCGGCGCGTCGTGCGACGCTGCCGGCCAGGGTCAGCGCTGCCCGACGAGCATGCCGCGCAAATCGCCGAATACCTGCTCGGGACCGAGTTGGCGCAGGCAGTTCAGATGGCCGAGCGGACACTCGCGTTCGAAGCAGGGACTGCATTCGAGATGCAGCCATTGTACCTTCGCCAGCTCCGACAGCGGAGGGGTGTGGCGCGGATCCGTCGAGCCGTACAGCGCGACGAGCGGCCGGCGCAACGCGGCCGCGACGTGCATCAGCCCCGAATCGTTGGTCACGACCGCGTTCGCGCGCGCGATCAGCGCGCACGCCTCGGACAGCGACGTCTGCCCGCACAGGTTGCGCACGTTCGGCGCGTGATCGGCGATCGCCTGCGCGGCGGCGGCGTCCTTCTGCGAGCCGAGCGCGACGATCTGCGTGTATGGGAACGACTGGTGGACGATGGTCGCGAGCGTCGCGAAGTGCTCGGGCGGCCAGCGCTTGGCCGGGCCGTATTCCGCGCCGGGGCAGAACACGACGAGCGGCTTGCGCGTATCGAGATTGAAACGTGCGGACACGCGCGCCGTCTCGTTCAGGTCGGCGTCGAGGCGCGGCGCGGGCAGCGTCTTCATCGACTCGGGCAGCTTCGCGCCCGGCGCATATGCAAGCGCCGCGTAGTGGGTCGTCATCGGCGGACGCTCGGCCGACTTGTCGGGGTTCGCGTGCCGCACGTTCAGCAGGCCGTAGCGGTGCTCGCCCGTGTAACCGATCCGCAGCGGGATGTTCGCGAGCCACGGGATCACCGCGGACTTCAGCGAATTCGGCAGCACGTACGCCGCGTCGTAGCCGACGTCACGCAGGTCGGTCGCGAGCTGCCAGCGGCGCAGCAGCTGCAGCTTGCCGTGCGCGAGGTCGGTCGCGTAGACATCGTGGATCTCGGGCATCCGCTCGAGCACGGGCGCGACCCAGGTGGGCGCGACGGCATCGATCGCGATGCGGGGATGGAGCTTTTTCAGCAGCGCAAAAAGCGGCTGCGCCATCAATGCGTCACCGATCCAGTTCGGTGCGATAACCAGCGCTCGACGCATCAGGTCGACTTCCGATGTCGTAATGAAGCACGGCGCGCATGCACCGCGTTCGGGTTGTCAGAACAGGAAAAGGGCGGCGCGCCGGAGTTCCGGCTGCGCCGCCTCGCGTGCGGCGGGCCCGCGGGCCCGGCCAGGGCTCAGTGGCCCTTGACCACCTCGCCGTCGCGCAGCTTGTAGCGCGTGCCGCAATACGGGCAGCGCGCCTCGCCGTGCGACACGTCGATGAAGACGCGCGGGTGCGCGCTCCAGCGCGCCATGGCCGGGTTCGGGCAGTAGGCGGGGAGATCCTTGGCCGTCAGCTCGACCAGCGGCATTTCCTTGATTTCACTCATGAGACTTTCTCTTATCACTCTTTTGTGGGGCGGTCGGTGGCGCAGCGCACTCAGACCTTCGTCAGCCAGTGCGCGTACTTCGCGTTCTTGCCCGACACGATATCGAAAAATGCCGACTGGAGCTTTTCCGTGACCGGGCCGCGCGCGCCGCTGCCGATCGTGCGGTTGTCGAGCTCGCGGATCGGCGTGACTTCGGCGGCCGTGCCCGTGAAGAACGCTTCGTCGGCCGTGTAGACCTCGTCGCGCGTGATGCGCTTCTCGATCACATCGATGCCGGCGTCCTTTGCGAGCGTGATGATCGTGTCGCGCGTGATGCCGTCGAGGCACGACGACAGGTCCGGCGTGTACAGCTTGCCGTTGTTCACCAGGAAGAAGTTCTCGCCGGAGCCTTCCGACACGTAGCCGTCGACGTCGAGCAGCAGCGCTTCGTCGTAGCCGTCGGCGGTCGCTTCCTGGTTCGCGAGGATCGAGTTCACGTACCAGCCCGACGCCTTCGCGCGCACCATGGACACGTTCACGTGGTGGCGCGTGAACGACGACGTCTTCACGCGGATGCCCTTCGCGAGGCCGTCTTCGCCGAGGTACGCGCCCCACGGCCACGCGGCGATCGCGACGTGGATCGTGTTGCCCTTCGCCGACACACCGAGCTTTTCCGAGCCGACCCAGATGATCGGGCGCAGGTAGCACGACTCGAGCTTGTTCTCGCGCACGACTTCGAGCTGCGCGGCTTCGAGCGTTTCGCGGTCGAACGGCACGTCCATCTGGAAGATCTTCGCCGAATTCAGCAGACGTTTGGTGTGCTCGCGCAGACGGAAGATCGCGGTGCTGCCGTCGGCCGTCTTGTACGCACGCACGCCCTCGAAGACGCCCATGCCGTAGTGCAGCGTATGGGTCAGGACGTGGATCTTGGCGTCGCGCCAGTCGATCAGCTTGCCGTCCATCCAGATCTTGCCGTCGCGGTCGGCCATTGACATAGGATTCTCCTGGGAAGCAGTTGTGCAGCGGGTTGTGTGCAGCATTGAGCCGGAAAGACGCTTATTTTAGCGTCATTTGAAGGCGATCCGGTCGGTCGGCACGGGGCCGGCGCTATAATCGCCCGGTACCGATTCCAATAACGACGGGTCGTACCGGCAGGAGGCGCCGGCGGCCCGACGAACCGCCCGCCGCGGCCCGCTTCCCATGCTCGCTCGATTCTCCGCCACCGACCGCTTCGCGCTGATCCAGGGCGCGCGCGACTATTCCCCGACACTGATGGCGATCCTGTCCTGGGGGCTCGTCACCGGGGTCGCGATGAGCAAGTCGGTGATGACGCTCGGGCAGGCGAGCGCGATGTCGATCTTCGTCTACGCGGGCTCGTCGCAGCTCGCGGTGCTGCCGCTCCTCGTCGCGAAGCTGCCGATCTGGACGATCCTGCTCACGGCCACGATGGTCAACATGCGCTTCGTGATCTTCAGCGCCGGGCTTGCGCCCCATTTTTCCTACCTGCCGCTGTGGCGGCGTCTCGCGATCGGCTATTTCAACGGCGACGTGATCTACCTGCTGTTCCAGAAACAGGGCTTCGCATACGGCCACGTGCCGGGCAAGGAGGCGTATTTCTGGGGGATGGCGCTCGCGAGCTGGGCGTCGTGGCAGGTGTCGTCGCTCGCCGGCATCCTGCTCGCGAGCTTCTTTCCCGCGAGCTGGGGGCTGGAGCTGGCCGGCACGCTCGCGCTGCTTCCGATCATGGTGTCGGCGGTCGCGAACCGCTCGACGCTCGCGGCCGTCGCGGTCGCGGGCATCGTGTCGCTGATCGCGTTCGACCTGCCGTACCGGCTCGCGCTGCCGATCGCGGTGCTGGCCGCGCTCGCGGCCGGGTGCATGGCCGATTTCTTCGTCGAACGCGCCGACTGGCGCCGCATCCGCACCGAAACCGTGCACGAAAAGGAAATCGAATGAGCGCGACGGAAATCTGGATCGTGATCGTCGGGATGACGATCGTCACGGCCGTCACGCGCGCGCTGTTCCTGATCGGCGGCGAACGCACCGTGCTGCCCGAGCGCGCGCAGCGTGCGCTGCGCTACGCGCCGGCCGCCGCGCTCGTCGCGGTCGTGCTGCCCGACGTGCTCGAAACGCCGGCCGGGCTGTCGTTCGCGCTGTCCAACCATCCGTTTTACGCCGCACTGGCCGGTCTCGGGTGGTTTTTGTGGCGGCGCAGCATGCTCGGCACGATCATCGTCGGGATGCTCGTCTTCACCGCGCTGCGGCTGATCTTCTGACGAATCGTCGTGGCCGCCCACCGGGCGCCGGCCGCTGGCGAACTCGTATTGTTGCGTTGCGGAAATGTGTCGACGGCCGCGCGCGATCCCAAATAGGCGGAATTCGCCGCCGCACGGGTCAGTCTGCCGGATGGATCGGCTAGAATGCCCGTTCGAGATTTTTTACCCGTGCGCGTCATGCGAACCGCCAGCCACGGCCGCATCCGGCGCCCTTTCGCGGCAGCCCGCGCACGTCCAGCGTGAACCCCCTTTCCCCATCCACTACTTCAATCTGTTCAACATGAGCCAAGTCAAGCGTCTTACCGACCTGATCGCCGCCGGCCAGCTCGCCGGCAAGCGGGTGTTCATCCGCGCCGACCTGAACGTCCCGCAGGACGATCACGGCAACATCACCGAAGACACGCGCGTGCGCGCGTCCGTGCCGGCCATCCAGGCCGCACTCGACGCCGGCGCGGCCGTGATGGTCACGTCGCACCTCGGTCGTCCGACCGAAGGCGAATTCAAGCCGGAAGACTCGCTCGCGCCGGTCGCGAAGCGTCTCGCCGAACTGCTCGGCCGTGACGTGCCGCTCGTCTCGAACTGGGTCGAGAACGGCGTGAACGTCGCGCCGGGCCAGGTCGTGCTGCTCGAGAACTGCCGCGTGAACAAGGGCGAGAAGAAGAATTCGGACGAGCTCGCGCAGAAGATGGCGAAGCTCTGCGACGTCTACGTGAACGACGCGTTCGGCACCGCGCACCGCGCGGAAGCGACCACCCACGGGATCGCGAAGTACGCGCCGGTCGCGTGCGCGGGCCCGCTGCTGGCCGCCGAACTCGACGCGCTCGGCAAGGCGCTCGGCAACCCGGCCCGCCCGCTGGTCGCGATCGTCGCCGGGTCGAAGGTGTCGACCAAGCTGACGATTCTCAAGTCGCTCGCCGGCAAGGTCGATCAGCTGATCGTCGGCGGCGGCATCGCGAACACGTTCATGCTCGCGGCCGGCCTGTCGATCGGCAAGTCGCTCGCGGAAGCCGATCTCGTCGCCGAGGCGAAGGCGATCATCGACGAGGCGCGCGAGCGCGGCGCGTCGGTGCCGATCCCGACCGACGTCGTGACGGCCAAGGAATTCTCGCCGACGGCCGCGGCCACGGTGAAGCAGGTCGCCGACATCGAAGTGGACGACATGATCCTCGACATCGGCCCGGATACCGCCAAGGCGCTCGCCAGCCAGCTCGAGAAGGCCGGCACGATCGTCTGGAACGGCCCGGTCGGCGTGTTCGAGTTCGACCAGTTCGGCAACGGCACCAAGACGCTCGCCGAAGCGATCGCCAAATCGTCCGCGTTCTCGATCGCGGGCGGCGGCGACACGCTCGCGGCCATCGCGAAGTACGGCATCCATGACCAGGTCAGCTACATCTCGACGGGCGGCGGCGCCTTCCTCGAGTTCCTCGAGGGGAAGAAGCTGCCGGCAGTGGAAGTGCTCGAAACGCGGGCGGCCTGAGCGTGGCGGCGCGCGCAGGGGTGACGAGGGCCGCGCGCTCCGCGAAGGCGGAGCAGCCGGCCGGCGCGGGCAAGCGCAAACGCGCGCCCGCGCGGGCGAACTCGACCCCGCGCGCACCGGCGGCCGCCGGCGACGCGGTCGTGCAGCACCACGAGATTCAGAACAAAGCGATGCCGGGCGCAAGCACCGGCACGCCCCCCGGAACGGCCGCCGCTGGGCCCGCCGATTCCGGCTCTCGCAGCGTTTCACCCAGCGCATCCACCTTGATCCAGATGAGGAGTTTCATGCAGCGCGCCACCAAGATAGTCGCCACGATCGGCCCGGCTTCCAGTTCGCCGGAGATTCTGCTGCAGATGATGCAGGCGGGCCTCGACGTCGTGCGGCTCAACTTTTCGCACGGCACGGCCGACGATCACCGCCAGCGCGCCGAGATGGTGCGCGAGGCCGCCCGCAAGGTCGGCCGCGAGATCGCGATCATGGCCGACCTCCAGGGCCCGAAGATCCGCGTCGGCAAGTTCGAGAACGGCAAGACGACCCTCGTGCCGGGCCAGGCCTTCATCCTCGACGCGGGCTGCGAACTCGGCAACGACGAGCGCGTCGGCCTCGACTACAAGGAACTGCCGCGCGACCTGAAGCCGGGCGACCTGCTGCTGCTGAACGACGGCCTGATCGTGCTGACCGTCGAGCGCGTGCTCGGCGACGAGATCCACACGATCGTCAAGGTGGGCGGCGAGCTGTCGAACAACAAGGGGATCAACCGCCAGGGCGGCGGCCTGTCGGCGCCCGCGCTGACCGCGAAGGACATGGAAGACATCCGCACGGCGATGTCGCTCGGCGCGGATCTGGTCGCGGTGTCGTTCCCGAAGAATGCGACGGACATGGAAATGGCGCGCCAGCTCGCGAACATCGCGGGCGCGCCGTACGGCATCAAGCCGAAGATGATCGCGAAGATCGAGCGCGCGGAGGCGATTCCGGCGCTGCAGAGCATTCTCGACGCGTCCGACGGCATCATGGTCGCGCGCGGCGACCTCGCGGTGGAAGTCGGTAACGCGGCCGTGCCGGCGCTGCAGAAGCGGATGATCCGGATGGCGCGCGAGTCGAACAAGCTCGTGATCACCGCGACGCAGATGATGGAATCGATGATCCACGCGCCGGTGCCGACCCGCGCGGAAGTGTCGGACGTCGCGAACGCGGTGCTCGACGGCACCGACGCGGTGATGCTGTCGGCCGAGACGGCCGCCGGCAAGTACCCGGTCGTCACGATCGAGACGATGGCGGCCGTGTGCGTCGAGGCGGAAAAGTCCGAGCACGTCGAGCTGGACAAGGATTTCCTCGACCGCACGTTTACGCGGATCGACCAGTCGATCGCGATGGGCGCGCTGTTCACCGCGTATCACCTCGGCGCGAAGGCAATCGTCGCGCTGACCGAATCGGGCGCGACCGCGCTGTGGATGTCGCGTCATTACACGCACGTGCCGATCTTCGCGCTGACGCCGCGCGTCGGCAGCGAGCGCACGATGGCGCTGTACCGCAACGTGACGCCGCTGCACGTCGACTTCAACAGCGACCGCGATTCGGCGCTGCAGGCGGCGCTCGAGATCGTCGTCAAGCAGGGCTACGTGCAGCACGGCGACATGGTCGTGCTGACCGTCGGCGAGCCGATGGGGCAGGCGGGCGGCACCAACACGCTGAAGATCGTGCGGGTCGGCGAGCATTATTGAGCGCCGGCATGCGCCGGGCCGGCCCGGCGGCCGGTCCACCGGCCGCCCGAGCCGATCGGGCACCGTTTTTTGACGAAAGCCGCGCGGGGTCTGATGCCCCGCGCGGCTTTTTTTCTGTTTTTTGGCCGGATTGTGCCGTGCGAAGGTAACAAATTGCGAGTACGCGCTACCGGCCGGTCGGAATCGGAGGCGCTTCGCGATAAAATGCGGCTATTCGACGCTCAGCCGCGCCGTGCCGCCCCGGTTTCGACGGGGCCGAGTGCCGCGCCGGCGTCAGGGCGCACCGGTTTTCATTCCAAGGAGTTCCACAATGCCTCTCGTATCAATGCGTCAATTGCTGGACCACGCGGCAGAGCACGGTTACGGCCTGCCGGCCTTCAACGTGAACAACCTGGAGCAGGTCCAGGCGATCATGGCGGCGGCGGATCAGGTCGGCGCGCCCGTGATCATGCAGGCATCGGCCGGCGCGCGTAAGTACGCGGGCGAGCCGTTCCTGCGCCACCTGATCGAAGCGGCGGTCGAGTCGTATCCGCACATCCCGGTCGTGATGCACCAGGACCACGGCCAGTCGCCGGCCGTGTGCATGGGCGCGATCCGCAGCGGTTTCACCAGCGTGATGATGGACGGTTCGCTCGAAGCCGACGGCAAGACGGTCGCCTCGTACGAATACAACGTCGACGTGTCGCGCAAGGTCGTCGAGATGGCGCACTCGATCGGCGTGACGGTCGAAGCCGAACTCGGCGTGCTCGGCTCGCTCGAGACGATGAAGGGCGACAAGGAAGACGGCCACGGCGCGGAAGGCACGATGACCCGCGAGCAACTGCTGACCGATCCGGAGCAGGCCGCCGACTTCGTGAAGCTCACGCAGTGCGACGCGCTCGCGATCGCGATCGGTACGTCGCACGGCGCGTACAAGTTCTCGAAGAAGCCGACGGGCGACATCCTGTCGATCCAGCGCATCAAGGAAATCCACGCACGTATCCCGAACACGCACCTGGTGATGCACGGTTCGTCGTCGGTGCCGCAGGAACTGCTGGCCGAGATCCGCGAATTCGGCGGCGACATGAAGGAAACCTACGGCGTGCCGGTCGAGGAAATCCAGGAAGGCATCAAGCACGGCGTGCGCAAGATCAACATCGACACCGACCTGCGTCTCGCGATCACCGGCGCGATCCGCCGCTACCTGTTCGAGAACCCGGGCAAGTTCGATCCGCGCGACTACCTGAAGCCCGCGCGCGAAGCGGCGAAGCAGGTGTGCGTCGACCGCTACCTCGCGTTCGGCTGCGAAGGCCAGGCCGCGAAGATCAAGCCGGTGTCCCTCGACAAGATCGCCGAGCAGTACAAGTCCGGCGCGCTTGCGCAGGTCGTGCGCTGAGACTGTAGTACGATTGCCCCGCCCGGTCTTGCCGCCGGGCCGGGGCTGGCCGCCCGCCCGGGCGCCGGATTCGATCCGGCCCTCGGGGCGGCCGTTCCGTCCGGCCGAACAAGGGCCGGCCGGCAGCCGGCGGGCCTGATCGCCCGCCGGTTCGCCGACGCATTGCAAGACCGCCGTTCCCGCCTGCCGCGGGGAACGGCGTTTCCCTTTTTGTTTGGCTCCTTATCTGCGAAAAGACGATGTCTACCCTTTACGAATCCACGCTCCGCTCGCTGCCGCTCCTCGGTCGCGGCAAGGTCCGCGACAACTACGCGGTCGGCAACGACAAGCTCCTGATCGTCACGACGGATCGCCTGTCGGCATTCGACGTGATCATGGGCGAGCCGATTCCGAACAAGGGCCGCGTGCTGAACCAGATGGCGAACTTCTGGTTCGACAAGCTCGCGCACATCGTGCCGAACCACCTGACGGGCGACGCGCCGGAAGCGGTCGTCGCGGCCGACGAGGTCGAGCAGGTCAAGGGCCGCGCCGCGGTCGTCAAGCGCCTCGAGCCGATCATGATCGAGGCGGTCGTGCGCGGCTACCTGGCCGGCAGCGGCTGGAAGGAATACCAGGAGTCGGGCGCCGTGTGCGGCGTGAAGCTGCCGGAAGGCCTGCAGAACGCGCAGAAGCTGCCCGAGCCGATCTTCACGCCGGCCGCGAAGGCCGAGCTCGGCGAGCACGACGAGAACATCACGTTCGAGGAAACCGAGCGCCGCATCGGCACCGAGCTGGCCGCGACGATCCGCGACATCTCGATCCGCCTGTACAAGGAAGCGGCCGACTACGCGGCGACGCGCGGCATCATCATCGCCGACACGAAGTTCGAATTCGGCCTCGACAATCACGGCAAGCTGTACCTGATGGACGAAGTGCTGACGGCCGATTCGTCGCGCTTCTGGCCGGCCGACCAGTACCAGGTCGGCACCAACCCGCCGTCGTTCGACAAGCAGTTCGTGCGCGACTGGCTCGAGGCGCAGCCGTGGGGCAAGACCGCGCCGGCACCGGCACTGCCGGCCGACGTCGTCGAGAAGACGGCCGCGAAGTACCAGGAAGCGCTCGAGCGCATCACCGGCCAGCCGCTCGCCTGAAGGAAGGAACGCACGAAATGAGTGAAGTCCAGACTGCCCACACGCACAGCGCGCCGCTCGTCGGCGTGCTGATGGGTTCGAGTTCCGACTGGGACGTGATGAAGAACGCGGTCGCGATCCTGCAGGAATTCGGCGTGCCGTACGAAGCGAAGGTCGTGTCCGCGCACCGGATGCCCGACGAGATGTTCGACTACGCGGAGAAGGCGCGCGAGCGCGGGCTGCGCGCGATCATTGCGGGCGCCGGCGGTGCCGCGCACCTGCCCGGCATGCTGGCCGCGAAAACCACGGTGCCGGTGCTCGGCGTACCGGTCGCGAGCAAGTACCTGAAGGGCGTCGATTCGCTGCACTCGATCGTGCAGATGCCGAAGGGCGTGCCGGTCGCGACGTTCGCGATCGGCGAGGCCGGCGCCGCGAACGCCGCGCTGTTCGCGGTGTCGATTCTGTCCGGCACGTCGGTCGACTACGCGAACCGCCTCGCCGCATTCCGCGTGCGCCAGAACGAAGCCGCGCACGCGATGGTGCTGCCGCCGCTCGCATGACGGCGCACCGGCGGCCGCACTGCCGTTCCAGCGGCCGCCAGATCCTCATCACTGCGGCGGGCAGCGCCCGCCGCGACCGACCACTGACATGACCGCAACTCCTGATTCCGTTTCCCCGATCCTGCCCGGCGCGTGGCTGGGCATGGTCGGCGGCGGCCAGCTCGGCCGCATGTTCTGCTTTGCCGCCCAGTCGATGGGCTATCGCGTCGCCGTGCTCGATCCCGATCCGACGAGCCCCGCCGGCGCGGTCGCCGACCGTCACCTGCGCGCGGCCTACGACGACGAAGCCGCGCTCGCCGAACTGGCTGGGCTGTGCGATGCCGTGTCGACGGAATTCGAGAACGTGCCGGCCGCGAGCCTCGATTTCCTCGCGCGCACGACGTTCGTCGCGCCGGCCGGCCGCTGCGTCGCGGTCGCGCAGGACCGGATCGCGGAGAAGCGTTTCATCGAGGCGTCGGGCGTGCCGGTCGCACCGCACGTCGTGATCGAATCGGCGGCGGCGCTCGCCGCGCTCGACGATGCCGCGCTCGACGCGGTGCTGCCGGGCATCCTGAAGACGGCGCGCCTCGGTTACGACGGCAAGGGCCAGGTGCGCGTGAACACCGCGCGGGAAGCGCGCGACGCGCATGCGTCGCTCGGCGGCGTGCCGTGTGTGCTGGAGAAGCGCCTGCCGCTGAAATACGAAGTGTCGGCGCTGATCGCGCGCGGCGCGGACGGCCGCTCGGCCGCATTCCCGCTCGCGCAGAACGTGCATCACAACGGCATCCTCGCGCTGACCGTCGTGCCGGCGCCGGCCGCCGATGCCGCGCGCGTCGAGGAGGCGCAGCAGGCAGCCGTCCGGATCGCCGATACGCTCGGCTACGTCGGCGTGCTCTGCGTCGAATTCTTCGTGCTGGAAGACGGCTCGTTCGTCGCGAACGAAATGGCGCCGCGCCCGCACAACTCCGGCCACTACACGGTCGATGCGTGCGCAACGAGCCAGTTCGAGCAGCAGGTGCGCGCGATGACGCGCATGCCGCTCGGCAATCCGCGCCAGCATTCGCCGGCCGCGATGCTGAACATCCTCGGCGACGTGTGGTTCCCGAACGGCGCCGCGGCCGAGGCCGTCACGCCGCCGTGGGACACGGTCGCCGCGATGCCGGCCGCGCACCTGCACCTGTACGGCAAGGAAGAAGCGCGCGTCGGCCGCAAGATGGGCCACGTGAACTTCACGGCCGAGACGCGCGACGATGCCGTTGCCGCCGCCACCGCGTGCGCGCAGCTGCTGCGCGTGCCGCTCGACTGAGGCGCCAGCCGATGTCTATCGATCTCCCGAACTCCGTGACGCCCGCGCAGATCGACGCGGCTGCCGCGCTGCTCGACGCGGGGCAACTCGTCGCGTTCCCGACCGAAACCGTGTACGGGCTCGGCGGCGACGCGGCGAATCCCGAGGCCGTCGCGCGCATCTACGCGGCGAAGGGGCGTCCGGCGAACCATCCGGTGATCGTGCACCTGCCGCCCGGCGGCGATCCCGGTTACTGGGTCGAAGACCTGCCGGCCGATGCGCGGGCGCTGATCGATGCATTCTGGCCGGGCCCGCTGACGCTGATCCTGAAGCGCCATGCGCGCATTCCGGACGCCGTGAGCGGCGGCCAGGATTCGGTCGGCCTGCGCTGTCCGTCGCATCCGGTCGCGCAGGCGCTGCTCGCGGCGTTCAGCGCGAGGCGCGGCGGCCACGGCGGCGTCGCGGCGCCGTCCGCGAACCGCTTCGGTCACGTGAGCCCGACCACCGCTCAACACGTGCGCGACGAATTCGGCGACACCGTGCACGTGCTCGATGGCGGCCCGTCGGAAGTCGGCATCGAATCGACGATCCTCGACCTGTCGCGCGGCTTCCCGGCGCTGCTGCGCCCCGGCCACGTGACGCCGCAGCAGATCGCCGACGTGCTCGGCCGCGCGCCGCGCCTGCCCGACGGCAGCGACGCGACCGCACCGCGCGCGTCGGGCACGCTGAAGGCGCATTACGCGCCGCGCACGCCGCTCGCGCTGCTGCCGTTCGATGCGCTCGAGCCGCTGCTCGCGGCGGCGCAGACCGATGGCGAACGTGTCGCGCTCGTCGCACGCGCGTCGCGCGCGGGACGCTGGGCGCAGGCCGACGGCGTGCATTTCGTCGCGGCGCCGGAAGATCCGCAGGCGTATGCGCGCGACCTGTACGGCATGCTGCGCGCGCTCGACCGCGCGCAGGTCGCCCGCATCCTCGTCGAGAAACTGCCCGAGACCGTCGAATGGATCGCGGTCAACGATCGCCTCGGTCGTGCGGCCGCCGCGTTCGAAGCGCGCGACTGACGCAGCCGTTCGTATCCGCTCGTGAAATGAAAAACGCCCGACCGGCGAACCGGTCGGGCGTTTTCGTTTGCGCGCGTGGCGCGCGGCTTACTTGCCGACGCCCGAGGCCGCGATCTGCTGCTGGACGTACTGCGCGAACAGCGCGTGCAGGCGCGTCGTCGGGTGGACCGTGTCGGCGAACATGTAGGTCTGGTCCGCGTTGGCGGTCGTGTAGGTCTGCGGCGAGCAGAACAGCGACGAGCCGAAGGCGGTCGCGTCCGCGACGCCGTACTGGGTCGCCGCCGCGACCATCGCCTTCAGGTTGCATGCGGTGTCGGTGTTCGACACGCTGAAGCCGTTCGCCTGGTAGTTGGCCGCGATGCCGTCCTGCCACTTGAACGCATCGACCACCGCGTACTTCGTCGTGTCGACCTTCAGCGCGGCGAGCGTGCCGACCAGCGTCTGGTTGAACAGCCCCGACAGCTGCGTGAACGCGGCTTGCGTCTGCGGGCCGCCTTGCAGCGCGAGCGGCGTGCCGCCGATGTCCGGCACCGTCGCGACGAACACGTGCGACGCGCCGGCCGCGACGATCTGCTGGACGATGCCGCCGAGCTGCTGCGCGGCGAGGCCGATCGCCTGCGCGGCCGCGAGCTGCGCGGCCGGCGTGTTGCCCTGCGCCTGCGCGACCTGTGCCTGATAGAAGATGTCGTTGGCGCCGCCGTTGATCAGCACGATCTGGCCGGCGTTGAAGCTGCCGTGCTGCGTCAGGTATTGCTTGACCTGGTCGGCGATCGGGGTCGTCGTGGCCTGCGCGTAGTCGGCGTTCGGCACGCTCGAGGCCGCGTGGCCGATACCCGGTTGCAGCGTCACGCGCGAGCCGCCCTGCGCGTAGCCGAGGCCGCCCGTGGCCTGCAGCGGAATACCGAAGCCACCCTGGTTCGCGGGCTGCAGCGTGTCGCCGTAGTACTGCGCGACGTCCTGCGTCCACACCTGGCCGGGGTTGGTCGTGAAGCGGCCGCCGCCGAAGCCGAGCTTGATCTGCGAGTAGGTGCCGGCGTCCGACAGGCTGTCGCCGAACGACACGACCTGCATCTTCACGCCGGACGGCGGCGTGTTCGACGCGCTGCTGTTGTTGTCGTCGCCGCCGCCGCACGCGGCGAGCAGGGCGAGCGCGGCGCCCGCGATCGCGACCTGCGCGGTGCGCAGCAGGCGTTGACGGGTGCGCGACGGGAATTGTCGTTGTGACTGCATCGTTCGATCTCCTCGTAGATATGGCCCGATGTGTTTCTCATCTGCCGCGCGCCGGCTCGGATCCGGGCTGCGCGGCGGCCGTTGGCTGAAACGGTTATTGGTCGCGTACGGCCGCAAGCGGCACGGTGCGCGGATCGCGATTCGCGGCCTCGGCGATCTGCGCATGATAAGCGCTCGCCCATTCGGGCGGGCCGAAAATCGCGCGCAGCTTGTTGCGCCATCCGTGGACGCGCAACGCGTCGGCCGCCATCGACACCCACTCGTGAAACGTCGCGACGAGCGGATTGTTCGAGCCGAGCGGCTCGACGATTCCGTATTGCGGCGGATCGTCGGGCGACTCCTCGACGTAGCTGCCGAACAGGCGGTCCCAGATCACGAGCACACCTGCGTAATTGCGGTCGATGTAGCGCGGATTACGTGCGTGGTGCGCGCGATGAATCGACGGCGTGTTGAACACGTATTCGAGCCAGCCGAGCTTGCCGATCGCCTGCGTGTGCACGAAGAACTGGAACGCGAGGTTGATCAGCACGATGCCGACGATCTGCTGCGGCGGAAAGCCGAGGAACGCGAGCGGCAGCCAGAACGCCCACATGCCCGCGACGGGATACATCAGGCTCTGCCGGAACGCGGTCGAGAAATTCATCCGCTCGGACGAGTGATGCACGACGTGCGCGGCCCACAGCCAGCGCACGCGATGGCTCGCGCGATGGAACACGTAGTAGAGGAAGTCCTGGCCGACGAACAGCACGGCGAACGACAGCCAGCCGTCGTGCCACGTGAACAGCCGGAAATGTGCGTAGCAGTACGCATAAACGGGGATCACGAACAGCCACGCGAGCTTGTCGGCGCCCTGGTGCATCAGGGCGAGCGCCGCGTTGCACAGCGTGTCGCGCCACGCATAGACATGGTCCTGCGCACGCGTGCGGGCGAGGTGCCAGGCTTCCCACGCGATGCAGAGCAGGAAGACGGGCGCCAGCGCGAGCAGAAGCAATTCGACGTCGAATCGCATGGACGTGTCTCCTCCTTTCCCCTGCAAGCCGTGAGGCCGGGCGTACGGCCCGTTGTAGATATCGGTCAGGCCAACAGCCTACGCAATCGCCACGCGCTAGGCGAGGGGGGAGCGTAGAGGGTTCCCTCAGAGCGCCCCCAAACCTGTCGCTTCGCGCCAGGCCCCCCGAGGGGGCAAGAAAACCTGGGGCGGCCCGGCGTTTTCTTGAGGACAGGGTTTCTACGGAAGTCATGCGCAACGGGGCCGCGCGGTGCGGCCCCGTTTTGCGGGCACGGCTGGCGGCCCGTGCGCGGCGCGCTGGCGGCCGGGGCCGTTTCAAACCATGCGGGGCGAAACCCCGGGGGCGGGACGTCTCCCCGTGATCGACGCAAGCCGACAGCCGGGCATGCGTGCGCCGCGTCGCGGCGAGTGCGTCGTCAGTGCGCGCCCGCGTAGATCCATTCGAGCAGCGTGTCGTGCGCGGCGCGCGCGGCTTCGGCGTGATCGTCGTTGATGAAGCTGACGACGATGTAGCTCTGGCCGTCGGCGCCCGCGACGTAGCCCGCGATCGCGCGCACGTCGCGCAGCGTGCCGGTCTTGATGTGCGCGTTGCCGAGCACGCCGGCGTTGGTCAGGCGGTTCTTCATCGTGCCGTCGATGCCGGCGATCGGCAGCGAATCGATAAACGCCTGCGCGACGGGGCTCGCGTTCGCGGCCTGCAGCAGCGCGGCGAGCGACTGCGCGCTCACGTGCTCCTCGCGCGACAGGCCCGAGCCGTTCTCGAGATCGAGGTCGGGCATCGCGATTCCGCTCTTCTGCAGGAACGCGTGAATCGCGCGGCTCGACTGCTCGGGGCTCGCGGGCGGCTTGCCGGCGGCCGCGCCGATCGTCAGGAACAGGTTGCGCGCCATCACGTTGTTGCTGAACTTGTTGATGTCGTAGACGATGCTGCCGAGCACGGGGCTGTGATGGACGGCGAGCGGGCGCGCGGCGGTCGGTACCTTGCCTTCGCTGACGGGGCCCGCGATCGTCCCGCCGTCCTGCTGCCACAGCGCGAGGAAGCCGCGCGCGAAGAACGTCGTGTGATCGAGGATCGCGAGGTTGGTCGTGTGCGCACCGCAGCGCAGCGGATAGTCGCCGGCGAACGACGCGGTCATGATCCCGCCGCCGGCCGACAGCGTCGGGCGCGCGGCAGCGGCAGCCGCGCCGCACGACCCGGTGCCTTCGTACAGCTGATTGTCGATCGACAGGTTCGCGAGCGGCGGCAGCACGTCGACGGCGATCTTGCCGTCGTCGCCCGGCGTGACCGTGAACGACACGGCCTTGAACGCATACAACAGCGGATCGGGGCCGACGTTGTACGGTGCGCTCGCATCATCGTCGAACGACGGCAGGTCGCGCGTCGACGCGGCGAAATAGCTCTTGTCGAGCACGAGCCCGCCGGCCACGCGCTTGACGCCGGCCTTGCGGATCTTGTCGACGAGGTCGATCAGTTCCTCCGGTACGAGCTTCGGATCGCCGGTGCCCTTGATGTACAGGTTGCCCTGCAGCGTGCCGTCCGGATCGACCGGGCCGTCCGCGTACGCGGTCGTGCGCCAGCGGTAGTCGGGGCCGAGGATCGACAGGCCCGAGAAGGTCGTGACGAGCTTCATCGTCGACGCCGGCATCATCGGTCGGTTCGCATTCCATGCGATCAGCGGCTCGGGGTCGCCGACGCGCTCGACGACGACGCTCATCGCCGATGCCGGCACCTTCGCGCGCTGCAGCGCGACGAGTACGGACGCCGGCAGGCCGGCCGCCCGCGCGGCGGGCGACACGACGGCGGTCTTGCGCGCTTCCTTGTGGGGCTTCTTGCGGGCCTGCGCGGACGGCGCGAACGCAAGGGCCGTGCAGGTGGCGACGACGGCGGCCGCGCGCAGGAACGGGCGGGCGCGGGGGGCGAACCGGGCGGAAAGATCGGAAATCGGCATGGGCGAATACGGGAAAAGCACGGGATTCGGGCAGGGCGCGCGCGGCGCCGGAGCGCACATTGTAGAGACAAGTGCGCACACGCCCCTTGCAATCCGCCTTTCTGTTGCATTGCACGGGGCGCACGCGTTTCGCGGCGCTACAATGGTCGCCATGTTTCACTCGCCCGATGGGTTCCAGCTCCGATGCGGATTCTGCTTGTTGAAGACGATCGAATGATTGCCGAGGGCGTACGCAAGGCGTTGCGCGCCGACGGCTTCGCAGTCGACTGGGTGCAGGACGGCGACGCCGCGCTCACGGCGCTCGGCGGCGAGACGTACGACCTTTTGCTGCTCGACCTCGGCCTGCCGAAGCGCGACGGCATCGACGTGCTGCGCACTTTGCGCGCGCGCGGGCTGTCGTTGCCGGTGCTGATCGTCACCGCGCGCGACGCGGTGGCCGATCGCGTGAAGGGGCTCGACGCGGGCGCCGACGACTACCTCGTCAAGCCGTTCGACCTCGACGAACTGGGCGCGCGGATGCGCGCGCTGATCCGCCGCCAGGCGGGGCGCAGCGAGTCGCTGATCCGTCACGGCGCGCTGACGCTCGATCCCGCGTCGCATCAGGTGACGCTCGACGGCGCGCCCGTCGCGCTGTCCGCGCGCGAGTTCGCGCTGCTCGAGGCGCTGCTCGCGCGGCCCGGCGCGGTGCTGTCGAAGAGCCAGCTCGAGGAAAAGATGTACGGCTGGGGCGAGGAGATCGGCAGCAACACGGTCGAGGTCTACATCCACGCGCTGCGCAAGAAGCTCGGCTCGGACCTGATCCGCAACGTGCGCGGGCTCGGCTACATGGTCGTCAAGGAAAGCTGACGCGTGAGGTCGATTCGTCATCAATTGCTGATCTGGCTGCTCGCGATCGTCGTCGCGGGCGTGGGCGCCGCGGGCTGGCTCATCTATCGGCAGGCGCTCGCCGAGGCGAACGAGCTGTTCGACTACCAGCTGCAGGAAATTGCCGCGGCGCTGCCGTCCGAGCCGTTTTCGCAGGTGTTCGGTTCGCGCACCAACGGCGACGAAGGCATCGTGATCCAGATCTGGAACCGCAACGGCGTGCTGATGTACTTCTCGCATCCGCGTGCGCCGATCGCGCCGCGCGCGGAGCTCGGCTTCTCGACCGAGCGCACCGATCGCGGCGAATGGCGTGTGTACGGCGCGATCGTCGGCGACAACGTCGTGCAGCTCGCGCAGCCGCTGTCGGTGCGCAACCGGCTCGCCGCGAACGTGGCGCTGCGCACGCTGTGGCCGCTGATCGTGCTGCTGCCGTTCCTCGGCGCGGCGGTCTGGGTGATCGTCGGGCGCGGGCTCGCGCCGCTCGGCCGCGTGACGCGCGCGGTCGAGGCGCGTCGGCCGGAAGCGCTCGATCCGTTGCCCGATGCGCGTCTGCCGCTCGAGGTGCAGCCGCTCGTGCGTGCGCTGAACGGGCTGCTCGCGCGGCTGTCGGCGGCGCTCGACACGCAGAAGGCCTTCGTCGCCGATGCCGCGCACGAACTGCGCACGCCGCTCGCGGCCGTGCAGATCCAGGCGCAGCTCGTCGCGCGCGCGAAGGACGACACGTCGCGCCGCGAGGCGGTCGCCGATCTGCAGGCCGGCGTCACGCGCGCGACGCGCCTCGCCGAGCAGTTGCTCGCGCTGGCGCGCGCCGAACCGGACGGCGCGACGATGCGCGAGCCGGTCGATCTGCAGGCGCTGCTCGTCGAATGCGTGGCCGCGCATGCGCCGCTCGCGCAACGGCACAGCATCGATCTCGGCTTCGAGGAGAGCAGCGCGGCGACCGTCGTCGCGGATGTCGGCGCGTTGCGCGTGATGTTCGGCAACCTGCTCGACAACGCGGTGAAGTACACGCCGGACGGCGGCCGCATCGACGTGTCGCTGACTCGCGACGCGGCCGGCCGCGTGTGCGTGCAGATCGGCGACAGCGGCCCCGGCATCCCGGCCGACGAGCGCGAGCGCGTGTTCGACCGCTTCTACCGCGACAGCTCCGCGCGGGCGCGCGCCGACGTGTCGGGCAGCGGGCTCGGGCTGGCGATCGTCAAGCGCGTCGCGGCGCAGCAGGGCGCGACGGTGACGCTCGGCGACGCGGCCGCGGGCGGCCTGCTCGTGAGCGTCGTGTTCCGCGACGCCGAGATGCCGGCGCAGGTGCCGCAGGCATCCGAATCCGTATGACGAACGGCGCCGGCGGTGGCCTAAGCCCCGTTTAAGGTCGATTAAGCCTCCTTTAAGTCAGGGTCGTTACGCTGCGTCCTAACAAAGAGGAGGTCCTACGATGAACACCCGATTCCTTGCGCGCGGCGCCGTCGCGGTCGCCGTGGCGGCTGCCCTGTCCGCCGGCTATGTCGCAGGCACCCGCCGTGCCGATCCGCAGATCATCACGCCCGCGCAGGCCGCCGCGCTGATGCCGGCCGAGGCCGCGGCGAAGACCGGCATTCCCGATTTCTCCGGGCTGGTCGAAACCTACGGCCCGGCGGTCGTGAACATCAGCGCGAAGCACGTCGTGAAGCAGGTGTCGCGGCGCGTGCCGCAGCCGCAGCTGCCGATGGATCCGAGCGATCCGTTCTACCAGTTCTTCAAGCACTTCTACGGCCAGATGCCGGGCATGGGCGGCGACACGCAGCCGGACGACCAGCCGAGCGCGAGCCTCGGTTCGGGATTCATCGTCAGCGCGGACGGGTACATCCTCACCAACGCGCACGTGATCGACGGCGCGAACGTCGTCACGGTCAAGCTGACCGACAAGCGCGAGTACAAGGCGAAGGTCGTCGGCGCCGACAAGCAGTCCGACGTCGCGGTGCTGAAGATCGACGCGAGCGGCCTGCCGACCGTGAAGATCGGCGATCCGGCACAGAGCAAGGTCGGCCAGTGGGTCGTCGCGATCGGTTCGCCGTACGGCTTCGACAACACGGTCACGTCCGGCATCATCAGCGCGAAATCGCGCTCGCTGCCCGACGAGAACTACACGCCGTTCATCCAGACCGACGTGCCCGTGAACCCCGGCAACTCGGGCGGCCCGCTGTTCAACCTGCAGGGCGAGGTGATCGGCATCAACTCGATGATCTATTCGCAGACGGGCGGCTTCCAGGGCCTGTCGTTCGCGATCCCGATCAACGAGGCGATCAAGGTCAAGGACGAGCTCGTGAAGACGGGCCACGTGAGCCGCGGCCGCCTCGGCGTCGCCGTGCAGGGGCTGAACCAGACGCTCGCGAGCTCGTTCGGGCTGCAGAAGCCGGACGGCGCGCTCGTCAGCTCGGTGGACCCGAACGGCCCGGCCGCGAAAGCGGGCTTGCAGCCGGGCGACGTGATTCTCGCGGTCAACGGCTCGCCGGTTGCCGATTCCACGTCGCTGCCCGCGCAGATCGCGAACCTGAAGCCGGGCTCGAAGGCCGATCTGCAGGTGTGGCGCGACAAGTCGAAGAAGTCGATCAGCGTGACGCTCGGCGCGATGTCCGACGCGAAGCTGGCCTCGAACGACGGCGGCCCCGTCGAGCAGGGGCGCCTCGGCGTCGCGGTGCGTCCGCTCACGCCGCAGGAGCGCAGCGCCACCAGCCTGTCGCACGGGCTGATCGTGCAGCAGGCCGGCGGTCCGGCAGCCAGCGCGGGCATCCAGCCCGGCGACGTGATCCTCGCGGTGAACGGCCGCCCGGTCACGAGCCCCGAGCAGTTGCGCGACGCGGTCAAGGGAGCGGGCAACAGTCTTGCTCTCCTGATCCAGCGCGATAATGCACAGATCTTCGTGCCGGTCGACCTGAGCTGACCGGCGGCCGCTGCGGGCCGGCTTCGCCGGCCTTGGCGGGCGCTGCCGGCGTTCGGCCCGTGGTGCTGTGTTCCGACCCGAAAAGGAGGGAGCCATGCAATATCTACGCAACGTGTCCCGATTTGCCGCCGCCGCGGCGCTGGCCGCCGGCTTCGCCGTCGCCGCGCCCGGCGCGTACGCGCAATCGGACGGCTTGCCCGCGGCGAGCCAGCAGGGCGATGTCAGCTACGTGTCGGGTGGCATCGGCAAGGATCAATCGACGGCATTCGAGCAGAGCGAAGCGGCGTGGCCGCTCGCACTGCGCTTCACCGGCAAGGGTGGCGAATTCCTGGCCGACGTCCATGTGCGGATCGTCGACGGCAAGGGCACCGAGTTGCTGACGACGGATGCGCGCGGGCCGTACATGCTCGTGAAGCTGCCGCCTGGGCGCTACACCGTGCACGCGTCGTACCAGGGCAGCGACGAATCGCGCGCGGTCACGGTCGGTGCGAAGGGCGGGGCGAAGGCCGCATTCCAGTGGAGTGCGCAGTAGCGTATCGCGCGGGCGCGGCCAGACCGCGCAATCGGAGGCGGTTTCGCCCATAATGAGAGCCACGGCACCTGTGCCGTGGCTTTTTCGTTTCGTGCGCCCGGCTTGCCCGCCGGGGCCGCCGTCCGGAGGAGAAACGATGTCCGACGCTGCCGACCCTCGCCTCGAGATCGTGCCGAACCGCCACCGCGTGCGCGTGATCCATCGCGGCATCACGTATGCCGATTCGCACGGCGCGCTGACCGTGCGCGAAACGGGCCTGCCGGACATCCATTACCTGCCGCGCGGCGACGTCAACATGCACCGGCTCGTGAAGTCGAGCGTCACGACGGATTGTCCGGTGAGGGGCCGTGCGGTGTATTTCAACCTGCAGACGGAAGACGGCGTGATCGAGAACGCCGCATGGAGTTACGAGGCACCGGGGGAGACCGCGTCCGCGCTGGCGCACTACGTCGCCTTCGATGTCGCGCGGGTCGACAGTCTCATCGAGACGTCCTGATGCGGCGCGCGTTCATCGGGGAGGCATCATGGAACTGAACGACACGTTACGCGTACCGCTCGCGCCGGCCGTCGTGCGGGAAGCCCTCGAGGATCTCGCGTTGCTGCGGGCGAGCTTCGACCATTGCGAATCCTTCGTGAAGCACGCGCACGGCGAATTCGCGCTGACCATCACGGTGCCGCTCGGCCCGCTGCGTGCGCGCTACGACGTGCGTGCGCATTCGGCGAGCGAGCAGGGCGACGCGGAAGGCCAGCCGCGCCGCGTGCTCAACTTCAAGGCGCGGGCCGACGGCCTCGGCGCGCTGCGTGGGCAGGTCGAGCTGGTGCTGCGGCCGGACGATGACGACGCGGCCGCGACGCGCATCGAATACGTCGTGTGGGCGAAGGCGAGCGGGCCGCTCGCCGAACTGCCGGCACGGCAGATCGAGAATGCGCTGCACGCGTGGACCGACGATTTCTTCCGGGAATTCTGCGCGGTCGTGCAGGCGAAGCACGGTCTCGTGCCGAACCGCGCGCGTTCGAGCCCGCAGCGTCGCCAGCATGTGTTCCTGCGGCCCGCGTCGCTGGTGGCCGCGGCGAAGCGTCCGCTGCCGCCGCACCTCGGCGACGCGCTGAGCGGCCGCGTCGCGAGCGCCGTGCATCATCGCGAATCCGGCCCGCTGCCCGTCTGGGCGTGGGCGGCGATCGTCGTGTTCGTCGCGCTGCTGCTGTATGCGGCGCGCTGGATCAACGGCGTCTGAGCGGCCGGCGGCCACCGCCATACGCGGTCGAGCGCCGGCGGCGCGGCGGCCATTAGCGCCGCGCATCGGGCGCGGCGCCGCGAAATTCCCTCCGATAGGCCGACGGCGACGTGCCGAGCGCGCCCGCGAAATGCTGGCGCAGCGACACGCTCGAGCCGTAACCGGCCGCCTGTGCGATGGCGTCGATCGATTGTCCCGTCGTTTCCAGCAGATGCTGCGCGCGCGCGAGCCGCTCGGCCTGCAGCCACGCGGTGACGGTCGCGCCGGTCGCCTGGCGGAAGTGGCGCGTGAATGTGCGCCGGCTCATCAGCACGCGCTGGGCGAGCGAATCCACGCTGTGCGCGATGTCCAGATGCGCGCGTACCCAGTCGAGCAGGCCGGCGAGCCGCTCATCGCGCGGATGGGCGGCAACCGGCTGCGGTACGTATTGCGCCTGTCCGCCCTGGCGGTGCGGCGGGATCACGAGACGGCGTGCGATCCGGTTCGCGGCGTCCGAGCCGAAGCGCCGCCGCACGACGTGCAGGCAGCAGTCGAGCCCCGCGGCCGTGCCGGCCGACGTCATCAGGTTGCCGTCGTCGACGTACAGCACGTCGGGGTCGAGCTTCACGCGCGGAAAGCGCTGCGCGAAGTCGTCGGCCCACGCCCAGTGCGTCGTGGCCGGGCGCCCGTCGAGCAGCCCGGCCGCGGCGAGCACGTACGCGCCGAGGCACAGGCCGACGACCTGCGCGCCGCGCGCGGCGGCCGCGCGGACCGCATCGACCAGCACGTCAGGCGGTGCTTCGTCGGGGTCGCGCCATGCCGGGACGATGACGATGTCCGCGTCGTCGAGCGCCTCGAGCCCGTACGGCGCGGTGATCGTGAAGCCGCCCGTCGTCGACAGCGGGCCGCGCTCGGCCGAGCACACGCGGAACTCGAACGCGGGCATCGCGGCCGCGTCGCGTTCCTTGCCGAACACGACGGACGGCACCGACAGGTGAAACGGGCTGATGCCGTCGTACGCGATCACGGCGACGACGGTCGGAGCAGGGGCAACGGACGACGCGGCGGCGCGCATGGCGGGCTCCGGAAGGGTGATGGCCCGATTCTATCGAAGAATGGCTATCGGGCCACTGTCCGTCAGCGCGATGCGATCCGACAATGCATCGCATCGCGCTGCTGGCCGCCCCGTTCCGGAGCGGGGCGGCGCCGCCGAAACCGGAGCCTGCCATGTCGAATGCCCAATTGACTTCCGCTTCCCGCCGTGCGCTGATCGTGATCGATGTCCAGAACGAATACGTGACGGGCAACCTGCCGATCGAATATCCGCCCGTCGACGCATCGCTGGCGAACATCGGCCGCGCGATCGACGCCGCGCACGCGGCCGGCGTGCCCGTGATCGTCGTCCAGCACGTCGCGCCGGCGGGCGCGCCGATCTTCGCGCCGGGCACGGACGGCGTCGCGCTGCATCCGGTCGTCGCCGACCGGCCGTATGCGCACCTGATCGTGAAGGCGCAGGCCAGTTCGTTCGCCGGCACCGATCTCGCCGCATGGCTCGACGCGCGCGGCATCGACACGCTCGCGGTCGCCGGCTACATGACGCACAACTGCAATGCGTCGACGGTCTATCACGCGGCGCACGCGGGGCTCGCCGTCGAGTATCTGGCGGACGCGACCGGTGCGTTGCCGTACGAGAACGAAGCGGGCGCGGCGAGCGCCGAAGAGATTCACCGCGCGTACACGGTGGTGTTTCAGTCGAATTTCGCGGCCGTGATGTCGACCGATTCATGGATCGCGGGACTCGGCGGCGCGGCGATGCCGGCGCGCGATTCGGTGGCCGCGTCGAACCGGCGGGCCCGCGCGCAACGCGCGAAGGCGGCCTGAGCGAATCGGGGAGGGCAGGGGGCGACCGGGCGGAGCGGCGCTGCCGCCCGCGCGTGGCCGGATCGACCGGCCGGTCGCGATGCCACGGTGCGCGGCGCGCCGGCGGAGGGGCCGCCGGTCAGTCGTTCGTCTTCAGCATCGCCGGGCTGTAACGCATCATGTCGAAGCAGCCGTCGACGAGCTGTTCCGCATGCTGCTCGGCGTCGATCTCGTCGGGCAGCATCAGCATGTCACGCACGAAACCGCTGACGAGCGTGTGCAGCATCAGCGTCGCACGCCATGTGTCGAGCCGCTCGGGCAGCAGCTTGAGCCGCACGGCGCCCGCGAGATCGGCATCGATCGCGTGCAGCGCCTCGCTCATCCCCGCGCGGTTGCGCTGCAGCAGCGGCTCCATGTCCGCGACGTACTCGCACTTCATGAACAGGATGCTGAACACGCGCCGCAACTGCGAGTCGCGCTGCACGCCGAGCAGGCACCAGATCAGGATCCTGCGGATTTTCTCCAGCGGATTGCCGCCGGGCGCATCGAGCGGCATCCGCTTGAGTTCGTCGATCGGCAGGAACACACGGTCGAACATCGCGTCGAACAGCTCGCTCTTGTTCGCGAAATGCCAGTAGATCGCACCGCGCGTCACGCCTGCGTGCTGGGCGATGTCCGCGAGTGAAGTGTGCGACACGCCCTTCTCGAAGAACACGTGTTCGGCGGCGTCGAGAATGCGGTTGCGCGTCTCGAGCGCCTCCTCCTTGGTGCGTCTGACCATGTGCAGGCCTGAATGAATCGATCGTAGATGAATATAGGGTCCGTAACCCTCGTCGTCGCTGTGCGGACGGGCTATGCTTGCGACTGGTAATAATTCGTAAGACCTAGCGGTTGGCGAAGGGCGAGCGGGCTTTTTACATACATTCGTGAATGTATATACAATACCACCCTACGATCGAATGACCAAAGTGGCAATCAGTTAATATCCCACTCTGCTGATTCCCGCCAAAGTACCAGTCCGCAGTTCGCGGCATCTCGTCGGCATGGAGGTCTCGTGCCGACTTGCTGTATCCAGCAGTCCAGTAATTCAGGTGTTCGATCTGCGCCGCGAGGCGCATCCGTGTTGCGCTCCCGTCGGGTGCTGCACTTATTCCATTGGTTACACACAGAGGTCGCTCCATGCGCGTCGAACGGGTTCCATACCGCTTGATCACTGTCGCGGCAGCCGCGGTTTTCCTGGCTGCATGCGGAAAAAAAGAATCGGCACCGCCGCCGCAAACGCCGGAAGTCGGCGTCGTCACCGTCCAGCCGCAAGCCGTGCCCATCTTCAGCGAACTGCCGGGCCGTACCAGCGCATTCCTCGTCGCGCAGGTGCGCGCGCGGGTCGACGGCATCGTGCTGCGCCGTGAATTCACCGAAGGCACCGACGTCAAGGCTGGCCAACGTCTCTACAAGATCGATCCGGCGCCGTACATCGCGGCATTGAACAGCGCGAAGGCGACGCTCGCGAAGGCGCAGGCGAACCTCGTCACGCAGAACGCACTGGTCGCGCGCTACAAGGTGCTCGTGGCCGCGAACGCGGTCAGCAAGCAGGACTACGACAACGCGGTGGCCACGCAGGGGCAGGCCGCGGCGGACGTCGCGGCCGGCAAGGCGGCGGTCGATACCGCACAGATCAACCTCGGCTACACGGACGTGGTCTCGCCGATCACGGGCCGCGTCGGCATTTCGCAAGTGACGCCGGGCGCCTACGTGCAGGCGAGCCAGGCGACGCTGATGTCGACGGTGCAGCAGCTCGACCCCGTGTACGTGGACCTCACGCAATCGAGCCTCGAGGGGCTGAAGCTGCGCCAGGACGTGCAGAGCGGCCGCCTGAAGACGAGCGGTCCGGGCGCGGCGAAGGTGTCGCTGATCCTCGAGGACGGCAAGACGTATTCGGAAGCCGGCAAGCTGCAGTTCTCCGACGTGACGGTCGACCAGGCAACCGGCTCGGTGACGATCCGCGCGGTCTTCCCGAACCCGGGCCGCGTGCTGCTGCCGGGGATGTTCGTGCGCGCGCGGATCGAGGAAGGCGTGAACGAGAACGCGTTCCTGGTGCCGCAGATCGGCGTCACGCATGACCAGAAGGGCCAGGCGATCGCGATGGTGGTGAACGCGAGCAACAAGGTCGAGCCGCGTCAACTGAAGACGTCGGGCATGCGCGGCCAGGACTGGATCGTCGAAGGCGGTCTGCAGGCGGGCGATCACGTGATCGTGCAGGGCGTCGAGAAGGTGCGTCCGGGCGCGACCGTGAAGTCGGTGGAGGCACAACTCGCACCGGCGGCCGGCGCCGCATCGGGTGTCGCCGCTGCCACCGCCGCGCCGGCTGCCGCCGGTTCCGGCGCCGCCGCCGCGTCCGGTGCCGCCGCATCGGGCGCCGCGCCGGCGAGTGCTGCCGCTGCTTCGAGCGCGCAATAACAGGGAGCCTGTTTCATGGCAAAGTTTTTTATCGATCGCCCGATCTTCGCGTGGGTGATCGCCATCATCCTGATGCTGGCTGGGGTCGCGGCGATCTTCACGCTGCCGATCGCGCAGTATCCGACGATCGCGCCGCCATCGATCCAGATCACCGCGAACTACCCGGGCGCTTCCGCGAAGACGGTGGAAGACACGGTGACGCAGGTGATCGAGCAGCAGATGAGCGGTCTCGACAACTTCCTGTACATGTCGTCGACCAGTGACGACTCGGGCAACGCGACGATCACGCTGACGTTCGCGCCGGGCACCAACGCCGACATCGCGCAGGTCCAGGTGCAGAACAAGCTGTCGCTCGCGACGCCGGTTCTGCCGCAGGTCGTGCAGCAGCTCGGCCTGTCGGTGACGAAGTCGAGCAGCAGCTTCCTGCTGGTGCTCGCCTTCAACTCCGAAGACGGCAGCATGAACAAGTACGACCTCGCGAACTTCGTGGCGTCGCACGTGAAGGATCCGATCAGCCGGCTGAACGGCGTCGGCACCGTCACGCTGTTCGGCTCGCAGTACGCGATGCGGATCTGGCTCGACCCGACCCGCCTGACGAACTACGGCCTCACGCCGGTCGACGTGAGCTCGGCGATCACCGCGCAGAACGTGCAGATCGCGGGCGGCCAGATCGGCGGCACGCCGGCCAAGCCGGGCACCGTGCTGCAGGCGACGATCACCGAATCGACGCTGCTGCAGACGCCCGAGCAGTTCGGCAACATCCTGCTGAAGGTCAACCAGGACGGCTCGCAGGTTCGCCTGAAGGACGTCGCGCAGATCGGCCTCGGCGGCGAAAACTACAACTTCGACACGAAGTACAACGGTCAGCCGACCGCGGCACTCGGTATCCAGCTCGCGACCAACGCGAACGCGCTCGCGACCGCGAAAGCCGTGCGCGCGAAGATCGACGAGCTCGCACCGTTCTTCCCGCACGGCCTCGTCGTGAAGTATCCGTACGACACGACCCCGTTCGTGAAGCTGTCGATCGAGGAAGTGGTCAAGACGCTGCTCGAAGGTATCGTGCTCGTGTTCCTCGTGATGTATCTGTTCCTGCAGAACCTGCGGGCGACGATCATCCCGACGATCGCGGTGCCGGTGGTGCTGCTCGGCACGTTCGCGATCATGTCGCTGGTGGGCTTCTCGATCAACACGCTGTCGATGTTCGGCCTCGTGCTCGCGATCGGCCTGCTGGTCGACGATGCGATCGTGGTGGTCGAGAACGTCGAGCGCGTGATGGCGGAAGAGGGCCTGTCACCGAAGGAGGCGACCCGCAAGGCGATGGGCCAGATCACCGGCGCACTCGTCGGCGTGGCGCTGGTGCTGTCGGCGGTGTTCGTGCCGGTCGCGTTCTCCGGCGGTTCGGTCGGCGCGATCTATCGTCAGTTCTCGCTGACGATCGTGTCGGCGATGGTGCTGTCGGTGCTGGTCGCGTTGATTCTGACGCCCGCGCTGTGCGCGACGATCCTCAAGCCGATCCCGCAAGGGCATCACGAAGAGAAGAAGGGCTTCTTCGGCTGGTTCAACCGCACGTTCAACAACAGCCGCGACAAGTACCACGTCGGCGTGCACCACGTGATCAAGCGTTCGGGCCGCTGGCTCATCATCTACCTGGTCGTGATCGTCGCGGTCGGCCTGCTGTTCGTGCGCCTGCCGAAGTCGTTCCTGCCGGATGAAGACCAGGGCCTGATGTTCGTGATCGTGCAGACGCCGTCGGGCTCGACGCAGGAAACGACCGCGAAGACGCTCGCGAACATTTCCGACTACCTGCTGAAGGACGAGAAGGAAATCGTCGAATCGGCGTTCACGGTCAACGGCTTCAGCTTCGCGGGCCGCGGCCAGAACTCCGGTCTCGTGTTCGTGAAGCTGAAGGACTACTCGCAGCGTCAGCATGCGAACCAGAAGGTCCAGGCGCTGATCGGCCGGATGTTCGGTCGCTACGCCGGCTACAAGGACGCGATCGTGATCCCGTTCAACCCGCCGTCGATTCCCGAACTCGGTACGGCCGCGGGCTTCGACTTCGAGCTGACGGACAACGCCGGTCTCGGCCACGACGCGCTGATGGCCGCGCGTAACCAGCTGCTCGGGATGGCCTCGAAGGATCCGACGCTGCAGGGCGTGCGCCCGAACGGCCTGAACGACACGCCGCAGTACAAGGTCGACATCGACCGCGAGAAGGCGAATGCGCTCGGCGTGACGGCGGAGGCGATCGACCAGACGTTCTCGATCGCGTGGGCGTCGAAGTACGTGAACAACTTCCTCGATACCGACGGCCGGATCAAGAAGGTGTACGTGCAGGCCGACGCGCCGTTCCGGATGACGCCGGAGGACATGAACATCTGGTACGTGCGCAACGGGTCGGGCGGGATGGTGCCGTTCAGCGCGTTCGCAACCGGCCACTGGACGTACGGTTCGCCGAAGCTTGAGCGCTACAACGGCGTCTCGGCGATGGAAATCCAGGGTCAGGCCGCGCCGGGCAAGTCGACCGGCCAGGCGATGACCGCGATGGAAGGGCTCGCGAAGAAGCTGCCGGTCGGTATCGGCTATTCGTGGACCGGCCTGTCGTTCCAGGAAATCCAGTCGGGTTCGCAGGCGCCGATCCTGTATGCGATCTCGATCCTCGTCGTGTTCCTGTGTCTGGCGGCGCTGTATGAAAGCTGGTCGATCCCGTTCTCGGTGATCATGGTGGTGCCGCTCGGCGTGATCGGCGCACTGCTCGCGGCGACGATGCGCGGCCTCGAGAACGACGTGTTCTTCCAGGTCGGCCTGCTGACCACCGTGGGCTTGTCCGCGAAGAACGCGATTCTGATCGTGGAGTTCGCGCGCGAACTGCAGATGACGGAGAAGATGGGGCCGATCGAGGCCGCGCTGGAAGCAGCGCGTCTGCGGCTGCGTCCGATCCTGATGACGTCGCTCGCGTTCATTCTCGGCGTGATGCCGCTCGCGATCAGCAACGGCGCGGGTTCGGCGAGCCAGCACGCGATCGGCACGGGCGTGATCGGCGGGATGATCACGGCGACGTTCCTCGCGATCTTCATGATCCCGATGTTCTTCGTGAAGATCCGCGCGATCTTCAGCGGCGAGAAGGAAGACGTCGACCAGGCGCTGCGTCTGGCTCAGGAGCACTCGCACCACGAAGAGAAGCCGGGCAACGGCGACGAAGGCAACAAGGGACAGTGATGATGCAAAAACACGCTTTGACTGCAATCGCGGTCGCGCTCTTTGCCACGGGCTGCACGATGGCGCCGCATTACACGCGGCCCGACGCGCCCGTCGCGCAGGCGTACCCGGCCGGCGGCGTCTATGCGACGCAGCCGGGCGCTGCCGGCGCGCGCAGCGCGAACGGCCAGGCGGCGACCGCCATCGGCTGGCGCGAATTCTTCGTCGATCCGCGCCTGCAGCGGCTCATCGAGATCGCGCTGAAGAACAACCGCGACCTGCGCGTGTCGGTGCTGAACATCGAGGCGGCGCGCGCGCAGTACCAGATCACGCGCGCGGGCCTGTTCCCGACGCTCGACGGCACGGGCACGGGCAGCATCCAGCGCGTGCCGCAGGGCCTGTCGCAGACCGGGGCGCCGTATATCTCGCGCGCCTACAACGTCGGCGTTTCCGCGTCGTGGGAACTCGACCTGTTCGGTCGCGTGCAGAGCCTGAAGGACCAGGCGCTCGCGCAGTATCTGTCGACGTCGTATGCGCGGCAGGCGACCGAGATCTCGCTCGTGTCGCAGGTCGCGGACCAGTATCTGACGCTGCTGTCCACCGACGACCTGCTGCAGGTCACGGAGAACACGCTGAAGACGGCACAGGCGTCGTACGACCTCACGAAGCTGCAGTTCGACAACGGCACGGGCTCCGAGCTCGAGCTGCGTCAGGCGCAGACGGTCGTCGAGACGGCGCTCGCGAACCAGCAGGCGCAGGCGCGTGCGCGTGCGCAGGCGCTGAACGGGCTGGTGCTGTTGATCGGCGAGCCGCTGCCGGACGACCTGCCGCCCGGCATGCCGCTCGACGCGCAGAACTTGCTGACGGACGTGCCGGCCGGTCTGCCTTCCGACCTGCTGACGCGTCGTCCGGACGTGATGCAGGCCGAGCAGACGCTGCTGGCCGCGAACGCGAACATCGGCGCGGCACGCGCTGCGTTCTTCCCGCGCATCTCGCTGACGGGCGCGTTCGGCACCGGCAGCCCGACGCTCGGCGGCCTGTTCAAGGCCGGCACGGCGGCGTGGTCGTTCGCGCCGCAGATCACGATGCCGATCTTCGAAGGCGGGCAGAACATCGCGAACCTGAACCTCGCGAACGTGCAGAAGCGCATCGAGATCGCCAACTACGAGAAGGCGATCCAGTCGGCGTTCCGCGAAGTGTCGGACGGGCTGGCTGCACGCGGCACGTACGATCAGCAGATCGCCGCGCTCGAGCGCAACGAGCACGCGCAGCAGCGACGCTTCGACCTGTCGGACCTGCGCTACAAGAACGGTGTCGACAGCTATCTGTCGGTGCTGACCGCGCAGACCGACCTGTACTCGGCGCAGCAGTCGCTGATCAGCGCACGTCTGGCACGCTGGACGAACCTGGTCACGCTGTACCGCGCATTGGGCGGCGGCTGGATCCAGCGCGCCGGCGAGACGCCGCGTGCGCCGGACGAAACCGTCGACTACGACAAGGCGGCCGCACCGGCGCCTGCGTCGGCAGCGGCGACGAACGGGTAAGCACGAAGGCGGGCAGGGGCGGGCGACCGCTCCGGTTCGCTGAGGTCGCGGTCTCCGGGATGCGACGACGCCACGGACGAAAGTCCGTGGCGTTTTTTTTTGCGACCGGTTTGGGTAAGCAGCGATCGCGGATCGTCATCGCCGGCGCCGCCGGCACCACCGCTATCGTCGCCCAATCACTCGCCACAAAGCAAAACGCCACGGCAAGCCGTGGCGTTTTTCCTCTCCCGTATCGCGCCATGCCCTGGCGCATCCGGGTCGGATCGATCAGTGATGCGCGTCGGCCGGGCGTCCGTCGAAGTCGTGCCCTGCGCGGCGGATTTCGCAACGTGCATCCTTCTCGCCCTTCACGCCGTTGAACACGATGTTCAGGATCACGGCGGAGGCGGACGCAAGCAGGATGCCGCTGTGCAGGATCGGTGCGAGCGCGGGCGGCAGCTTCGAGAAGAAGTGCGGTGACACGACCGGCACGAGGCCCATCCCGACGCTCACGGCGACGATGAACAGGTTGTGCGAGTTGTTCACGAAGTCGACCTTCGACAGCACCTTGATGCCGTTCGCGGCCACCATCCCGAACATCACGATGCCCGCGCCGCCGAGCACGAACGGCGGCACCGAGGCGACGACCTGCGCCATCTTCGGGAACAGGCCGAGCAGCACCAGGATCACGCCGCCCGTCGCGCAGACGTACCGGCTCTTCACGCCCGTCACGCCGATCAGGCCGACGTTCTGCGAGAACGACGTATGCGGAAACGAGTTGAAGATGCCGCCGATCAGCGTGCCGAGACCATCGACGCGCAGGCCGCGCACGAGGCGCTCCTGGTTGACCGGGCGATCGACCATGTCGCCGACCGCGAGGAACATGCCGGTCGATTCGATGAACGTGACGAACATCACCGTGACCATCGTCGCGATCGACAGCGGGTCGAAGTGCGGCAGGCCGAAGTGGAACGGCATCACGAAGCCGACCCACGGTGCGTGCGCGACGCCGTCGGTATTCACGCGGCCGATCGCGAACGCGATCACGAAGCCGGCGACGATGCCGAGCAGCACCGAGATGTTCGCGAGGAAGCCGCGGCCGAACTTGTTGATCAGCAGGATCAGCGTGAGCACGAGCAGCGACAGGCCGAGGTAGACGGGGCTGCCGTATTCCGGATTGCCGACGCCGCCCGCTGCCCAGTTGATCCCGACTTCCATCAGCGACAGCCCGATCACCGCGATCACGGTGCCGACGACGACCGGCGGGAAGAACCGCAACAGCTTGCCGATCATCGGCGCGAGCACGATGCCGATGATGCCGGCCGCGATGGTCGAGCCGAAGATGTCGAGAATGCCGAGGCCGGGGTTGGTGCCGATCGCGATCATCGGGCCGACGGCCGCGAACGTGCAGCCCATGATGACGGGCAGGCGGATCCCGAAGATCCACAGGCCGAGCGTCTGGATCAGCGTGGCGATGCCGCACGAAAACAGATCGGCGCTGATCAGGAACGCGATCTGGTCTTTCGGCAGCTTCAGCGCGCCGCCGACGATAAGCGGCACGGCGACGGCGCCGGCGTACATGACGAGGACGTGCTGGAGACCAAGCGTTACAAGCTTGCCGGTCGGCAGCACCTCATCGCACGGATGGACCGTGTTCGATTGCATCTGTCTCACTCCATGATCTTGTTTTCGGGGTGATACGAAGTTATGCGGAATGGAACATCGCAACAAGAGCGCTGGGTTCTATTCCGTTCTTTGCTGGTTCGATATGCCATTTCGGCATGAAACAGGGTGTCGATCATCGGGAAACGCCGCTGGAGTGAGGTTCCCCGGTTTTATAGCCCTTCAAAATAGTGCAGGCCCCCATGTCAAATATCGGCGGCTTTATGGTGTGTATCGCGACCGCGGCATAGTGGAAAAAACGACCGGCGGAAAATCGCGCCGGGTTAACCCGCTGGCGGCCGTTTTGGCACGCCATGTGCAGCCGGGTGAAACCGGTCGTGCGCGGCTTCGTTCTATCGCGTCGCCAGCGCATCAAAATCGCCGCGCAAATCGGGCTGCATGTCGCGATCCCGCTATCATCGATATCCGTTTATTCGAATACGCCAACCCGTCATGCGCCTGCTCGGAATCGACCTCGGTACCGGCTCCGTCAAACTCGTCACGCTCGATGCCGATGGCGTCGAGCGCGCGGTTGCGAGCGAACCCTATGCGTTGTCGTCGCCGCAGCCCGGCTGGGCTGAAATCACCCCCGACGTGTGGTGGCAGGCGCTCGTGCGCGCCGCTGCGCGATTGCCGGCCGACGAGCGCGCGCAGGTCGCGGCGATCGGCTTCTCCGGCCAGATGCACGGCGTCGTGCTGATCGATGCGGCCGGGCAGCCGGTGCGGCCCGCGCTGTTGTGGCCCGATACGCGCGCGGCGCGCGAAGCGGACGCGGCCGACTGGCCGGGCGCGCCGAATCCCGTCGCGCCCGGCATGGCGGGCCCCCTGTTGCGCTGGGTGGCCGCACACGAACCGCAGGCGTGGCGGGACGCACGCTGGGCCGTGCAGCCGAAAGACTGGCTGCGCGTCGCGCTGGGCGGCGAGGTCGCGGCCGATCCGAGCGACGCATGCGCGACCGCGCTCGCGACGCCGGACGGCGCCTGGGATACGGCGCTGATCGACACGCTCGGCTTGCCCGTCGACCGGTTCGCACCGGTGCGGGCGTCGGGTGCGCGCTGCGGCGTGCTCGATGCGAAGGCGGCGGCGGCACTCGGGCTGCCGGCCGGCGTGCCGCTCGCGACGGGGGCGGCCGATACCGCGTGCGCGGCGCTCGGCAGCGGGCTCGTCGCGGCCGGCGACGCGCTGCTGACCACCGGCAGCGGCGGTCAGATCGTCGTGCTCGCGGATGCGTTGCCGCCCGCACGGCGCGGGCTGCACCGTTATCGCACGGCGGCCGGCGGCGGCTATTACACGATGGCCGCGATGCAGAACGTCGGGCTCGCGCTCGAAGCCGTGCGCGGCTGGCTCGGCTATTCGGGCTGGCCGGATGCGTACGACGACGCATTCGCGCAGTCGGCGTCGGCGCGGCTCTGCTTCTTGCCGTACCTGACGGGCGAGCGTTCGCCGTGGATGAATCCCGACGCGCGCGGCGGCTGGCTCGGTCTCGGCCTCGGCGACACGCGCGGCGCGATGATGCGCGCCGCGTTCGAGGGCGTCGCGTTCGCGTTGCGCGCGGGGCTCGATGCGATCCGCGATGCGAATCGGGCCGATCCGGTGACGACGTTGCGCCTCGCCGGTGGCGGCTCGGTCGATCCGCGCTGGCGCCAGTTGCTCGCGGATGCGCTCGGCGCGTCGCTCGACGCGGTCGATTGCCCGAATGCCGCGACGCGCGGTGCCGCGCTGCTCGCGGGCGTCGCGATCGGACACTGGCGCGACGACGCGCTGCGCACGCTGGCGCCGACCGCGTCGCCGGTCGCCGCGCCGCACGACGATCGCGCGCTGGCCGCACGCCATGCGCGTTTCGTCGATCTGTATGCGCGAACGGATGCGTGGTTCACGACCGGCGTTTAAACTCGGGCACGTGTCCTGTCGCGACAGCGGTGACGCGTCGCGGCAAGCCGGCGGCTGTTTCCCGCACGCGACGGGCGGCGGGATCGGGGATCATGACGGGCCCGCCACGGGATCGCCGTGTCGCGCGGCGCGGCTCGACCTGATCACGCACGCGCTGCCGCTCGAGACGCTCCACGGCGCCGCCGACCCGATGAAGAAGGGCGAATCGATTCGCCCGATCGTGCTGTATTGAACGGAAGGGAACCCCATGCTCGAACTCGTTTCTTCGCATGCTTGCCACGGTGGCGAGCAACGCTTCTATCGCCACGATTCGAAGGCGATCGGTCTGCCGATGAAGTTCTCGGTGTATCTGCCGCCGCAAGCGGCGCACGGCCGCGTATCGGCGCTGTTCTATCTCGCGGGGCTCACGTGCACCGAGGAGACGTTTGCGATCAAGAGCGGCGCGCAGCAGTACGCGGCGCAGCACGGCCTCGCGCTCGTGATGCCCGATACGAGCCCGCGCGGCGCGGGCGTGCCGGGCGAGGCCGATGCGTGGGATTTCGGCGTCGGCGCGGGCTTCTATGTCGACGCGACGCAAGCGCCGTGGTCGACGCATTACCGGATGGAGTCGTACGTGACGGGCGAGCTGCGCGAGCTCGTCGCGGCCGAGCTGCCGATCGACGGCGCGCGGCTCGGGATCTTCGGCCACTCGATGGGCGGGCACGGCGCGCTGACGCTCGCGCTGCGTCACCCCGACTTGTACCGGTCGGTGTCGGCGTTCGCGCCGATTGCCGCGCCGACGCGTTGCCCGTGGGGCGAAAAGGCGTTCTCGGGGTACCTCGGCGATGATCGCGAAGCGTGGAAGCAGCACGACGCGAGCGAACTCGTCGCGCGCGCCGATGCGCCGAAGTTCGCGGACGGCATCCTCGTCGATCAGGGCTTGGCCGACCAGTTCCTCGCGAACCAGCTGAACCCCGACGTCTTCGAAGCCGCGTGCGCGAAGGCCGGCCAGCCGCTGACGCTGCGCCGCCATGCGGGCTACGACCACGGTTACTACTTCATCTCGACGTTCATTGCCGATCACGTCGCGCATCATGCGCGGGTGTTGTCACGTTAGTGCGGCGAACCGGCCACGCTATCCCGCATCAGCGAGTGGCGTGGCGCTTCGACTTTCGCAGCAGGTGCAAGGCGAGCCATGTCGCCGGTATCACCATCGCAAGCGCTATCAGCAAATGCACGACGATGACGAGATCATCGCCCGCCTCGCCGTCCCAGAACCCGGGAACATGCGTGAAGAGCCAAGCCCACGCGCGATCGGGTATCGGTAGTGCGAACGACGCGTGAGTGAGGCATAGCCTCGCAAGCGACACGGATGCCACGAGTACCCACGCGGTGACTGCGGCTCGGTACACGATTCGCTTCATTTGACGGTAATCGTGCCGTATGCCCGCACGGAGGAGCCCGGGATCGGAATGGGCTTCTGCGCGGTCAGCAAGTCTTTCAGTCGCGCGTAATCGATCGTCGATTCGATGGTCACGCATCCCCTGCTGATTCCCCGCACGCCTTTTGGGTGAAGGCGAAAACTTCCGCGTCGGACGTCGTCGCAAAGTACGTAATCGTCGATGTTGTCGTCGGCGGCGTAGAGCGCAAACCAGTCTCTCTTGTCGCTGAAGAGTTCTCGCAGCGGGCCCAGCATGCCGCCGGTTGGCCGATCGACGATGTAGTAGCGGCCTGGCGGAATGGCGCCTTCACCGACGAGGCACGACGACGAGCGGCGATTGCGGTGACGCGCGCTGCCCGAAAAGGCTGGAAAGGACATGGCGCCGCATTGCAGACGACTCATGTCCTGATCGCTCAGATCGAATGTGCATTCGAGCATGGCAGGTATGGCTCAGCCGGAGTGGGGGCTGAACATCCTGCCATGGTCGATGTGGCGCGCGCGATCGGATTGGTCCGAAAATATCGGGTGCGCCGACAGGCACGGTTGCGAGGCATGCCGGGAACCAGCTGAACGTCATGTGCGTCGCCGCAACAGGCTCGCGCCATACACGAGCGCGGACAGTGCTGTGATCCAGAAGCTCGTCGGCCAGTCGGTGTGATACGCGAGCGCGATCCCGGCCCACGCTTCGAACAGCGCGAACAGCGCGGCGAGCAGCACGCCGGTCGACAGCCGCGTCGACACGTTCTGCGCGGCCGCGGCCGGCCCGACCAGCAGCGTGAACACGAGCAGCACGCCGACGATCTGCGTCGCCGCGGCCACCGCGAGCGCGCATACCGCGAGGAACAGCATCGACACCGTGCGCAGCGACACGCCCTTCGCTTCGGCCAGTTCGGGCTGCAGCGACGCGAACAGCAGCGGCCGCGCGATCAGCGCGAGCGCGACGAGGCTCACCGCGCCGATGCCGGCCAGCACCGCGAGCGTGTCGTGGTTGACCGCGAGCACGTTGCCGAACAGCAGTGCGGTGACCTGCGTCGCGAACGACGTGTAGAAGTGCAGGAACAGCAGGCCGAACCCGAGCGCGCCCGACAGGATCACGCCGATCGCGACGTCGCGGCCCGCGAGCCGTTCGCCGAGCGCGCCCATGCCGATACCGGCCGCGAGCGTGAAGCCGACCATCCCCCAGATCGGCGAGATGCCGAGCAGCACCGCGCCCGTCGCGCCGGTGAAGCCGACGTGCGACAGCGCGTGGCCGGCGAAGGTTTGTCCGCGCAGCACCAGGAAGTAGCCGACGATGCCCGCGAGCACCGCGACGATTCCCGACGCGGCGAACGCGTTGATCATGAAGTCGTATTCAAACATCGTGCGAATGCCCCGGATGAGCGTGTCCGTGGTGATGATGGTCGTGGCCGCCGCCACCGCCGTGCGAGTGGCCGTCGTCGTCCTCGTGTTCGTGATCGTGCTTTTCGATTTCGACGTCGCCCGACATCACGAAGATCTTGCCGTTCACGCGCATCACGTCGATCGGCGAGCCGTAGAGCCGCGACAGCACGGGCTTGGTGATGACCTCGTCGACGGTGCCGAGCGCCGCGACGCCGTTGCCGAGATACAGCACGCGGTCGAGCGCGTTCAGGAGCGGATTCAATTCATGCGCGGAAAACAGCACGGTGATGCCGAGTTCGCGCTGCACCTTGCGCACGAGTTCGACGACGCCGCGCTGGTGGTTCGGGTCGAGGCTGATCAGCGGTTCGTCGAGCAGCAGCAGCTTCGGGTTGCCGAGCAGGCACTGCGCCAGCAGCAGGCGCTGCCGCTCGCCGCCCGACAGCTCCGACAGCGGCCGGCGCGCGAGCGTCCGGCCGCCGACGAGGTCGAGCACGCGGTCGACGTCACGCCGCGTCGCGGCGTTCGTGTGCGGCAGCCCCCAGCGGTGGCCGTCGGCGGCCATCGCGACGAAGTCGTAGCCGCGCATCCGGCGATTTGCGAGGCCGCTCCTGATCTGCGGCATGTAGCCGATCGACGCGTTGCCGCGCGCGACCGGCACGCCGCCGACCGACAGCGTGCCGCCGGCGACGGGCACGAGACCGAGCACGGCGCGCATCAGCGTCGTCTTGCCGGCGCCGTTCGGCCCGAGCACGCCGACGAATTCGCCGGGCTCGATCGAGAAACTCACGTCGCGAAGGATCGTGCGTCCGCCCAGTTCGAGCGTGACGCGATCGAGTGCGAGTGCGTGGGGAGTGTCGGTCATGGCGTTGCGTAAGTCATTTCTTGCTGGCGGCCAGCGCGGCGGCGAGCGCGTCGAGCTGGCCGGCCATCCATTGCTGGAAGGTCTTGCCGGCCGGCTGCGTCTCGGTGACGCTCACGCCCGGCACGCCGCTGTCGCGCGCGATCTTCAGCAGGCGCTTGGTCATCGGCGCTTCGGCCTGGCTGTTGTAGATCAGCACGCGCACCTGCTTCTTGCGCAGGTCGTTCTCGAACGCGGCGACGTCCTGCGCGCTGGCTTCGGTGTCGTTCATCGTCGCGAGCTGGAAGCGCTGGTTGCGCATGTCGAGGCCGATCGCGTCGGACATGTAGCCGAACACCGGCTCGGTGGCCGTCACCGGCACGCCCTTGTATTGCGCGCGCAGCGCGGCGACCTTGTCGTCGACGGGCTTCAGCGACGCGACGAACTTCTGCAGGTTCGCGTCGTAGTCGGCCTTGTTCGCCGGATCGGCGCGGCCCAGCTCGGCCGCGATCGCGCGCGCGGCGGCCGGCATGGTCGCCGGGTCGTACCACAGGTGCGGGTTGTCGCCGGCCTTCTTGCCGACGAGATCCGCGACGACGATCGTCGCGCGCTTCGCCTGCTTCGACGCGCCGAGCAGCTTGCCCATCCACGGATCGTAGTCCGCGCCGTTGTAGATCACGACCTGCGCGTGCTGCAGCGCGCGCGCGGTCTTCGGGCTCGCTTCGAACAGGTGCGGATCCTGATCGGGATTGCTGAGGATGCTGGTCACCGCGACGTGGCGGCCGCCGATCTGCGATGCGACGTCGCCATAGAAATTCTCGGCGGCGACCACGTTGACGGTCGCGGCCTGCGCGAAGGCGGGTGCGGCGATCGACAGCGCGGCGGCCGCGGCGGCGAACAGACGGGCAAGCGGCAGGGCGCGCCGCGGCGCGCGCTTCAGGGCAATGGACATGAAACTCCTCGTTGGAAGGGGCGGCGCGTGCGCCGCGCGTGTGCGGTGTCAGCGTTGCGCGGGCTTGCCCTTGCAGTGCCCGCACAGGCCGTTCAGCTCGACGACCTGGTGGTGGACTTCGAACCCGTGCGCGGGCGCGCTCGCGGACAGCTGTTTCGCGAGGTCGCTGCCCGGAATCTCGACGGTCTCGCCGCACGAGTCGCAGATCAGGAACTGGCCTTCGTGCGGCACGCCGATCTCGCAGCACGCGAAGAACGCGTTCTTCGATTCGATCCGGTGGATGAAGCCGTGCTCGACGAGGAAATCCAGCGCGCGATAGACGGTCGTCGGCGGCACGCGGCCGCGCTGCGGCTCGAGCTCGGCGAGCAGGTCGTACGCGCCGATCGGGCGCTGCGCGGCCAGCACGCGTTCGTAGACCTGGCGGCGCAGCGGCGTCCACGCGAGCCCGTGCTCGGCGGCGAATGCGTCGGCCCGGGACAGCCGGGCGTCGATGGGCGATGAGGTGGCCATGGCGTGAAGCAGGCAATGAAACGAAGTATCGCGATGATATAACGTATCTTCTCGTCGTGCAGCCCGAATTCCGCCCCGCGCACCGGCTCCGTCCCCTTCATCGCCATTTCAGCCGCGCCGCACCCAGCGCGCCGCGCCTTGCCGCGCGCGGTTCCCCACGCGACGCGCGGCGCGATCGTGCCGCAGCGCATCATCGAAAGCCGCCGTGCCGCCTTGACAGCGTGAATCGCGTATCCGATCATTCGACCAACAACAGAGCAATTGATCGGTCGGCGAGCGTTCGCTCACCTCGCTGCCTTCGCACAGCAGAACGAACCGGAGACAACCAGTGAGACTGGAAGACAAGGTCGCGATCCTGACGGGCGCGGCAAGCGGCATCGGCGAAGCGGTCGCGCAACGCTATCTGGACGAGGGCGCGCGCTGCGTGCTGGTCGACGTGAAGCCCGCGGGCGGTTCGCTCGCACGGCTGATCGAGGCGAACTCCGGCCGCGCGGTGGCCGTCACCGCGGACGTCACGCGCCGCGACGATATCGAGCGCATCGTCGCGACCGCCGTCGAGCGCTTCGGCGGCGTCGACATCCTGTTCAACAACGCGGCGCTGTTCGACATGCGCCCGATCCTCGACGAATCCTGGGACGTGTTCGACCGGCTGTTCGCGGTCAACGTGAAAGGGCTGTTCTTCCTGATGCAGGCCGTCGCGCAGCGGATGGTCGAGCAGGGCCGCGGCGGCAAGATCGTCAACATGTCGTCGCAGGCGGGGCGTCGCGGCGAGGCGCTCGTTTCGCACTACTGCGCGACCAAGGCCGCGGTGATCAGCTACACGCAGTCGGCCGCGCTCGCGCTCGCGCCGCACCGGATCAACGTGAACGGCATCGCGCCGGGCGTGGTCGACACGCCGATGTGGGAGCAGGTCGATGCGCTGTTCGCGCGCTACGAGAACCGGCCGCTCGGCGAGAAGAAGCGGCTCGTGGGCGAAGCCGTGCCGCTCGGCCGGATGGGCGTGCCGGGCGACCTGACCGGCGCCGCGCTGTTCCTCGCGTCGGCCGACGCCGACTACATCACCGCCCAGACGCTGAACGTCGACGGCGGCAACTGGATGAGCTGACATGGCGCCGCTCGCACGCGCAACCCGGGCGACCGCGCCGCGCGCGGCCGCCGCCGCACGAGGGCACGCATGATGGCCGAGATCGTCGTCGCCGGCGAACTGCTGGCCGAATTCGTCGCCGCCGAGCGCGGCCAGGGCTTCGACACGCCGGGCCTGTTCGCGGGGCCGTTTCCGAGCGGCGCGCCGGCGATCTTCGCCGACCAGGCCGCGCGGCTCGGCGCGCGCGTCGCGTATGCGGGCTGCGTCGGGCGCGATGCGTTCGGCGACGCGATCGTCGCGCGGCTCGAGCACGACGGCGTCGACGTCGCGCGCATTCGTCGTGTCGCGCGTCCCACCGGCACCGCGTTCGTCGCGTATCGCGACGACGGCTCGCGCAGCTTCGTGTTCAGCTTGTCGACCAGCGCGGCCGCGTGCGTCGATGCATCCGACGTCGACACCGCGATGTTCGACGGCTGCCGCTACTTCCACGTGATGGGCTCGTCGCTGACGAGCGAATCGGCGATCGCGGCGGTCCAGCGCGGCGTGATCGAAGCGGCGCGCGTCGGCGCGAAGGTGTCGTTCGACCCGAACGTGCGGCCCGAGATGCTCAGCTTCCGTCCGATGCGCGCGGCGCTCGACACGATGCTCGCCGCGTGCCATCTGTTTCTGCCGAGCGAGGCCGACCTGCCGTTCTTCTGCGGGCCGCAGCCGGCCGAGCGCGCGATCGCGGGGCTGCTCGCGACGCATCCGCTGCTCGAGCGCGTCGTGCTCAAGCGCGGCGCGGCCGGCAGCGCCGCGTTCGACCGTGCGAGCCGTGTGGACGTGCCGGCCTGGCCGGTCGACGAAGTCGATCCGACCGGCGCCGGCGACTGTTTCGGCGGCACGTTGGTCGCAAGCCTCGTCGCCGGCCTGCCGATCGACGTCGCGCTGCGCCGCGCGAACGCGGCCGGCGCGATCGCGGTCACGCGGCGCGGCCCGATGGAGGGCAACAGTAGCGCGACGGAAATCGACCGCTTCCTGACCGAACGAGGTGTCGCATGTCCGGCCTGACCCCCGTCGCCGAACGCCCGCGCAACGCGCACGCCGACACCGTGCTGCGGATGATCTTCGACGCGAACCGCGCGGATGCCCAGCGCGGCATCTATTCGGTCTGCAGCGCGCACCGGCTCGTGCTGGAGGCCGCGTGCGAGGCCGCGCGCGCGGACGGCTCGCCGCTCCTGATCGAGGCGACCTGCAACCAGGTGAACCATCTCGGCGGCTACACGGGCATGACGCCCGCCGATTTCCGGCGCGACGTCGATGCGATTGCGCAGCGCTGCGGGCTCGCGCCGTCGGCGCTGGTGCTCGGCGGCGACCATCTGGGCCCGAACCCGTGGCGGCACCGCCGCGCGGCCGATGCGATGCGCGAAGCGGCCGCGATGGTCGCCGCATACGTCGAAGCCGGTTTCGAGAAGATCCACCTCGACGCGAGCATGGCGTGCGCGGACGATCCGGCGCGGCTCGACGACCGGACCATCGCCGCCCGCGCGGCCGAGCTGTGCCGCGCGGCCGAAGACGCGGCGGCGCGCGCCGGCGTCGCGCCCGTGTACGTGATCGGCACCGAGGTGCCGACGCCGGGCGGCGAAGTGGCTGGCGGCACGGGCGGCGATGCGATCGCGCGGATCGCGGTCACGCGCAGCGACAGCATCGCCGCGACGCTGGACGCGCATCGCGGCGCATTCGCGGCGGCCGGGCTCGACGACGCATGGACGCGCGTGGTCGCGATCGTCGCGCAGCCGGGCGTCGATTTCGACGATCGCCACGTGCTCGACTACGACAGCGCGAAGGCCGCGTCGCTCGGCGCGAGCATCCTGCGCACGCCGCGCCTCGTGTTCGAAGCGCATTCGACCGACTACCAGACCGAAGGCGCGCTCGCCGCGCTCGTGCGCGACCACTTCGCGGTGCTGAAGGTCGGGCCCGCGCTGACCTTCGCGTTGCGCGAGGCGCTGTTCGCGCTCACCTTCATCGAGGACGCGCTGATCGACGACGTCGCGCAGCGCTCGCGGTTGCGCGACGTCGTCGACGCCGCGATGCGCGCGCAGCCCGAGCACTGGGCGCCGTATTACCGCGGCGACGAAACCGAGCAGCGGCTCGCGCGCCAGTTCAGCTACAGCGACCGGATCCGCTATTACTGGCTGCAGCCGGCCGTCGCGGCGGCGGTCGAGCAGTTGTTCGACAACCTTGCGCGGCAGCCCGTGCCCGAGACGCTCGTCGCGCAGTGGCTGCCGGACGTGTACGCCGCGTGCCGCGCGGGCGGCCTTGCGAGAGAGCCGCGCGCATGGGTGCGCCACCGGATACGCGACGTGATCGCGCACTATGCGCGCGCGTGCGGGATGCAGCGGCCGGCGTGACGGGCCGCGAAGGAAGCGAGGCAATACGAAACGCGCAATACGCAACACGCAACACCGACGACAGTTCGAACAATCACAGGAGACATGCCATGCAACGAAAGATGCTCGATGCCGCCGCACGCTGCTTCGCCGGAGCCGCGCTCGCGACGGCCGCGTGCGCGGCGTCCGCCGGCACGCTGACGATCGCGACGCTGAACAACCCGGACATGATCGAGTTGAAGAAGCTGTCGCCGGCGTTCGAGAAGGCGAACCCGGACATCAAGCTGAACTGGGTGATCCTCGAGGAAAACGTGCTGCGCCAGCGCGCGACGACCGACATCACGACCGGCAGCGGCCAGTTCGACGTGATGGCGATCGGCACGTACGAGACGCCGCAGTGGGGCAAGCGCGGCTGGCTCGCGCCGATGACGGGCCTGCCCGCCGACTACGACCTGAACGACATCGTGAAGACGGCGCGCGACAGCCTGTCGTACAACGGCCAGCTGTATGCGCTGCCGTTCTACGTCGAAAGCTCGATGACGTTCTACCGCAAGGACCTGTTCGCGGCGAAGGGGCTGAAGATGCCCGACCAGCCGACCTACGACCAGATCGCCGAATTCGCGGACAAGCTCACCGACAAGGCGAAGGGCACCTACGGCATCTGCCTGCGCGGCAAGGCCGGGTGGGGCGAGAACATGGCGTACGTGTCGACGGTCGTGAACACGTTCGGCGGGCGCTGGTTCGACGAGAACTGGAACGCGCAGCTGACGTCGCCGGAATGGAAGAAGGCGATCAATTTCTACGTGAACCTGCTGAAGAAAGACGGCCCGCCGGGAGCAAGCTCGAACGGCTTCAACGAGAATCTGACCCTGACCGCATCGGGCAAGTGCGCGATGTGGATCGATGCGACGGTCGCGGCCGGGATGCTCTATAACAAACAGCAGTCGCAGGTCGCCGACAAGATCGGCTTCGCGGCCGCGCCGGTCGCCGCCACGCCGAAGGGCTCGCACTGGCTGTGGGCATGGGCGCTGGCCGTGCCGAAGACGTCGAAGCAGCAGGACGCCGCGCGCAAGTTCATCGCGTGGGCGACGTCGAAGCAGTACATCGAGATGGCCGGCAAGGACGAAGGCTGGGCGTCGGTGCCGCCGGGCACGCGCGCGTCGACCTACCAGCGCCCCGAGTACAAGGCCGCCGCGCCGTTCTCGGACTTCGTGCTGAAGGCGATCGAGACGGCCGACCCGAACGATCCGTCGCTGAAGAAGGTGCCGTACACGGGCGTGCAGTATGTCGGGATTCCTGAATTCCAGTCGTTCGGCACGGTGGTCGGACAGGCGATCGCGGGTGCGGTGGCCGGCCAGATGACGGTCGACCAGGCGCTCGCCGCCGGGCAGGCCGCCGCCGATCGCGCGGTGCGTCAGGCCGGCTACAAGAAGTAACGCGGCCCGCACCGTGCGCGCCGCCGCGCACGGTGCACGTCGCCGAAGCAGACAGGCCGGGCGGCCGTTCGCGCCCGCGCCTCAACCGGAGGGACTCCGATCATGCGTCATTTGCGTCTTCCCCTGAGCCACGCGCCGTCGGTCGGCGACGCGTCGTCGCCGCCGGGCGCGCCGCGCCGCGCGCGCGGCGGCGCCAGCTGGCTCGTGTCGCCGTCCGTCGCGGTGCTGCTGCTGTGGATGTCGATCCCGCTCGCGATGACGATCTGGTATTCGTTCTCGCGCTACAACCTGCTGAACCCGGACGTGAAAGGCTTTGCCGGGTTCGACAACTACCGCTTCCTCGCGACCGATCCGTCGTTCCTGCCCGCGATCTGGCACACGCTCGTGCTGATCGGCGCGGTGCTCGCGATCACCGTGGTCGGCGGCGTGCTGATGGCCGTGCTGTTCGACCGCAAGTTCTACGGGCAGGGCGTGGCGCGCCTGCTCGTGATCGCGCCGTTCTTCGTGATGCCGACGGTCGCCGCGCTGATCTGGAAGAACATGATCCTGCATCCGGTGTACGGGCTCGTCGCGAACGCGATGCGCGCGCTCGGGATGACGCCGATCGACTGGTTCGCCGACTACCCGCTCACCGCCGTGATCATCATCGTCGCGTGGCAGTGGCTGCCGTTCGCGTTCCTGATCCTGTTCACCGCGATCCAGTCGCTCGACCAGGAGCAGAAGGAAGCCGCGCGCATCGACGGCGCGGGCGCGATCGCGATGTTCTTCTACATCACGCTGCCGCACCTGAAGCGCGCGATCGCCGTGGTCGTGATGATGGAGACGATCTTCCTGCTGTCGATCTTCGCGGAGATCTACACGACGACGGGCGGCGGCCCCGGCAACGCGACGACCAACCTGTCGTACCTGATCTATGCGCTCGGCCTGCAGCAGTTCGACGTCGGCCTCGCATCCGCGGGCGGGATCATCGCCGTCGTGGTCGCGAACGTCGTGTCGTTCTTCCTGGTGCGGATGCTCGCGCGCAACCTGAAGGGGGAGTACGAGAAATGAGCGACCTGACTTTCGAAGGCCGGCGCGCGCCGGCCGCGTTCGCCCTCGTGCGGCGTGCGCTGCCCGGCGCGCTCGCGTGGCTGCTCGCGCTGCTGCTGTTCTTCCCGATCTTCTGGATGGCGATCACCGCGTTCAAGACCGAGCAGCAGGCGTACGCGTCATCGCTGTTCTTCATGCCGACGCTCGACAGCTTCCGCGAGGTGTTCGCGCGCAGCAACTACTTCGCGTTCGCGTGGAATTCGGTGCTGATCTCGGCCGGCGTCACCGTGATTTCGCTGCTGCTCGCCGTGCCTGCGGCTTATGCAATGGCGTTCTTCCCGAACCACCGCACGCAGAAGGTGCTGCTGTGGATGCTGTCGACCAAGATGATGCCGTCGGTCGGCGTGCTCGTGCCGATCTACCTGCTGTGGAAGAACGCGGGGCTGCTCGATACCGTGTCGGGCCTCGTGATCGTGTACACGCTGATCAACCTGCCGATCGCGGTCTGGATGACCTTCACGTATTTCAACGAGATCCCGAAGGACATCCTCGAAGCCGGGCGCATCGACGGCGCGTCGACGTGGCAGGAGATCGTCTATCTGCTGATGCCGATGGCGCTGCCGGGTCTCGCGTCCACCGCGCTCCTGCTCGTGATCCTGTCGTGGAACGAGGCGTTCTGGAGCATCAACCTGTCGAGCTCGAACGCCGCGCCGCTGACCGTGTTCATCGCGTCGTACTCGAGCCCCGAGGGGCTGTTCTGGGCGAAGCTGTCTGCGGCTTCCCTGCTGGCCGTCGCGCCGATCCTGATCGTCGGCTGGCTGTCGCAGAAGCAGCTCGTGCGCGGGCTCACGTTCGGGGCGGTCAAATGAGCGCGGCCGGCGAAGGCGCGGGCGGAAAAGGCGCGGTCGGCCACGGGATGAACGTGCTGATCTGCGATTGCGACGGCGTGCTGATCGACAGCGAGGCCGTCGCCGCCGACGTGATCGTGCGCGAGCTGGACGCGCGCTGGCCGGGCGTCGACGCGCGGCCGGCGGTGATGCCGCTGCTCGGGCTGCGCATCGAGCGCGTGCTGGCCGGCGCGAGCGAGGCGGTCGGCCGCACGCTGACGGCGGGCGACGTCGACGCGATCCGCCGCGCGGTCGAGGCGGCGGCGGTCAACGCGCCGATGGTCGCCGGCATCGATACGGCACTCGCCGCGATCGGTCTGACGACGGCATGCGCGAGCAACAGCTACCGCGCATACGTCGAGGCGGCGCTCACCCGCACCGGCCTCGCGCGTTTCTTCGGCGACCGGCTGTTCTGCGCGGACGCCGTCGCCAGGCCGAAGCCCGCGCCCGACGTGTATCTCGCGGCCGCACGCGCACTCGGCGCGGTGCCCGCGCAATGCCTCGTCGTCGAGGACAGCGTGACCGGCATCACCGCGGCCGCCGCGGCCGGCATGACCGTGCTCGGCTTCATCGGTGGCGGGCATGCGTCGGCCGCGCAGATTGACGCGCTGCGCGGGATCGGCGCGCGTCACGTATTCGACGACATGCACGAGCTGCCCGGCTACGTCGCGCGCTGGCAGGCGACCGGCACCGTGCTGCCGAATTAGTACCACGAACGATTGCGCCGCATCGAATGCGGCGCATCACGAACGAACGGAGACAGATCATGGCAAGCGTGCTCCTGCGCAACATCGCGAAGCGCTACGACGACACCGAAGTGCTGCGCAACGTGAACCTCGACATCGCCGACGGCGAATTCGTCGTGTTCGTCGGGCCGAGCGGCTGCGGCAAATCCACGCTGATGCGGATGATCGCCGGGCTCGAGGACATCTCGAGCGGCGACCTGCTGATCGACGGCGCGAAGGTCAACGACGTGCCGAGCGCGAAGCGCGGCATCGCGATGGTGTTCCAGTCGTATGCGCTGTACCCGCACATGACGCTGTACGACAACATGGCGTTCGGCCTGAAGCTGGCCGGCGCGAAGAAGCCCGAGATCGACCAGGCGGTGAAGCAGGCCGCGAAGATCCTGCACATCGATCACCTGCTCGACCGCAAGCCGAAGCAGCTGTCGGGCGGCCAGCGGCAGCGCGTCGCGATCGGCCGCGCGATCACGCGCAAGCCGAAGGTGTTCCTGTTCGACGAGCCGTTGTCGAACCTCGACGCGGCGCTGCGCGTGAAGATGCGGCTGGAATTCGCGCGGCTGCACGACGAGCTGAAGACGACGATGATCTACGTGACGCACGACCAGGTCGAGGCGATGACGCTCGCCGACAAGATCGTCGTGCTGTCGGGCGGCGCGGTGCAGCAGGTCGGCACGCCGAACGCGCTGTACCACGCGCCGGCCAACCAGTTCGTCGCGGGCTTCATCGGCTCGCCGAAGATGAATTTCCTGACGGGCACGGTCGAGTCGACCGATGCGACCGGCGTGCTGGTGCGCTTCGGCAGCGGCGAGACGCAGCGCGTCGCGGTCGACGCGGCCGGGTTGCAGCGCGGCGCGGCGGTGACCGTCGGCGTGCGGCCCGAGCATCTGATGGTGGCGCAGGCGGCAACCGGCGTCGCCGCGCGGACGATGGCCGTCGAATCGCTCGGCGATGCCGCGTATCTGTACGCGGAGTCGGCCGTCGCGCCGGACGGGCTGATCGCGCGGATTCCGCCGCTCGACACGTACCGCACCGGCGAGGCGCTGCACGTGCATGCGCAGGCCGAGCACTGCCACCTGTTCGACGAACACGGGCAGGCGTTGCGCCGGCTGAGCCCGCACGCGAAGGCGGCGTGACGGCCGGGCGCGGTCAGATGCGCAGGTGCGCGACCATGTAATCGACGAAGGCGCGCAGTTTCGGCGTCGGATGTCGCCCTGACGGCCACAGGACGTAGATCGGCGTGCGGCTCGCGACGTATTCGTCGAGCACTGCATGCAGCGTGCCGTCGTCGAGCGCGTCGCGCACGAAGAATTCGGGCAGGCACGCGATGCCGAGCCCGCGCTGGGCGAAGCACAGGCGGGTCTCGGCATTGTTGCTGACCATCGAGACGGGCACCACCGGCGGCGTGCCCGAGCGCGACGCGCGCAACGGCCAGGTCTCGAGCTTGCCGCTGCTCGGGAAACGGTAGTGCAGGCAGCGATGCCGAGCGAGATCGGCCGGCGTGCGCGGCGCGCCGTGCCGTTCGAGATAGCCGGGCGACGCGACGAGGTGCTGCCGGAAATGGCCGAGCAGCCGCGACGACAGTCGCGAATCCGTCGGCCGGCCGGTGCGCAGCACCGCGTCGAAGCCTTCGTCGACGACGTCGACGAGGCGGTCGCTGAAATCGATGTCGAGTTCGATTTCCGGATACGCGGCCATGAAATCGGCGAGCAGCGGCAGCAGCAGCGTGCCGATCGTCGGCAGGCTCACGCGCAAGCGCCCGCGCGGCGCTTCGGCGCTGTGCGTCAGTTCCTGCTCGGCCGCGTCGATCTCGGCGATCACGCGCCGACAGCGTTCCAGGAAGCGCGTGCCTTCCGCGGTCAGCGTGATGCTGCGTGTGCTGCGGTGGAAGAGCCGCACGTTCAGCCGGGCCTCGAGCCGCGCGATGCGCTTGCCGATCGCGGACGCCGACAACCCGAGCGCGCGGCCGGCCGCGACGAAACTGCGCGTTTCCGCGACCTGGACGAACACGACGAAACCGCCAAGATTTTCCATGCAGGTTCCCGATTGCGGACATCGACGTCCGGAGTGTCCGGAACTCTAACCCGGTTTTTCTTATTGCGCTGGTTCCCTACGATGGGCGTTCCTTCTCTCTTCGAGGTCACGCCATGTCATCCCTGCCTGTCTCCGCTCGCCGCGCCGAACCGGACACCGCGCTGCCCGAGCGCCTCGATGCCGCGCTCGACCGCGCGCTGGCCGACGCGCGCGTGGTCGGCGCGGTCGTGCTGGTCGCCCGCGACGGCGAGCTTCGCTACGCGCGCGCGGCCGGTCTCGCCGATCGCGAGGCCGGCACGCCGATGCGGGAGGACACGCTGTTCCGGCTCGCGTCGGTATCGAAGCCGATCGTGACGGCCGCCGCGATGCGGCTGGTCGCGGCGGCACGCATCGAACTCGACGAGCCGGTCGCGCGCTGGCTACCCGCGTTCCGGCCGACGCTGGCCGACGGCACGCCGGCCGACATCACGTTGCGTCATCTGCTGTCGCATACGGCCGGGCTCGGCTATCGCTTCCTCGAAGCCGACACCGACGGCCCGTATGCGCGTGCCGGCGTGTCCGACGGGATGGACCGCGCGGACCTGTCGCTCGCGGAGAACGTGCGGCGCATCGCAGGCGTGCCGCTGCGGTTCGCGCCCGGCACGTCGTGGGATTACTCGCTCGCGACCGACGTGGTCGGCGCGCTGATCGAGGCGGTCGACGGCAGGCCGCTCGCCGACGCCGTGGCCGCGCTCGTCACGACGCCGCTCGGGATGACGGACACCGCGTTCTTCTCACGCGATGCGGCGCGCTTCGCGACGCCGTACGTGAGCACGCCGGGCGCGCCGCGGCGGATGGCCGACGACGATCTCGCGCCGGTGTACGACGGCACGGTCGGCATCCGCTTCGCGCCGGCGCGCGCGTTCGACGCGGCCGCGTGGCCGTCGGGCGGCGCGGGGATGGTCGGCACCGCGCGCGACTGCCTGACGCTGCTCGAGACGTTGCGCACCGGCCGCGACGGCTGGCTCGCGCGCCGCTGGATCGACGAGATGGCGCGTGTGCAGCCGGGCGCGCAGGACCTGCCGGACGCGCCGGGATTCGGCTTCGGGCTGGGTTTTTCGGTGCTGCGCGATCCGGCGGCCGCGCAGTCGCCGGAGTCGGTCGGCACGTGGCGCTGGGGCGGTGCGTACGGGCACGCGTGGTTCGTCGATCGCGCGGCCGGGCTGACGGTCGTCGCGCTGACCAATACGTTGTACGAAGGGATGCACGGGCGTTTCGTCACCGACGTGCGCGATGCGGTGTACGGCGTCGACCAACGGAGCGCGACATGAGCGAGTGCGTAGCCGTTTCCGATCGCGTGTCCGACCGCATCGCCGACCCGGCGTCCGGATTGTCCGCGCCGGCGCGCGAAGGCTTGCCGGTCGCGAACCTGCTGGCGCTTGCGACCGCCGGGTTCATCACGATCCTCACCGAAGCGTTGCCGGCGGGCCTCCTCCCGTTGATGAGCGTCGACCTGCGCGCGACCGAGGCGCTGATCGGCCAGCTCGTGACCGTCTATGCGCTCGGCTCGATCGTCGCGGCGATTCCGCTCGTCGCCGCGACGCGCGCGATGCGCAGACGCCGGCTGCTGCTCGCGGCGCTCGCCGGGTTCGTCGTGTCGAACGCGCTGACGGCCGCGTCGCCGTACTACGCGCTCACGCTCGCCGCGCGCTTCGTCGCGGGCATGTCGGCCGGGCTGCTGTGGGCGCTGCTGGCGGGCTACGCGAGCCGGATGGTCGACGCATCATTGCGCGGCCGTGCGATCGCGGTCGCGATGCTCGGCGCGCCGGTCGCGATGTCGATCGGCATTCCGGCCGGCACCGCGCTCGGCGCGATGTTCGGCTGGCGCGTCGCGTTCGCGGGCATCACGGTCGCGGCGCTCGCGCTGATCGGCTGGATCCGGCTGCGCGTGCCCGACTTTCCGGGGCAGCAGGCCGGCGCGCGCGCGCCGGTGCGCCGCGTGTTCGCGCTGCCCGGCGTGCGGCCGGTGCTGGTCGTGATGTTCGCGTACGTGCTTGCGCACAACATGCTGTACACGTACGTCGCGCCGTTCCTCGCGGGCGTGCGGATGGGCGCGCAGGTCGATGCGGTGCTGTTCGTGTTCGGCGTCGCGTCGCTGGTCGGCATCGCGCTGACGGGCGCATGGATCGGCGCCGCGCAGCGGCGGCTGACGCTCGCGAGCATCGCGCTGTTCGCGCTTGCGGCGGCGATGCTCGGCGCCGGGTCCGGCATGACGATCGTGTATGCGGGCGTCGCGCTGTGGGGGCTCGCGTTCGGCGGCGCGCCGACACTGTTCCAGACGGCTGCCGCGAACGCGGCGGGCGACGCGGCCGATGTCGCGCAGTCGATGCTCGTGACGGTGTGGAATCTGGCGATCGCGGGCGGCGGCATCGCGGGCGGGATGCTGCTCGGCGCGACGGGTGCGGGGGCGATTCCGTGGGTGCTCGTCGCGCTGCTGGCGGCGGCGTGGATCGGTGCGTGGCGCGCGCGCCGGCACGCGTTTCCGGCGCCGCGCGCGGCCGCGTGAGCGTGCGGCGGCGTCAGGCCGCCTTCGCCTCGAGTGCCGCGCGCGCGCAGGTCTCGTCGGTGACGAGCCCCGACAGCCAGCCGCCGCGCAGCGCGGCGATCACGGCGTCGCGCTTCTTCGGGCCGCCCGCGAACGCGATCGTCGGGCGCTTCGGCGGCGCGTCGAGCGCGACGCTCGTCACGCGCGCGCTGGTCGACACGTCGACCAGCTTGCCCTGCGCATCGATCGGCACGCCGAGCAGTTCGGCCACCGCGCCGAGCGCGGTCATCTCGTCGCGTTCCTGTTCGGTGATGAAGCCGTCCTCGTAGAGCGGGCAGTGCGGGCCGATATTACCGATCCCGACGAACGCGACGTCGGCCTGCGCCGACAGCGCGTCGACGATCCGGTACAGCCGGTGATTGCACCATTGCGCGCGCTCGGCGTCGCTGTCGGCGAACAGCGGCGCGGGCAGCAGGAAGTGCTTGCCGCCGGTTTTCTCGGAGATGTACTGCGCGACGTCGTAGCGGTTCGACGAGCCGTCGGCCGCGATCGCGCCGACCATCGACACGAGCCGGTGCTGCGGCCGCTCGATCTGCGCGATCTGCGCGACCGCGGCCTTCAGCGTCCGGCCGCTGCTGACGGCGATCACCATCGGTCGCGTCTCGTTCAGGTAGCGCTCCATCACCTGCGCGCCGGCGACCGCGAGCTTGCGGTCGATCGCTTCGGGCGCATCGGCGTCGACGGGCACGACTTCGCACATCGCGAGCCCGTAGCGCTTCGACAGCTGCGCGCCGAGGTCGAGACAATCGGCGAGCTGATGATCGACGCGCACGCGGATCAGATTCTTCTCGACCGCGAACGCGACGAGGCGCTGCGCGACCGGGCGCGACACCTGCAGCTTCTCGGCGATTTCGTTCTGCGTGTCGCCCGCGACGTAGTAGAGCCACGCGGCGCGCGTGGCGAGATCGAGTTTTTCTGAGGACTTGGACACGATAGCGGTTCGGTTCGGATCGGGGTCGGCCGTCGGGCGGCGCAACGGCATCCACTGTAACGCATGCCGGATGCGCGGCCGCCGGCCGCTGCGCGTCGCCGCTTACGCGAGCCGCGCGCGCGACGGTTCGTAAAGCGGGCGCACGTGGCGATACAGCGCGCGGAATGCGTCGAGGCGCTCGCGCAGCAGCGCATGACGGCCGGCGTCCGGCGCGTATTCGGCGCGCACCGGCGGCTTGGTCAGCACGGCATGCGGATCGCCGCCGACGGCGAGCCAGCCCAGGCGCGCGGCGCCGAGCGCCGCACCGGTTTCGCCGCCGCCGTGCCGGCATGTGCGCACGTTCAGCGCATCGGCGATCAGCTGCGCCCAGAACGCGCTGCGCGCGCCGCCGCCGATCAGCGACAGGCGGTCGGTTTCGACGCCGGCCGCATGCAGCGCGTCGAGGCCGTCCGCGAGGCCGAGCGTCACGCCTTCGAGCACCGCGTAGCCGAGGTGCGCGCGTTCGGTCGCGTGCGTCATCCCGAAGAACACGCCCTGCGCGTAAGGATCGTTGTGCGGCGTGCGTTCGCCGGACAGGTACGGCAGGAACAGCGGCGCCGTCGCGAGCGCGTCCGCGTCGAGCGCCTCGATTTCGGCGAGCAGCGCCGGCTCGTCCGTGCCCGTCAGCTTGCAGACCCAGCGCAGGCAGCTCGCGGCCGACAGCACGACGCTCATCAGTTGCCAGCGATCGGGAATCGCATGGCAGAACGCATGCACGGCCGATGCGGAGTTCGGCATGAAGCGGTCGCCGACCACGCTCAGCACGCCGGACGTGCCGAGCGACACGAAGCCGTCGCCCGCGTGGATCGCGCCGATGCCGAGCGCGCTGGTCGCGTTGTCGCCGCCGCCGCCCGCCACCACGACGGCCTCCGACAGCCCGAGCTCGCGCGCGAGATCCGCGCGCAGCGTGCCGGACGGCGCGTTGCCTTCGACGATGCGCGGCATCTGCGCCCGCGTCATGTCGCACGCGGCGAGCAGCGCGTCGGACCAGTCGCGGCGCGCGACGTCGAGCCACAGCGTGCCGGCCGCGTCGGACGGGTCGGACACCTTCGCGCCGGTGAGACGGAAACGCAGGTAGTCCTTCGGCATCAGCACGCACGCGGTCGCCGCGAACACGTCGGGCTCGTGCTTCGCGACCCACAGCAGTTTCGGCGCGGTGAAGCCGGGCATCGCCAGGTTGCCGGCGAGCGCGTGCAGATCGGGGGCGCGTTCGGTGAGCAGCGCGCATTCGTCGGCGCTGCGCATGTCGTTCCACAGGATCGCGGGGCGCAGCACGCGGTCGTCGCGGCCGAGCAGCACCGCGCCGTGCATCTGGCCCGACAGGCCGATCCCGCGCACCTGCGCGAATGCGTGCGGATGCCGCTCGCGCAGCGCCGCGAGCGCGGCGAGCGTGCCGCGCCACCAGTCGTCCGGATGCTGTTCCGCCCAGCGCGGGTGCGGCCGCGACACGCTGAACGGCGTGCCCGCGGTGCCGACCACCGTGCCGTCCGGGGCAAGCAGCAGCACCTTCACTTCCGAGGTGCCGAGGTCGATGCCGAGATACATGAGCGATCCGTTCCGTCAGTGAGGAGCCGCTACTTTAGCCGCACGCATGCGCACCTGCCAACGCAGGTTCGCCCGGATGCGCGGCCGCTCGCGGCGGCCGGTTGCGAGGCTGCCGGCCGTCGCGCGTCAGCGCTGCGCGAGCCATGCGTCGACGCGTGCGAGCCCGGCGCGCAGCGCGTCGAACAGCGCCGCGTTGCCGGCGAGCGAGCCCCACAGCGCGCGGCTCGCGCACAGCGCGACGACCGGGTCGTCGGCTTCGACGATCGCGCGCGCGGCGCCGTCGTCCATCACGCCGTCCTGGTACGCATACGGCAGCAAGCCGCGCGCCCAGCGTTCGAGAAAGCGCAGGAACAGCGCCGGCAACACGGCGGTGGCGACCGGCGCCGCGCCGCGTGTGAGCGATTCGGCGAGCGTCGGCGCGATGAAGCCGGGAATCTTCGAGAAGCCGTCGGCCGCGACGCGCTGGTTCGTGTCGAGCACGTACGGGTTGCCGAAGCGTTCGAGCACGACGTCGCGGTAGCGTTCGAGATCGAGCGGGCTCGGGCTGAGACACGGGATCACGTCCTGAGTCACGTAGTCGTGCGCGAACCGGCGGATCGCCGCGTCGTGCGTGCCCTCGTGGATGTACGTGTAGCCCGCGAGCGTGCCGGCCCACGCGATGCAGCTGTGCGTCGCGTTGAGGATGCGGATCTTCGCTTCCTCGTACGGGTGCACGTCGTCGACCAGCTCCGCGCCGGCCAGCTCCCAGCGCGGCCGGCCGGCCGCGAAGCGGTCCTCGATCACCCACTGGATGAACGATTCGCCCATCACCGGGCATGCGTCGTCGACGCCGGTGGCCGCGCGCACGCGTTCGCGCACGTCGGCGGTCGGGCGTGGCGTGATGCGGTCGACCATCGCGCTCGGCGTCGCGACGTTCGCATCGAACCACGCGAGCAGGCCGTCCTCGCCGCGCCGTTCGAGGAATTCGCGCATGCCCGCGCGAAAGCGCGCGCCGTTGTTGCGCAGGTTGTCGCAGCTCTGCAGCGTGAGCGGGCCCGCGCCGCGCTTCACGCGCTCGGCGAGCAGCGCCGCGAGCGCGCCGTACAGCGTCGTGCGCGCGCCCTGCAGGTCGGCCGCGAGATCGGCGTTCGCGAGGTCGAGCCGGTTGTGTTCGTCGAGGTAGTAGCCGCCTTCGGTCACGGTGAACGACACGATCCGGCAGGCCGGGTCGGCGCCGGCGTCGATCAGCGCGGCGAGGTCGATCGACCACGGCAGCACGCGCGAGATCGCGCGGACCGTCTCGTATGCGCGCTCGCCCTGCGGCGTGACGGTTTCGAGCGTGTACGCGCCGTGTTGCGCGGCGAGCGCGTCCATCGTCGCGCGCATGTCGTCGCGGATGTTGCCGACGGTCAGCGACCAGTGTTCGTCGGCCGGCACGGCCGCGTTCACGCGATGCAGATACCACGCCTGGTGCGCGCGGTGGAACGAGCCCGCGCCGATGTGCAGCAGCACGGGCGCGCGGGCGGAGGACGATTCGCTCATCCGGTGTCTCCTGTTCGTGCCAGTCTTTCCAGTCGAATACGATCATTTGCTCTTTATGTGAGCGAATGATCGTATTCGGGCGAACGAAAGTCAAGGCGGGGACACGGCATTTCGATGGTGCGCTGCGGCGGCGCGCGCGGCGGCGCGAATGCGGGGCGCGAAGGGGGGCGGTGTCAGCGACCTTCGCGCGTGAGCGCGACGAGTTCGTCGAGCAGCTTGCCGGCCGGCCCCGGCAGGATCCCGTGGCGGCGCCGGAACGCGGTGAGCGTGCGCACCGCGACGACCTCGCGCACCGGCAGCGTGTCGATCGTGCCGGCGCGCTGTTCGGCGCCGTACATCGGTTCGGCCATCCAGCTCAGGAAGCCGGCATGCGCGACGAGGCTCTTCAGTGTCGTGACCGAGCGCGTCTCGACCGCGATATCGGGAAGGGCAAGCCCGTGCGCGTCGAAAGTCGCGCGCATGTGGTCGAACGGCGCGGTGCCGCGCGGCGGAATCGCCCAGCGCGCGTGCAGCGTATCGGCGAGCGTCGGTGCGCGGCCGAGCGCGCGCAGCGGATGGTGCGGCGCCGCAACGATATGGCTGCGATCCTCCCAGCGGCACTCCGGAATCGCGACGATCTCGTCGGTGTCGGGCCCGTGCGCGGACAGCGCGAGATCGATCTCGTGCTTGTTCAGGCCTTCCGCGAGCCGGTCCCACACGCCTTCGAGAATCTCGACACGCAGGTTCGGCCAGCGGTCGAGCACGCGGCCGACCGCGATCGGCAGCACGAGGCTCGCGATGCTGCCCACCGTGCCGACCTTGATCGTGCCCTTCGCGAAGCCGCGCATCGCGTCCAGCTCCTCGCGCGCGTGCTCGGCCTCGTGCTGCAGCAGCGTCGCGTGCGGCAGCAGTGCCTCGCCGAATGCCGTCAACTGCACGCCTTTCGAATGGCGCTCGAACAGCGGCGCGCCGACCTGATCCTCGAGCCGCTTCAGGATCCGGCTCAGCGCCGGCTGGGTCACGTGCAGCGCGTCGGCCGCGCGGCCGAGGCTGCCGCACGCGACGATGGTCGTGAATGCCCGCAATTGTCGGAGATCGAAAGTCATGCCGAACCGTAATGGCTTTTCGCAAAAAATACAGTATCCGCGAATGACTCGCGCTTCGATACTGTGGAAACCGCCAAGCCACCAAGGAGACGCCCGAGCATGTCCGGCACCCCGTCCCATTCCGCCGCACCGGCCGCCCCGATCACCGTTCGCGATGCCGTCATCGACCTGTTTCGCCAGTTCGGCATCGATCGCGTGTTCGGCAATCCCGGCTCGACCGAGCTGCCGATGTTCCGCGATTTCCCCGCCGATTTCCGCTACGTGCTCGGCCTGCAGGAGGCCGTCGTGGTCGGCATGGCGGACGGTCATGCGCAGGCCACCGGCAACGCGGCGGTCGTCAACCTGCATTCGGCGGCCGGCGTCGGCAACGCGATGGGCAACCTGTTCACGGCGTTCAGGAACCGCACGCCGCTGATCGTCACCGCGGGCCAGCAGGCGCGCGCGATCCTGCCGTTCGATCCGTTTCTCGGCGCGACGCAGGCCGCCGAGCTGCCGAAGCCGTACGTGAAATGGAGCATCGAGCCGGCGCGCGCGCAGGACGTGCCGGCCGCGATCGCGCGGGCATACCGGATCGCGATGCAGGAGCCGCGCGGGCCGGTGTTCGTGTCGATCCCGGTCGACGACTGGGACCAGCCGGCCGAGCTGCTGCCGCGCCGCGACGTGAGCAGCGTCGTGCGGCCCGATCCCGATGCGCTCGCGCGGCTCGGCGACGCGCTCGATGCGGCGCGGCGTCCCGCGCTGGTGGTCGGCGCGGCCGTCGATCGGGCCGGTGCGTGGGACGACGTCGTGCGGCTCGCCGAGCGGCACCGGGCCAGCGTGTACGTCGCGCCGATGTCGGGGCGCTGCAGCTTTCCCGAAGACCATCCGCTGTTCGCCGGCTTCCTGCCCGCGATCCGCGAGAAGATCGTCGCGCGGCTCGACGGGCACGACCTCGTGTTCGCGTTCGGCGCGCCCGCGTTCACCTATCACATCGACGGCAGCGGCCCGCACGTGCCGCCGGGCGCCACGCTCGTGCAGCTCGTCGACGATCCCGGCACCGCCGCATGGACGCCGTCGGGCGACGCGGTCGTCGGCAACCTGCGGCTCGCGGCACGCGACCTGCTGGCGCGGCCGGCGCCGCCCGAGCGACCGATGCCCGCGCCGCGGCCGCCGCGCCCGCGCGCCGAAGCGCCGGCCGCCGGCGAGCGGATGTCGGTGGCATTCGCGCTGCAGACGCTCGCCGACGTGCGCGACGCGCACGACATCGTCGTCGAGGAAGCGCCGAGCGCGCGGCCGGTGATGCAGGCGCACCTGCCGTTCACACGCAGCGGCACGTTCTACACGATGGACAGCGGCGGGCTCGGCTACGGGATGCCGGCCGCGGTCGGCGTCGCGCTCGCGCGGCCGGGGCGGCGCGTGATCGGGCTGATCGGCGACGGGTCGAGCCTCTATTCGATCCAGGCATTGTGGAGCGCCGCGCAGCTGAAGCTGCCGATCACGTTCGTGATCCTGAACAATCGGCGCTACGCGGCGCTGCAGGATTTCGCGCCCGTGTTCGGCTTCGGCCCCGACGACCCGGTGCAGGGCACCGATCTGCCCGATCTGGATTTCGTCGCGCTCGCGCAGGGGATGGGGTGCCGCGGCATCCGCGTCGCCGATGCCGCGCGCCTGCACGACACGCTGACCGATGCGCTGCGGGCCGATACGCCCGTCGTCATCGACGTCGAGGTTGCCTGACGCGCGTTGCGCGTCGTTCCGGAGAATCCATGCAAACCGTATCGATGCTGATCGGCGGCGAACGCCGCCATTCGTCCAGCGGCGCGACCTTCATGCGCCGCAACCCGCTCGACGGCGAAGTCGCGTCGGCCGCGCCCGCGGGCACGGTCGACGATGCGCGCGCGGCGGCCGACGCGGCCGCTCGCGCATTTCCCGAATGGGCCGCGCTCGGCCCCGGCGCGCGCCGCGCGCTGCTGCTGAAGGCTGCCGCCGCGCTCGAAGCGAAGCACGAGCAGTTCGTCGCCGCGATGGCGGCCGAAACCGGCGCGTCGGCGCTGTGGGCAGGCTTCAACGTGCACCTTGCCGCCAGCGGGCTCGTCGAGGCCGCGTCGCTGACCACGCAGGTCGGCGGCGAGCTGATCCCGTCCGACGTGCCCGGTTCGCTCGCGATGGGCGTACGGCAGCCGGCCGGCGTGGTGCTCGGCATCGCGCCGTGGAACGCGCCGGTGATCCTCGCGACGCGTGCGCTCGCGCTGCCGCTCGCTTGCGGCAACACGGTCGTGCTGAAGGGCTCCGAGCTGTGCCCCGTCACGCACGGGCTGATCGTCGAGGCCCTGCAGGAGGCCGGGCTGCCGCCGGGCGTCGTCAACTTCGTGACGAACGCGCCCGAGGATGCGGGCGCCGTCGTCGACGCGTTGATCGCCCATCCGGCCGTGCGCCGCGTGAATTTCACCGGCTCGACGCGCGTCGGGCGGATCGTCGCCGAAGCGTGCGCGCGTCATCTGAAGCCGTCGGTGCTCGAACTCGGCGGCAAGGCGCCGTTCGTCGTGCTCGACGATGCGGATCTCGATGCGGCGGTCGCGGCGGCCGCATTCGGCGCATTCGCGAATTCAGGGCAGATCTGCATGTCGACCGAGCGGATCGTCGTCGACGCGTCGATCGCCGATGCATTCGTCGCGAAGCTTGCCGCCAAGGCCGCGTCGCTGCCGCTCGGCGATCCGCGCCAAGGGCCGGTCGTGCTCGGTTCGCTGATCGACATGAAGGCCGTCGAGCGCTGCAACGCGCTGATCGACGATGCGCTCGCGCACGGCGCGACGCTGTTGTGCGGCGGCAAGTCGGACAGCACGCTGTTCCCGGCGACGCTGCTCGATCACGTGACGCCCGCGATGCGGATCTACGCGGAGGAATCGTTCGGGCCGGTGAAGGGCATCGTGCGGGTCGATGGCGAGGCGGCCGCGATCCGCTGCGCGAACGACAACGCATTCGGGCTGGCGTCGGCCGTGTTCAGCCGCGACGTCGCCCGCGCGATGCGGGTCGCGGCGAGCATCGAATCGGGCATCTGCCACGTGAACGGCCCGACCGTGCACGACGAGGCGCAAATGCCGTTCGGCGGCGTGAAGGACAGCGGCTTCGGCCACTTCGGCGGCAAGGCCGGCATCGCCGCGTTCACGGACCTGCGCTGGATCACGGTGCAGACCGCGCCGCGCCAGTATCCGTTCTGAGAGGCCGCCGACGATGAAGATTGCGATTCTCGGCGCCGGTGCGATGGGCTCGCTGTTCGGCGCGCTGCTGGCCGAGCACGGCGAGGCGGTCACGCTGATCGACGTGAACGATGCGCATCTCGATGCGATCCGCCGCGACGGGCTGCGCATCGACGACGATCGCGGCGAACGCCGCATCCGCGCGCTGCAGGCCGTCCGGCCGGAAACGGCGAATGCGCAAGCAAGCGCGTCGCCCGACGACCCGTTCGATCTGCTGATCGTTTTTACGAAATCGCTGCACACGCGTGCGGCGCTCGACGGCGTGCGCGCATTGCTGACGTCGCGTACGTACGTGCTGACGCTGCAGAACGGCCTCGGCAACGTCGAGACGCTGAACGCGTTCGTGCCGCTCGAGCGGATTCTGGTCGGCGTCACGACGTGGCCGGCCGACTTCGCCGGCGCCGGGCACGTGCGCTCGCACGGTGCCGGCGCGATCCGCATGATGACGGCCGATGGCGCGGCGCGCCCGTTCGCGGCGGCCGTGGCCGACGCGCTGTCGCGTGCCGGGCTCGCGTGTTCGCTCGATGCCGACGTGTGGGCCGCGATCTGGGAAAAGGTCGCGTTCAACGCAGCGCTCAACACGCTGTGCGCGGCGACGGGCTGCACGGTCGACCAGCTCGGCCGTGAACCCGACGGCCCACGGCTCGCGCTGGCGATCGCGGCGGAGACGGCCGCCGTCGCGCGCGCGAAAGGCATCGCGGTGGACGGCGAGCGCATCGCGCGCAACGTCGAGCATGCGATCCACGCGCATCGCGGCCATCGGCCGTCGATGCTGCAGGACGTGCTCGCGGGCCGCCGCACCGAGATCGACGCGATCAGCGGCAAGGTCGTCGCGGCCGCGCGCGAGACGGGTATCGCGGTGCCGCATACCGATACGCTGCTCGCGCTCGTCAGGCTGATCGACGCGCGGCGCGACTGAGCAACACGCCGGCGGCGGGCTCGCGCCGCATGCAGGCGATGTCGCCGGATCGGATTGGATTGGACGAGACGGGGGCCGGCGCCGATGCACGGATGCCGACCGCCCGTGCAACACGAGATCCGGGCACGCGCAAGCGCCAGCCCGGGCAACTGGAGACGCCATGAAAGTCATCGAATGCTGTTGTCTTGCCGCGCGCCGTGCGCGCACGTTGCCGCCGACGCGTGGCGCACGGGAGGTCGCATGAGCACGCGCGACGGATTGCAGCCGCCCCCGGTCGACATCGGCGCGACGCTCGACGACGGACCGTTCACGACGATGCAGCGCTGCGTGGTGCTGCTCGCCGCACTCGCGATCGTGCTCGACGGCTTCGACGGGCAGTTGATCGGTTTCGCGATTCCCGTGCTGATCCGCGAATGGGGGATCACGCGCGGCGCGTTCGCGCCGGCGGTGGCCGCCGGGCTGATCGGGATGGGCATCGGCAGCGCGTGCGCGGGCATCGTCGCGGACCGTTTCGGGCGCCGCCAGGCCGTGATCGGCAGCGTGTTCCTGTTCGGCATCGCGACCTGCGCGATCGGCTTCGCGCCGGATGTCGCGACGATCGCGATGCTGCGCTTTTGCGCGGGGCTCGGGATCGGTGGCGCGCTGCCGACGGCCACGACGATGACGGCCGAATACACGCCCGCGCGGCGCCGCACGATGATGGTGACGGCGACGATCGTCTGCGTGCCGCTCGGCGGCATGCTGGCCGGGCTGTTCGCGCACGAAGTGCTGCCGCGCTACGGCTGGCGCGGGCTGTTCTTTGCCGGCGGCGCGCTGCCGCTCGTGCTCGGCTTCGTGCTCGTGCGCGCGTTGCCCGAATCGCCGCGCTTCCTGGCGCGCCGCCCCGCGCGCTGGCCGGAACTCGGCGCGCTGCTCGCGCGCATGCAGCGGCCGGTCGCGCCCGGCACCGCGTTCACCGATCTGCGCGATGCACGCGCGCCCGGCGCACGAGGCGGGTTCGGCGCGCTGTTCGCCGGCGGCCAGGCGCGCGACACGATCGCGCTGTGGTGCGCGTTCTTCATGTGCCTGCTCGCCGTGTATGCGGCGTTCAGCTGGCTGCCGACGATGCTCGCCGCGAGCGGGCTGAGCGTGTCGGTCGCGGGCACCGGGCTCACCGCGTACAACCTCGGCGGCGTGATCGGCGCGCTACTGTGCGCGTGGGCGATCGCGCATGCGGGTTCGCGCTGGCCGCTCGCGCTGTGCAGCATCGGCGGCGCGGCGAGCGCGGTGTGGCTGATGGGTGTCGACGCCGGGCGCCACACGGGCTGGCTGATCGTCGGGCTCGGCGTGCACGGGTTGTTCGTCAACGCGGTGCAGTCGACGATGTATGCGCTGTGCGCGTACATCTATCCGACGGCGGTGCGCGCGACCGGCACCGCGAGCGCGCTCGCGTTCGGCCGGCTCGGCGCGATCCTCAGCGCGTTCGCGGGCGCAATGGTGATCACCGCGGGCGGTGCGACGGCGTATCTGACGATGCTGGCCGCGGCGATGAGTGTGGTGTGCGTCGCGCTGCTCGCGATGCGGCGGCACATTCCGCGGCTTACGCGCGAACGCGCGTTGCCGCGCGACGGGGAGGAACTGGCCCGCACGTCGTCGTGACGCGCGGGCGCATGATGCACGAGCGCGTTACAGCGTGGTGCGCACGTGCCAGAGCTCGGGGAACAGCACGACGTCGAGCATCTTGCGCAGATACGGCGCGCCGCTCGTGCCGCCGGTGCCCTGCTTGAAGCCGATGATGCGCTCGACGGTCGTCACGTGACGGAAGCGCCACTGGCGGAACGCGTCCTCGAGATCGACGAGCTCCTCGGCCATTTCGTAGAGCTCCCAGTGCTGCTGCGGGTGACGATAGACCTCGAGCCACGCGGCTTCGACGGTTTCGTCGTGCCGCATCGGCTGCGTCCAGTCGCGCTCGAGCCGCTCGGGTGCGATCGGGAAACCGCGCCGCGCGAGCAGGCGCACGACCTCGTCATAGAACGACGGCGCCTCGAGCGTCGCGCGCACCTGTTCGAGGATGTCGGGCCGGTGCGCATGCGGCTGCAGCATCTGCACGTTCTTGTTGCCGAGCAGGAATTCGAGCTGCCGGTACTGATACGACTGGAAGCCCGACGACTGGCCGAGGTACGGCCGCATCGCCGAATACTCGGACGGCGTCATCGTCGACAGCACGTTCCACGCCTGCACGAGCTGCTCGAGAATGCGCGACACGCGCGCGAGCATCTTGAACGCGGGCGGCAGCGCGTCGCCGCGCACCGCGTCGAGCGCGCCGCGCAATTCGAACAGCGCAAGCTTCATCCACAGCTCGCTCGTCTGATGCTGGATGATGAACAGCATCTCGTTGTGATCGGGCGACAGCGGATGCTGCGCGTCGAGGATCGAATTCAGCGACAGGTAGTCGCCGTAGCTCATCGACTTCGAGAAATCGAGCTGCGCGTTGTGCCAGCCGGCTTCGCCCGAGGCATCGCCCGGCACGTGCGGTGCTTCGTGTGCCGGTTGGGTCGCGCGTGCGCCCGAGAACGGGCAGCCCGCCGGCGCGTCGTCGCCGGGTGGCTGCATATGACCAGAATTCACGACTCTCTCCAGAATTGAATGACGGGGGCGCGGCGCGCAATCCGCATGTCATCGCGGCGCGCGCCGGGCAAAAAGCCGGTCAGGTCACCGCGCCGCGCTCGGCGAACTCGGGTGCCTTCCACGCATCGGTGGCCAGGATGTCGCGCAGCGTCTCGACGGCATCCCACACGTCGACGAAGCGCGTATAGAGCGGCGTGAAGCCGAAGCGCAGCACATACGGCTCGCGGTAGTCGCCGATCACGCCGCGTGCGATCAGCGCCTGCATCACCTCGTAGCCGTGCGGATGCTCGAAGCTCGCCTGCGAGCCGCGCTGGTGATGCGCGCGCGGCGTGACGAGCTTCAGCGACAGGCCCGCGCAGCGTGCCTCGACGAGCGCGATGAACGCATCGGTCAGCGCGAGCGACTTGCGGCGGATCGCGTGCATGTCGGTCTGCAGGAACACGTCGAGCCCGCACTCGACCATCGACATCGACACCATCGGCTGCGTGCCGCAGAGGAAGCGCGCGATGCCCGGATCGGGCGCGAAGTCCGGCTGCATCGCGAACGGCGCGCGATGGCCCCACCAGCCCGACAGCGGTTGCGAGAAGTGCGCGTGATGACGGTGCGGCACCCACACGAATGCGGGCGAACCGGGGCCGCCGTTCAGATACTTGTACGTGCAGCCGACCGCGCCGTCCGCACGCGCGCCGTTCAGGTCGACCGGCACCGCGCCGGCCGAATGCGCGAGATCCCACAGCATCAGCGCGCCCGCGTCGTGCACGAGCTGCGTGACGGCCGGCATGTCGTGCATGTAGCCGGTGCGGTAGTTCACGTGCGTGATCATCGCGACGGCCGTGTCCGCGCCGAGCGCGTCGGGCAGGTCCGCCGGATCGTCGATCAGGCGCAACTCATAGCCGCCGCCGAGCTGTTCGATCAGCCCTTGCGCGATGTACAGGTCGGTCGGGAAGTTCGAGCGCTCCGACACGATCACGCGGCGTTCCGGCGCGCGCTCGGCCTGGTGGCGCAGCATCGCCGACAGCAGCTTGAACAGGTTGATCGAGATGGTGTCGGTCACGACGGTCTCGCCGGGCGCGCCGCCGATCAGCGTCGCGAGCTTGTCGCCGAGGCGGCGCGGCAGCGCGAACCAGCCGGCGGTGTTCCAGCTGCGGATCAGGCCTTCGCCCCATTCGGCGCCGATCACCTGTTGCGCGCGGGCGGCCGACGCGCGCGGCTGCGCGCCGAGCGAGTTGCCGTCGAGATAGATCACGCCGTCGGGCAGCGCGAACTGGTCGCGCAGCGGGGCGAGCGGGTCGTCGCGGTCGAGGGCGAGCGCGTCTTCACGGGTCTTGATCATGATGTCGGGTCAGTGGTTCTCGGGTCAGTGGTTCGGTGAATCAGGAGGATCGGCCGGGCAGCGCGCGCAGCACCGCACGCACGGGGCTCGCGTCGAGCGTCGCGAACTTCAGCGGCAGCGCGATCAGTTCATAGTCGCCGGGCGGCACGTCGTCGAGCACGATCCCTTCGAGGATCGCCATCCGGTGCGCGCGCACGCGGCGATGCGCATCCATGGTCTTCGATTCCTGCGGGTCGAGCGACGGCGTGTCGATGCCGATCAGCTTCACGCCGCGCGCGGCGAGCAGGTCGACGGTTTCGGGCGCGACCGCGCAGAAGCCGCTGTCCCATTGCTCGACGCTGGCGCGCGCATAGGTGCGCAGCAGCACGCGCGGCGGCACGCCGTCCAGCGCGGCGTCGATGTCGGCCGGGCGCACGACCGGCGACGCGCCGATGCAGTGGATCACGCGGCATGGGCCGAGATAGGTGTCGAGCGGCACCGCGCCGATCGGTGCGCCGTCGGCGTCGTAGTGGAGCGGCGCGTCGCAGTGCGCGCCCGTGTGCGGCGACAGCGTCAGGCGCGCGACGTTGACCGGCGAGCCGGCCTCCATCCGCCAGACGCGTTCGACGGAAACCGGCGTGTCGCCCGGCCACACGGGGGTGGCGGGGCTGACGGGCGGCGAGATGTCCCAGAGTGTGTCCATGGCATGACGAAGCGGTGAATCGATGCTTCGAATGATAGGTGGACGCTCGCAGAAAGTGCTTGCGAAATAAACATGGACAATCCGCCCGATTGGCAGATAATTCGACTCAGAGGGAAAACGGGGACCAAAAATGCACGCGATCACGCTCGATGCCACCGACTGCCGGATTCTGGCGGTATTGCAGGAGGAGGGCAGAATCAGCAATCTCGACCTGGCGGAACGGATCTCGCTTTCGCCGTCCGCCTGTCTGCGCCGGATGCGCCTGCTCGAGGAGCAGGGCGTGATCGAGCACTATCGCGCGTGCCTGAGCCGCGAGAAGCTCGGCTTCGAGCTCGAGGCGTTCGTGCAGGTGTCGATGCGCAACGAAGAGAATCAATGGCACGAGCGCTTCGCGGAAGCGCTGCGCGAATGGCCGGAGGTGGTCGGCGCGTTCGTCGTGACGGGCGAGAGCCACTACCTGTTGCGGGTGCTCGCGCACAACCTCAAGCACTACTCGGATTTCGTGCTGAACCGGCTCTACAAGGCGCCGGGCGTGATGGACATCCGTTCGAACATCGTGCTGCAGACGCTGAAGGACGAAGCGGGCGCGCCGGTCGGGCTGGCGCGCATGGGGGCGATCAAAGCGGTGTGAGGCCGTGGAAGCCGCCGCCGTGGAACACGAGCGGCGCCGCGGCATCCGACGCGGCCCGCACGCCGCAGCGTTCCACTTCGCCGACGAAGATCACGTGGTCGCCTTCGTCGTAGCGGCTGCGGTTGTGGCATTCGAACCACGCGAGCGCGCCGTCGAGCACCGGCATGCCCGAGTTGCCGGCCGCGTGCGCGATCCCTTCGAAGCGGTCGCCCTTGTAGGTCGAGAAGCGCTTGCACAGGTCGAGTTGCGACGCCGCGAGTACGTTCACCACGTAATGGCTGTTGTTGCGGAACACCGGGGTCGACGCCGATTTGTGCGCGAGGCTCCACAGCACGAGCGGCGGGTCGAGCGACACCGAGTTGAACGAGCTCGCGGTGATGCCGATCAGTTGCCCGGACGGCGCACGCGTCGTGATGACCGTGACGCCGGTCGCGAACTGCCCGAGCGCCTGGCGAAAGGCGGCCGAGTCGAAATCCGGCGGGGTGGCGTGGTTCATCGGGCGGCCATCCGGAACGAAACGGACGGGCGCGGCGCGCGGCGGATGCAACGGGCGCAGCGGACGAAAGGCGACAAGGCCAGGGCGGTCGGTTGGGAAGTGGTGCGCATGGCCCGATTTTAGCGGAATCGCGACCGCCGGACCCGTGCGGACGGCGCATCGCGGGGCGAGCGTGAGGTAGCGAACACTGTCGCGCGACGCCGACGCCGTGCTGGAACGGTCGTTTTCGCGCCTTTCGTTGCGCGTCACGAGGCCGCTCCCCGAGCCGCGCGCTAGGCCGTCGCCGCCAGCCCGAGCGACAGCGCACCCGTCAGGATCAGGCTGGACGCCCACACCGCATCGAGATTGAACCAGCTCCGCGCGACGAACTTCAGCCCGAGATAGCGGTACACGAGCCACGCGAGCACGCCGCCTGCGCCGATCATCGCGGCCGCGTGCACGGCCGCGACGACGAGCGCCATCCCGAGATGCGCATCGACGAGCGTGGCCGCCGCGCGATGGCCGGCGTCCCGGTCGAGCCCGCAGAGCCCGAGGTAAATCGGCACCAGCATCAGCCCCGCGCCGTGCGCGAGCGCAACCGCGAACGACCACAGGCCGAGCCGCGCGGGCGGAATCCGCGCGAGCGCACGCGGATGCCGCCGCCGGATCAGCAGCACCACGCCGAAGCCGATCACGAGCGCGCTCGCGCCGATCCGGATCGCCGACTGCCACGCAAGCAGCGCGGCAAGCAGCCCGAACGGCAGCATCACCATGAATACCGCGAGCGCGTGGCCGAGCGCGAGATAGCCGAGCGCGGCGACGAGCGCGCCATCGCGGCGCGTCATCAGCGCGTTCGACACCGCGAGCGGCCAGCCCATCGCCGGATTGAGCCCGTGATAGACGCCGCTCGCGAGCACGGCCGCCCACAGCGCGAGCGGCGCGGAGAGGCCTGTGCTCAACGCTTGACCGACGGATAGCAGAACGAGTCGGTCGAGCAGTCGCCGCCTTCGAGCCGGATCTGGTGCGCGCGATAGCCGTCGGGGAACTCGACCCAATAGTCGTCGGCGAGCGTCAGCCCGCCGTCCGGCCCCGCATGCGCGAGCACCTGCGCGGCCGGCACGCCGTCCGGATAGAACTGGTCGTCCCACGTCGAGTAGAGCGAGTTGGTCCAGTACACGCGGCGGCCGTCGCGGCTGATTTCCACCATCTGCGGGCCGCCGGCGAACGCGCGGCCGTTCGTGTGCGGCGCGCGGCGCACGATCCCGCCGATACGCACCGACCCCGCGAGCACCGGGTGATGCGGATCCGACACGTCGTACTGGCGCATCTCGCCGGTGCCCCAGCACGACACGTACAGGAAGCGGTCGTCGAGCGACAGGTCGATGTCCGTCACGAGCGGCGGCACCGCGCCGAAACTCTTGAGCAGCGGCGGCAGTTCGTCGGCCGCGGCCGGTTCGGGCGGAATCGTCGCCGTCTTCTTCACATGAAACTGGCCGTCCTCGCGCCACCAGGTCCAGATCGATCCTTCGAGAGTGGTCGTGTCGACCACGACGCCGACGAAACCGTATTCGCGTACCGGATCGTGCGCGGGCCGCACCTCGAGCGCCATCTGGTGATGCGCGCCGAGATCGATCGTCTGCACGTTGCGCCGGGCGCGCAGGTCCCAGAAGTGCAGCCGGTGGCCGTAGCGGTTCGCGAGCAGGTCTTCCGGCACGATGCCGTTCTCGAATTGCGGCGGCAGCGCCCATTCGCTCGACACCATGTAGTCGCGCGGCAGGTTCCACCAGAAGTCGTAATGCTTGTCCTGCGGGCCACGGTCGATCTCCCAGCGGCCGAGCACGTCGAACGTCTCGCAGTCCATGATGAAGATGCCGGGCGCGCCGTCGGTGCCGTCCTTGCCCGCACCGCCGAGCGTGCTCACGTAAATGCCTTCGGGGCCGCAATGAACCGTATGCGGCCGCGAATAGCCGGTCTTCGCGAACACCTCCTCGGGCTCGATGATCTTGTGGATGCGCGCCTGCGTCGGGTGCGGCTTCGTGTCGATCACGTAGATCCGCGACGAACGCAGGCCCGGGATGATCAGGAAGCGGCGCTCGAGGAATGCGTGGCCGGTCAGCGGCGACAGCGACGACGAACACGCATTCCAGCCGAAGTGGTGGAATTCGTCGCCGGTGTTCGGCATCGTCACCGTGTGCACGATCTTGCCGTAGGTCGCCGAGCCGGGTTTCACGTCGATCACGGCGAGCGCGTCGGGTCTGGAAAAATCGGGGCTCAGCAACAACGTATAGGCAAATTCCTCCGCCGGCGCCTGCATCGCAAGTTCCGGCGAAGCGTGAAATGTCGGGTCAGGCCGCATGCTCATCGTAGTGCCTCTTTCGGTCGAATCGGATCACGGGCGCACGGACGTTCGCTGCGAACGTGCGGGTCGAACGGGTTGCGTGACGGGAACGCACTGGCGGCCTCGCGCGATTGGAGGACGCGCCGCGCGGTACATCAGGTCGGGAAAGGAGGGAAAGGCGGTGCGCCGGATCGCCGCGCACGCAGCGCAACGGGCGCACGGCGGCGCGAGGGCGCGGGCGCGGTGAAAGCGCCGGCGGTCGGGCCCGCGATGCGGGCGAATTCTGCTGAGGTGTGCATATCGATGTTCCGGCGGATGATGTTGGCATCAGGACGGGCATGCATCGGACGCTGCGCGCCGCCGGACGGTGTGCCGTCACGGCGAAGCGTGCCTAAGTGTAGACGAGAAACGCGCGGCCGGTGGTGCGCGGCACGCATGCGGTTCTGCCGGATTCGCGCACGAGTGAGATACTTGAACGCTGCCGCTGCGCACCGGGCAACCGGGCCGCAGCCGGGCAGCGGCGATATGGACCGGCGATGCCGGCGCGCGCCCGCGTGCCGGCCGTCGTCATCAACGAGGTAATGATTTCATGGTGAACGAGATGCTTGAAACCGCGACTGTTGGCGGCGGGTGCTTCTGGTGCACGGAGGCCGTGTTTCTCGACGTCGACGGCGTGACGGCCGTCCAGTCGGGCTACGCGGGCGGCCATACGCGCAATCCCGGCTATCGCGACGTATGCGACGGCGATACCGGCCACGCGGAGGTCGTGAACGTGACGTTCGATCCGGCGCGCATCGGTTATCGCGAGATCCTCGAGATCTTCTTCGCGACGCACGATCCGACCCAGTTGAACCGCCAGGGCAACGACGTCGGCACGCAATACCGTTCGGTCGTGTTCACGCATTCGGACGCGCAGCGCGACGTCGCGCTCGACGTGATCCGCGAACTGGAGCGCGAGCAGGTGTTCGGGCAGCCGATCGTCACGCAGGTCGTGCCGCTCGACGACAACTACTGGCCGGCCGAGGACTATCACCAGAACTATTACGCGCGCAATCCGGGACAGGGCTACTGCTCGGTCGTGATCGGGCCGAAGCTCGCGAAATTCCGCCAGAAGTTCTCGCACCGGCTGAAGTCGCTGCGCGGCGCGTAATCGGTTTGCCGGCGCGGTTCGCCGGCGCGCAAACGGCGCCCGCGCCCGCGATGCTTACGCCGCCTCGCTGCGCCAGTGCGCGCACGCGGCGGCGATCTCGCGCGCGAGTGCGAGGCACGACAGCGGCGCGGAGCCTTCCGCCTTGTTGTTGATCGTGATGATCACGGGCTGTCCGGCCAGCGCGTAGCGCGCGGCCAGCTCGGCGAGCGCCGAGCGCGTGGCCGGATCCTCGTCGACGAGCTTGTCGAACGGCTCGTATTTCGCTTTGGCCTGTTCGTACTTGAAGCCGCCATGCAGGCTCCAGCGCACGATCAGCGGGCCCGGCGCATCGCCGTCGAGCAGCGCGAGCGCGGCTGCCTGGCGCAGCGGGTCGGGCATCCGCGCATGCAGGCCGACGCAGTAGCGCACGCCGAGCGCCGCGAGCGCGCGGATGAAGCGCGGCGTGAGCAGGCTCGCGTCGCGGATCTCGATTGCGTAGCGCGTGCCGTCGGCGTCCGGCGGCAGCGTCGGCAGCGCCGCGAAGAACGCCGACAGCCGGTCGATCAGCGCGGCCGGTTCGGCGAGCAGTTGATCGGGCATCGGAGAAAACTGGAACACCAGCACGCCGGCCTTCCTGCCGAGCCCTTCGAGGCACGGCTGCACGAATTCGCGAGTGGCGAGCTGCGCGTAGAGAAAGGTCGGATTCGGGCCCGACGGCTCGCCGCGCCGGCCGCGCACGACCGCATCGGTGACGGACGCCGGCGCCTTCACGACGAAGCGGAAGTCGTCCGGCACCTGTTGCGCGTAGCGCAGGTAGTCGGCCACCGACAGCGGCCCGTAGAACGACCGGTCGAGGCTCACGCTCTTCAGCAGCGGATGTGCGCCGTACGCCTCGAGCCCCTCGCGAGACAGCTTCGTCTGCGCGAAATCGCCGTCGTAGACGATGCCGTCCCAGCCGGGGAAATACCACGACGACGTGCCGAGCCGCACGTTCGGCGGCAGCGCGGCCGCGGCGGCGGCGACTTCCGCGGAAACCGGTGCGGGCGGCACGCCGCGCCGACGCCGGGCCTTCTTCGGCGGCGCGGCCGGCGGCGGTTCGTCCCACAGCATGCCGGAGGCGGGCGGCGGTTCCGGTTCCTGGTCGGCGGGAAGGCGGGGCGATGCACGGCCGGCGCGTGCGGGCGACTTTGCCGGTCGCGCGGTGTCGTGTTCGTCAGGCGTCGCGCGATCGCCTACGCCTGCCGGGTTGTCGTCGTGCGCGGGCGCGGACGCGCGTGCGTCGTCGGGCGACGCGCCGAACAGGTCGAACTGCCCGTCGGCGTGCGACTCGTCCGGTTCGTCGCGCTGCTGTCGTTGCGGCGGCGTGCTGCGCCGCGTCCTGCCGTCACCCATGCATGCCCAGCGTGAAGTGCCGCCTAGCGCGGCAGCGTGTGTTCGTACATGTAGCGCCGCGACCACGGCAGCGTTTTCGCGCTGCGTCCGGCCTTGCGGCACACGATCTGGAAGATCGACACGTCGTCGTGCTCGAACGCATACGCGCAACCGGCGAGATACACGCGCCAGATGCGGAATTTTTCGTCGTCGACGAGCGTGCGCGCCTCTTCCGCCTTCGCCTCGAAGTTCTCGGTCCAGATTTCGAGCGTGCGCGCATAGTGCCGCCGCAGGCTTTCGACGTCAATCGCCTCGAGCCCGCCGCGCTGCGCCGCTTCGAGCGCGAGGCTGATGTGCGGCAGCTCGCCGTCCGGGAACACGTAGCGATCGATGAATTCGCCGCCGCCGAGCGCCGTTTCGCCGCTTTCCGCGTCGGTCGACGTGATTCCGTGGTTCATCGCGATGCCGTCGTCGGTGAGCAGATCGTGCACGCGCGAGAAATAGAGCGGCAGGTTCTTGCGGCCGACGTGCTCGAACATCCCGACGCTCGTGATGCGGTCGAACTGTCCCTCGATCTCGCGGTAGTCCTGCAGGCGGATCTCGATCTTGTCCTCGAGCCCGGCGGCTTTCACGCGCGCGGTCGCGAGATCGAACTGGTTCTGCGACAGCGTCACGCCCAGGCACGTCGCGCCGAACTTCTGCGCGGCGCGCAGCACGAGCGCGCCCCAGCCGCAGCCGATGTCGAGCAGGCGCTGGCCGGGCTCGAGCTGGATCTTGGTCAGGATATGGTCGATCTTCTTGATCTGGGCGGTCGAAAGATCCTCGTCGCCGTTCTCGAAGTACGCGCACGAATACACCATGTTTTCGTCCAGCCACAGCTGGTAGAACGCGTTCGAGACGTCGTAGTGATACTGGATCGCCTTCCTGTCGGTGTTTTTCGTGTGATTGAAGTAGCGCTTCACGCGCGCGAGCTTGCTTGCGCTGGTGACCGTGCTGCGCGCGAGCGAGTAGCTGATGTTGATGATGTCCGACAGCCTGCCCTCGATGTCGATCTTGCCCTTCACGTACGCCTCGCCGAGATTGTCGAGGCTCGGTTCGAGCAGCAGCGGCAACGCCGACGCGCTGTTGACCTTCAGCGTGACCTGCGGCGCGCTGAAGGTGCCGAAATCGAGTTGATCGCCGTTCCACAGCACGAGTCGCGCCGGTATGTTCGCTTTCGCCCGTACTTCGTCCGCCCACTGTGCCAGCTTCTTTTCCCAGAACATTTGGATTCTCCGTTTGTTCGTTGAATCGAATACAGCCAAGTATCTTGACCGGCGCCCATGCCTTGCGACGCGGGCGCCCGGATGCAACACGAGACACGGCCGGCGCGCGCCGGCACTGCGGCAGCCGCGCTTACGGCGACAGGCGCGAGATCGTCCAGCCCGACCCTGCCGCGGCGTCGCGCGTATAGAGCAGGCGGTCGTGCAGCCGCGACGGGCGGCCCTGCCAGAATTCGATCGCGTCGGGCACGACGCGGTAACCGCCCCAGTGCGGCGGGCGCGGCGGGTTCTCGCCGTAGCGTTCGGTCACGGCCTTTTCGCGCGCTTCGAGCGTCGCGCGGCTGTCGATCACGGCACTCTGCTCGGACGCCCACGCGCCGATGCGCGAGCCGAGCGGGCGCGACGCGAAATAGCGGTCGCTTTCGTCGGCGCTGGTTTTCTCGATCCGGCCTTCGATGCGCACCTGGCGCTCGAGCTCGATCCAGTAGAACAGCAGCGCCGCATGCGGATTGGCGGCGAGATCGCGGCCCTTGCGGCTTTCGTAATTGGTAAAGAAGACGAACCCGCGTTCGTCGACACCCTTGATGAGCACGATTCGGGCCGACGGCCGGCCGTCGTCGCCGACGGTGGCGAGCGTCATCGTGTTGGGCTCGGGGAGCTTGGCGGCGAGCGCCTCCTTGAACCAGCGATCGAACTGGGCGAAGGGGTTGGGGGCGGCATCGGCTTCGTCGAGCGAAGCACGCGAATAATTGATGCGGAGATCGGCGAGAGTCGTCATGTTATGCAAACGCTTCAATCTGGGGCCAGTATAGCGAACGCGCGAGAATCGTGCGTGCACAGGGACGCGTGTCGGCGGGGAGTTCAGGCAAAATAGAGGGCTGCACGACTTACGTTTTCCTTGCTGCCATGTCCGCTGCCGACACTGCCCCGCACAGTTCCTCTGATCTTACCCCGAGCCCGACAATCCAGCTTGACGTGGATCGCGAGCGCCGCTTCGGCGGCATCGCGCGCTTGTACGGCGCCCCCGCGCTCGCCGCGTTCGAACGCGCGCACGTCGCCGTGATCGGCATCGGCGGCGTCGGGTCGTGGACGGCCGAGGCGCTCGCGCGCAGCGCGATCGGCACGCTGACGCTGATCGACCTCGACAACGTCGCGGAAAGCAACACGAACCGGCAGATCCATGCGCTCGACGGCAATTACGGCAAGCCGAAGGTCGACGCGATGGCCGAGCGGATCGCGCTGATCGATCCCGCGTGCCGTGTGAACCGGATCGAGGATTTCGCGGAACCCGACAACTTCGACGCGCTGCTCGGCGGCGGCTTCGACTACGTGGTCGACGCGATCGACAGCGTGCGCACGAAGGTCGCGCTGATCGCGTGGTGCGTCGCAAAAGGGCAGCCGCTCGTCACGGTCGGCGGCGCGGGCGGGCAACTTGACCCGACGCGCATCCGCATCGATGATCTCGCGCTGACGATCCAGGATCCGCTGCTGTCGAAGGTGCGCGCGCAGTTGCGCAAGCAGCACGGCTTTCCGCGCGGGCCGAAGGCGCGTTTCAAGGTGAGCGCCGTGTATTCGGACGAGCCGCTGATCTATCCGGAAGCGGCCGCGTGCGACATCGAGGACGGCGCGGAGCCGTCTGCCGCCGCGCATGTCGCGGGGCTCAACTGCGCGGGGTTCGGTTCGAGCGTATGCGTGACCGCAAGCTTCGGCTTCGCGGCCGCCGCGCATGCGCTGCGGGCAGTCGCGGCGCGCGCCGCGGGCTGATCGGCGAGCAGATCGACACGCAGAGGAATGTCGCGGCGCGGCAGATCCGCCGTGCCGCGACAAGGCGATTCGGCCAGGCCATCGCGGCCCGGCCGGTCGTTCGTCAGTTGAGCGCCATGCTCAGCTTGCGCCGCCATGCGGCGACGAGTTCGGGGCGATCGCCCGCCAGCTCGAACACCGAGATCATCGTGCGGCGGCCGAGGTCGTCGCCATACGCGCGGTCGCGCAACACGATTTCCAGCAACTGCTCGAGCGCGCCTTCGTATGCGCGTCGCGCGATCAGGCTCTGCGCGAGGTCGAAGCGTGCGTCGAGATCGGCGGGATTCGCCGCGATGCGCGCTTCGAGCGCGTCGGTCGGCGGCAGGTCTGCCGTCGCGTCGAGCGCATCGAAACGGGTCTTGATCGCCTGGTAGCGCGGATCGCCGCTCTGTATCGTCTGCGGCGACAGGCGCTCGGCCTCGGCGCGCGCGGCGTCCACCTGGTTGTTCGCGAGCAGCAGTTCGACCAGGTCGAGCCGTGCGTCGTCGAAGCCGGGGTTCAGCGCGAGCGCCGCTTCGAGGTGGGTCAGCGCATCGTCGTAGCGCGATTCGGCGATCGCGTCTTGCGCGGCGCGGCGCTCGGCTTCGTCGGGCGCCGGCAGCAGCCGGTCGAGGAACGCGCGCAACTGGCCTTCCGGCAGCACGCCGATGAACTGGTCGACGGGACGCCCGTCGGCGAACGCGATCACGTGCGGGATGCTGCGCGTCTGGAAGTGCGCGGCGAGTTCCTGGTTTTCGTCGACGTTCACCTTCACGAGCTTCCAGCGGCCTTCGTAGTCGGCTTCGAGCTTTTCGAGCAGCGGACCGAGCGTCTTGCAGGGGCCGCACCACGGCGCCCAGAAGTCGACCAGCACGGGCGTGTCCAGCGACGCCTCGATGACGTCTTTCTCGAAAGTGGCAAGCGTGGTGTCCATGTCGTTCTCTTCCGTTCGAATGTCGTCAGGATGGGGGCAGCGTGCCCCTTTTTCAACGCGGCTTCGATTCGGGCAGCGGAATCCACTCGGTTTCGCCGGGCACCTTGCCCATTTCCTGGTTCGTCCACGCCTGTTTCGCGCGCTCGATCGCGTCGCGGCTGCTGGCGACGAAGTTCCATTCGATGAAGCGCTCGCCGTCGATCTTCGCGCCGCCCAGCAGCATCGCGCGCGCGCCGCCGCCGCTTGCGAGCGTGACGGTGGCGCCGGGCGCGAGCACGGCCATCTGTTCGGCCGGCACCGGTGTGCCGTCGATCGAGAGGTCGCCGTCGACCACGTAGACCGCGCGCTCCTCGTGCGACGCGTCGAGTTCGAGGCGGCCGCCGGCCGCGAATTCGGCGGCCACGTACAGCGTGCGCGAGAACGCCGTGACGGGCGAGCGCAGGCCGAACGCGTCGCCGGCGATCACCGTCAGCGACACGCCGTTCTCGTCGCGCTTGGGCAGCGTGTCGGCCGCATGGTGCTCGAACGACGGCTCGGCGGTCTCGTGGGCGACGGGCAGCGCGACCCAGGTCTGGATCCCGTGCACCGTGTGGCCGCTCGCGCGCTGAGCGTCGGGCGTGCGCTCCGAATGGACGATGCCGCGACCGGCCGTCATCCAGTTCACGTCGCCCGGCACGATCTCCTGCAGCGAGCCGAGGCTGTCGCGGTGCAGGATCGCGCCGTCGAACAGATAGGTGACGGTGGCGAGTCCGATGTGCGGGTGCGGGCGCACGTCGAGCCCGGTGCCGGCCGGCAGCGTCGCGGGCCCCATGTGATCGAAGAAGATGAACGGACCGACGAGGCGCGCGGCGAGCGCGGGCAGCGTGCGGCGCACCTGCAGGTTGCCGATGTCGCGAACATGCGGCTTGAGCAGGGCTTTGATCGAATCGGTCATGGCGGGCCTCGTGGGCAACGGCTGGAATGCCGGTCATTGTACTGGCGGCGCGGTGGCGACGTGCGTGGCGGGGCGCGGGCGCAATGTTTTCCCCCCGCGATGCGGACGTGCGGGCACGCGTCGTGTGGCCGCCATGTCGTTGCCCGTCGCCGATTCCATGCACGCCGCGCGGGTATCGGGCCGCACGGCGAAATTGGGTAGACTGAGCGGCTTCAGGAAACCATCCGACAATTGAGGAGACGCCGATGATGGCCCCGAAGGACTTGCTGCTCGCGCTGGTCGTGATCCTGGCGTGGGGCGTGAACTTCGTCGTGATCAAGGTCGGCTTGCACGGCATGCCGCCGATGCTGCTCGGCGCGCTGCGCTTCACGCTCGCGGCGGTGCCCGCGGTGTTCTTCGTGCGCCGGCCGCAGATTCCGTGGCGGATGCTGATCCTGTACGGCGCGACGATCCAGCTCGGCCAGTTCGCGTTCCTGTTCACCGGCATGTATGTCGGCATGCCGGCCGGCCTCGCGTCGCTCGTGCTGCAGTCGCAGGCATTTTTCACGCTCGTGTTCGCGATGGTGTTTCTGGGCGAGCGGTTGCGCGTGCAGAACCTGATCGGGCTCGCGATCGCCGCGGGCGGGCTCGTGGTGATCGCGGCGCAGGGCGGCCGCGCGATGACGCTCGCGGGCTTCCTGCTGACCATCTGCTCGGCCGCGATGTGGGCGTTCGGCAATATCGTCACGAAGAAGGTCGGCAAGGCCAATCTGGTGTCGCTCGTCGTGTGGGCGAGCCTCGTGCCGCCCGTGCCGTTCTTCCTGCTGTCGCTCTGGTTCGAGGGGCCGCAGCGGATCGGCGCCGCGCTGGCCGGGCTCGACGGCGCGTCGATCTTCGCGGTCGTCTATCTCGCGTTCGTCGCGACGCTCGTCGGCTACGGCCTGTGGAGCCGCCTGATGTCGCGCTATCCGGCCGCGCAGGTCGCGCAGTTCTCGCTGCTGGTGCCGGTCGTCGGGCTGGCGTCGTCGGCGCTGCTGCTCGACGAGCATCTGACGGACGCGCAGCTGATCGGCGCCGCGCTCGTGATGGGCGGGCTCGCGGTGAACGTGTTCGGCGGAAAGCTGGTGCGCCGCTTCGCGACGTCGTGACGCGCCGGCACGCAGCGCGTGCCGGCGGCGGGGAAGGGCGGCCGGTCAGGCCATCCGGTTCTTCGCGAGCGGCGGATTCGCGGCGAAGTAACGCTTGATGCCGCGGAAGATCGCGTCGGCCATCTCGTCGCGATAGCTGTCGTCGTTGAGCCGGCGTTCTTCGTCAGGGTTGCTGATGAACGCGGTCTCGACGAGGATCGACGGAATGTCGGGCGCCTTCAGCACCGCGAACCCGGCCTGCTCGACCGAGCCCTTGTGCAGCTTGTTGATGCCGCCGACTTCCTTCAGCACGTAGTTGCCGTAGCGCAGCGAATCGCGGATCTGCGCGGTCGTCGACATGTCGAACAGCGCGCGGCTGACTGCCGCGTCCTGTGTCTTGATGTTGATGCCGCCGATCAGGTCGGACGAGTTCTCCTTGTTCGCGAGCCAGCGTGCCGCGGCGCTCGACGCGCCGTGATCGGACAGCGCGAACACCGACGAGCCGCGCGCGGACGGTGTCGTGAATGCATCCGCGTGGATCGACACGAACAGGTCGGCGCCGACGCGGCGCGCCTTCTGCACGCGCACGTTCAGCGGCACGAAGAAATCCGCGTCGCGCGTCATCATCGCGCGCATGTTCGGCGCGCCGTCGATCTTCGCGCGCAGCTTCTTCGCGATGTCGAGCGCGATGTGTTTTTCGTACGTGCCGCCGCCGCCGATCGCGCCCGGATCCTCGCCGCCGTGGCCCGGATCGATCGCGACCGTCAGCAGGCGCACGGTGCCGCCCTTGCCCGATTTCGGCGCGGTGAACTTGTAGGTGTCGCCGTCGTCTTCGCTGTCGTCGCGGCGTGCGATGACGGGCGGCGGCTTGACGGCCGGCTTCGCGGGCGCCGAAGGTGTCGCGGCGGCCGGCGGCGTGCGCGGGGTGGTCGGCGTGTTCTGCGCGAAGCGCTGGAAGAATGCGTCGCTGTTGTCGCCCGCGGCGGGCGGCGGCGCGGCGGGGCCCGCGAGCGTGGTCGGCGGCTGCACCTGCTGCGCGCGCGCGCTGTCGTTGAGCGCCTGCTCCTTGCGTTCCGTCTGCGCGATCAGGTCCGTCAGCGGATCGGGCGCGACGGCCGGATACAGGTCGAACACGAGCCGGTACTTGTAGGTGCCGACCGGCGGCAGCGTGAACACCTGCGGCTTCACCGAGCCTTTCAGGTCGAACACCATCCGCACGACGTGCGGTTGATACTGGCCGACACGCACCGACTGGATCTGCGGATCGTTCGGCGCGATCTTCGACACGAGGTCGCGCAGCGCCTGGTCGAGATCGAGTCCGTTCAGGTCGACGACGAGCCGGTCGGGACCCTGCAACAGCTGTTGGCTATTCTGCAGCGGCTGGTCGGATTCGATCGTGACGCGCGTGTAATCGCGCGCGGGCCACACGCGCACGCCGAGCACCGACGATGCGTGCGCGAGCCGCGGCGCGGCGAGACCGAGCACCAGCGTCGACGCGCCCGCGCGCAGGATCTGACGGCGCCGCCAGTTGTGCGTCGCGGTGGCCGCCGATTCGATCGAGCGGAACGGTTTGATCAACATCTTTCGAGACATGCCTTTCCTGAAGCGCTGAACGCCCGGACGGTGAGGGCGCGGCCGTCGCCATCCACGTCGAGCGAGAAAACCAGATCGGGCACGCCGAGCAGGGTGCCCGCCTGTTGCGGCCATTCGACGAGGCAGATCGCGCTGGAATTGAAATATTCGCGAAAGCCGGCGTCGGACCATTCGGCCGGATCGTTGAATCGATACAGATCGAAGTGATAGACCTCAAGTTCCCCATCGTCGCGTGCGAATGCGTATGGTTCGACGAGCGTGTAAGTCGGGCTGCGCACGCGCCCGTGGTGGCCGAGGCCGCGCAGGATCGCGCGCACGAGGGTCGTTTTGCCCGCGCCGAGGTCGCCGATCAGTTGGATCTGCAACCCGTCGAACGCGTGTGCATGGGCGAGTTCGCTGCATGCCGCGTCGAGCGCGTGCGCGAAGCGGGTGCCGAAGGCCTCGGTCGCCGCTTCGTCGGCGAGTGCGATCACGCGCTCCGCGAGCGGGACGGGCAGCGTGTCGGCATGAGGCGTATGGGGCGTGGCTGGCATTCTCGTAAAATAGTGCGATGAACCGATTACCGGAACTCGCCGCATCCGACAGACCTTCGACACGTGCCGAAGGCGCGACGCCATGCGCGCTCGATGATGCGACGTTGACAGCGCTCGCCGCGCGCATCAGGGCGTGGGGGCGCGAATTGGGTTTCGGGGCGATCGGCATCAGCGATACCGATCTCTCGGATGCCGAAGCGGGCCTCGCCGCCTGGCTGGAAGCCGGGTACCACGGCGAAATGGATTATATGGCGAAACACGGGATGAAACGCGCGCGGCCGGCCGAACTTGTGGCCGGTACGCGACGCGTGATCTCGGCGCGACTCGCCTATCTGCCGGCCGAAACGCTCGCCGCCGACGCACCCGATGCGTCATCCGGGGCGCTCGTGCCGCACGACTGGCGCGCACGCGAGCGCGCGCGTCTCGACGATCCGCAGGCGGCCGTCGTGTCGATCTACGCGCGCGGCCGCGACTATCACAAGGTGCTGCGCAACCGGCTTCAGACGCTCGCGGAGCGCATCGAGCGCGAGATCGGCGCATTCGGCTACCGCGTGTTCACCGATTCGGCGCCGGTGCTCGAGGTCGAGCTCGCGCAGAAGGCCGGCGTCGGCTGGCGCGGCAAGCACACGTTGTTGCTGCAGCGCGACGCGGGGTCGCTGTTCTTTCTCGGCGAGATCTACGTCGACGTGCCGTTGCCGACCGACGCGCAAACCGCGCCCGACGTCGCGCCCGAGACGCCCGGCGCGCATTGCGGCAGTTGCACGCGCTGCATCGGCGCGTGCCCGACCGGCGCGATCGTCGAACCGTATCGCGTCGACGCGCGTCGTTGCATTTCCTACCTGACGATCGAACTGAAAGGCAGCATTCCGGAGCCGCTGCGGCCGATGATCGGCAATCGCGTATACGGCTGCGACGACTGCCAGCTCGTGTGCCCGTGGAACAAGTTCGCGCAGGCCGCGCCCGTCGCCGATTTCGACGTGCGGCACGGGCTCGACCGCGCGACGCTCGTCGAGCTGTTCGGCTGGGATGCCGACGCGTTCGACACGCGGATGCAGGGCAGCGCGATCCGGCGCATCGGATACGAAAGCTGGCTGCGCAATCTGGCGGTCGGCCTCGGCAATGCGTTGCGCGCACCGGCCGACCGGCTCGCGCCCGAAGCGCGCGACGCGATCGTCGCCGCGTTGCGTGCACGGGCCGACGATCCGTCGCCGGTCGTGCGCGAGCATGTCGAATGGGCGCTGCGTGCCGCATGAAGGCGGCGTAAAGTGTCGTCGGCGCGCGGCGGTGCCGCGCGTTTCACCGGTGAGGAGAAGCTCATGTTCAACGCAGTCATCGACGCACCGTTCGGCAAGGTCGGCGTTCGCACCGATGCCGCGGTGGTGCGCGAGATCGTCTATCTGCCCGAGTCGGTCAAATCGGTCGATCCGGACTCGCCGCTCGCGCAGCGCGCGGTCGAGCAGATCGAACGGTATTTCGAGCGCGCGTCGGCGCGTTTCGACCTGCCGCTCGCCGACGTCGGCAGTGCTTTCCAGCATCGCGTGTGGAACGTGATCAGCGACATTCCGCCGGGCACGGTGCTGACCTACGGGCAGGTCGCGAAGCGGATCGGCAGCGCGCCGCGCGCGGTCGGCCAGGCGTGCGGCGCGAACTATTTCCCGCTCGTGATTCCGTGCCATCGCGTCGTGGCGGCAGGCGGCCTCGGCGGCTTCGCGAACCACGACGACAATGGCTATTACCAGAAAGTGAAGCGCTGGCTGCTGGCGCACGAAGGCGTGCCGTACTGATGAGTGAACCCTTGCTTTCCCCCGATTCCGACTCCGCGCCCGACGCCAATGGCGACGAGGCCGCGGCTTCGCCCGCGCTGCTCGCGAGCCGCGCGTCGATCGACGTGTTCTGCGACGCGCTGTGGCTCGAGCACGGGCTCGCGCGCAACACGCTCGACGCGTACCGGCGCGATCTGATGCTGTTTTCGCAATGGCTGGCCGCGACGCACGACGCGTCGCTCGACTCGGTCGACGAAGCGATGGTGACCGGCTACATCGCCGCGCGCAGCGACGGCAAGGCGACGTCGTCGAACCGGCGGCTGTCGGTGTTCCGTCGCTATTACGGCTGGGCCGTACGCGAGCATCGCGCGAGCGCGGACCCGACGCTGCGGATCACGTCGGCGAAACAGGCCGCGCGGTTTCCGTCGACGCTGTCCGAGGCGCAGGTCGAAGCGCTGCTCGGCGCGCCCGACATCGGCACGCCGCTCGGCCTGCGCGATCGCACGATGCTGGAGCTGATGTACGCGAGCGGGCTGCGCGTGAGCGAACTCGTCACGCTGAAGACCGTCGAGGTCGGGCTCAACGAGGGCGTCGTGCGGGTGATGGGCAAGGGCTCGAAGGAACGGCTCGTGCCGTTCGGCGAAGTCGCGCACGGCTGGATCGAGCGCTACCTGCGCGACGCGCGGCCCGCGCTGCTCGGCGCGCGCGCAGCCGACGCGCTGTTCGTGACCGGACGCGGAGACGGGATGACGCGCCAGCAGTTCTGGAACATCATCAAGCGCCACGCGCAGCAGGCCGACGTGCGCGCGCATCTGTCGCCGCATACGCTGCGGCACGCATTCGCGACGCATCTGCTGAACCACGGCGCCGACCTGCGCGTCGTGCAGTTGCTGCTCGGCCACAGCGACATCTCGACCACGCAGATCTACACGCACGTCGCGCGCGAGCGGCTGAAGACGCTGCACGCGCAGCACCACCCGCGCGGCTAGCGCGGCGCGCGTCGGCCACGCGCGGGATGGGGCCCGCGCCCGCGCGTCACGCGAGTTCGCGCAGCTTGTGCTTCAGCACCTTGCCCGTCGATGCGGCCGGCAGCGCATCGAGCACGCGGATGCGCGCGGGGCGCTTGTAAGGCGCGAGCCGTTCCGCGCACCACGCCTGCAGCGCGGCCTCGGTCGCGGTCGCGCCCGGCACCAGTTCGACGAATGCGAGCACTTCCTCGTTGCCCTCGACCGCGCGGCCGACGACGGCCGCCTGCACGACGTCCGGGTGCGCGTTCAGCACCTGTTCGACTTCGACCGGATACACGTTGAAGCCCGAGCGGATGATCAGCTCCTTGCTGCGGCCCGCGATCGTCACCGAGCCGTCGGCTTCCTGGCGCGCGAGATCGCCGGTGCTCAGCCAGCCGTCAGGCGACACGGCCGCGCGCGTGGCCTCCGCGTTGCGGTAGTAGCCGAGCATCACGTTCGGCCCGCGCACGCGGATTTCACCCACTTCGCCCTGCGGCACGTCGGCGCCGTCCGGCGCGACGATCCGCATCTCGACGCCCGGGATCGGCATGCCGACCGAGCAGTCGGCACGCGGCGCGTCGAGCGGCGTCTGCGTGATCGTCGGGCTGCTCTCGGTCATTCCGTAGCCGTTGTGCAGCGGCACGCCGTACACGCGCTCGACGCGCGCCTTCAGGTCGGCGTCGAGCGGCGAGCCGCCCGAATACGCGAAACGCAGCCGCGGCGCGCGCCACGCGTGCGCGTGCGTGTGCAGGTGCTCGAGCAGCTTCGCGTGCATCGCGGGCACGCCCTGGAAGATCGTCACGCCTTCGTCGGCAAGCGCGACGCGCACGGCCTCCGGCGAGAAGCGCGGCGCGAGCCGCAGCGTCGCGCCCGCGTACAGGCTGCCGAGGCAGACCGACGCGAGCCCGTACACGTGCGACACGGGCAGCACCGTGTAGACGATGTCGTCCGGCGACACGCGGCGCAGCGCGCTCGACGTCGCCGCGATGAACAGCAGGTTGCGGTGCGACAGCATCACGCCTTTCGGCGAACCCGTCGTGCCGGTCGTGTAGATCAGCGCCGCGCATTGCGCGGCGCCATCGGCCGCCACCGGTTCGTCGGGCGCGCTCGGGTCGATGCGGTACGACCACGCGCCGATGTCGACCGGCAGCGCGTCGGCCGGCGTCGCGTCGTGGCGCGCCGCGTGTGCGCGCGCATCGGGCGATGCCTCCGTCGCGAACGCGATCAGCTTCGGCCGCGCATGCGCGGCGATCGCGTCGAGTTCGCCGGCCGACAGCCGCGCGTTCGACACGAGCGCCCATGCGTCGACGCGCGCCGCCGCGAACAGCAGCACGATCTGCGCGATGCTGTTTTCCGCGACGATCATCACGCGATCGCCGCCGTGCACGCCGAGGCGCGCGAGCCGCTCGGCAGCCGCATCGACCGCTCGCGACAGCTCGCCGTACGACAGGCGGCGCGCATCCTCGATCAGCGCCGGATGCGCGGGCGCTTGCGCGGCCCAGCGGGCGGGCACGTCGGCGATGCGCTCGGGCAAGGCGGCGAGCAACGCCGGGACGTCGAGCGGCGCGGATGAACGGACAGGCGAGGACATGGCGTCTCCAGAAGAAGGGCCGGGCGGCGGCGCGGCAAGTTTTGCGAACGATCGTGCCATGACGGCGGGCGCGCCACAATCGGCCAATCGGGCAATAGCACTTCGCGATGTGCGCAATGATGATGGACGGGCGCGCCGCGGCGACGGGTGCTCGCCCGGGACACCGGTGCAAAAGGGCCGCGAGTATACCGCCGGTGCGCGGCATGCCGCCCCGAACACGGGAAGGTGCGGTCGTGTGTCGACGCCCGCCCGGCGGTCGTTCGCCATTAAAATGCCGCCATGAGCAAATCCAGACACGTGTCCGAGACACCCGCGACCCAGCTGCTGCGCCGCCACGGCGTTGCCTTCGGCGAGCATCCGTACGATTACGTCGAGCACGGCGGCACCGGCGAGTCGGCGCGCCAGCTCGGCGTCGACGAACACAGCGTCGTGAAGACGCTCGTGATGGAGGACGAGCACGCGAAGCCGCTGATCGTGCTGATGCACGGCGACCGCACGGTGTCGACCAAGAACCTCGCGCGGCAGATCGGCGCGAAGCGCGTCGAGCCGTGCAAGCCCGACGTCGCGAACCGCCATTCCGGCTATCTGGTCGGCGGCACGTCGCCGTTCGGCACGCGCAAGACGATGCCCGTGTACGTCGAGTCGACCATCCTCGAATTGCCGACGATCTACCTGAACGGCGGCCGCCGCGGCTATCTCGTCAGCCTCGCGCCGACGGTGCTCACGACGCTGCTCGGCGCGACGCCCGTGCAGTGCGCGAGCGTCGACTGAGGGTTTCACCTTCGTGGCAGGCCGTGCTCGTTCGGTAGAATGAGCGCCGTTTCGGCCGGTCGGCCCGCACGGCCGGCCGCCGCAACCGGCCGGCATGCCGTGCCCGGCCGCCCCTTCACCGATACGTTGAAAGAAGAGTTCTCCGCATGCAGATCCTGCTCGCCGCACTTGTTGCCTACCTGATCGGTTCGGTGTCGTTCGCCGTCGTCGTCAGCGCCGCGATGGGCCTGGCCGATCCCCGTTCGTACGGGTCGAAGAATCCCGGCGCGACCAATGTGCTGCGCAGCGGCAACAAGAAGGCCGCGATCCTGACGCTCGTCGGTGACGCGTTCAAGGGCTGGCTCGCCGTCTGGCTCGCGCGGCACTTCGGGCTGTCCGACGTCGCCGTCGCGTGGGTCGCGATCGCCGTGTTCATCGGCCACCTGTATCCGGTGTTCTTCCGCTTCCAGGGCGGCAAGGGCGTCGCGACCGCGGCTGGCGTGCTGCTCGCCGTGCATCCGGTGCTCGGCCTGGCGACCGCGCTGACCTGGTTGATCGTCGCGTTCTTCTTCCGCTATTCGTCGCTCGCGGCGCTGGTGGCGGCCGTGTTCGCACCGGTGTTCGACGTGTTCCTGTTCGGCACCGGCCACAACCCGGTCGCGTGGGCCGTGCTCGCGATGAGCGTGCTGCTCGTGTGGCGCCACCGCGGCAACATCTCGAAGCTGCTGGCGGGGCAGGAAAGCCGGATCGGCGACAAGAAGAAAGCTGCGTCCGACGACGGCGCGCAGGACGGCGGGAAGGTCTGAGGAAGGGGATGACTGCTGCCGCCCGCCGGGGCGCCCTGCGTGCGGGGCCCGGCGGCGCGGCATGACCGGTCGACGGCGTCGATCAGTCGCGGAAGTTGTTGAAGTCGAGCGGGGTGTCGGTCACGTCCTTGCGCAGCATCGCGATCACGCTTTGCAGGTCGTCGCGCTTCGTGCCGGCCACGCGCACCGCGTCGCCCTGGATGCTCGCCTGCACCTTGATCTTGCTGTCTTTCACGAGCCTGACGATCTTCTTCGCGAGGTCGCCCGTCACGCCCTTCTTCACGGTGACGATCTGCTTGACCTTGTCGCCGCCGATCTTCTCGACCTTGCCGTAGTCGAGGAAGCGCACGTCGACGTTGCGCTTCGCGAGCTTGTTGATCAGCACGTCCTTGACCTGGCCGAGCTTGAAATCGTCGTCGGCGAACAGCGTCAGCTCGCGCTCCTTCTGCTCGACGCGCGCGTCGGAGCCCTTGAAGTCGAAGCGCGTCGAAATTTCCTTGTTCGACTGCTCGATGGCGTTCTTCACTTCGATCATGTTCGCTTCGGAAACGACGTCGAACGATGGCATGGCATTCTCCCTTGAGATGCGGGCGCCCGGCTCGCGCGCGGGCACTCGCTATAATTGCGGACTGTTTGCCATTTTACCGATGCCCCTCCGTTTGCCCAAGGCCGGCCGTGAGCCCGCCCGGCGGACGTGACCGCGAATGCCGATGCCTCCTGACGATTCCGCCCTGTCGCTGCTCCCCGACCATCCGCTTGCCGCGCACAATACGTTCGGCATCGCCGCGAAGGCGCGCTTTGCCGCGCGTATCACGCAGGCGGCGCAGTTCGAGGCGCTGCACCGCGACCCGCGCGTCGCGTCGCTGCCGCAGCTCGTGCTCGGCGGCGGCAGCAACGTCGTGTTCACGCGCGATTTCGACGGCGTCGTGCTGCTCGACGAGATCGCCGGCCGCCGCGTCGTGCGCGAGGACGACGACGCATGGTACGTCGAGGCCGGCGGCGGCGAGATCTGGCACGCGTTCGTCGCGTGGACGCTCGAGCACGGGATGCCTGGCCTCGAGAACCTTGCGCTGATTCCGGGCACCGTCGGCGCCGCGCCGATCCAGAACATCGGCGCGTACGGCCTCGAGATGAAGACGTATTTCGATTCGCTGGTCGCCGTCGAGCTCGCGACGGGGCGCAGCGAGCACTTCGACGCCGCGCGCTGCGCGTTCGGCTATCGCGACAGCTTCTTCAAGCGGGAAGGGCGCGGCCGCTTCGCAATCGTGGCGGTGACGTTCCGGCTGCCCAAGCGCTGGACGCCGCGGCTCGGCTACGCCGATGTCACGCGCGAGCTCGACGCGCGCGGCATCGCGCCGGACGCGGCAACGCCGCGCGACGTGTTCGACGCGGTCGTCGCGATCCGCCGCGCGAAGCTGCCCGATCCGCTCGTGCTCGGCAACGCGGGCAGTTTCTTCAAGAATCCGGTGATCGACGCCGCGCAGTTCGACGCGCTGCGCGCGCGCGTGCCCGAAGTGGTGTCGTATCCGCAGCCGGACGGGCAGGTCAAGCTCGCGGCCGGCTGGCTGATCGACCGCTGCGGCTGGAAGGGGCGCTCGCTCGGCGCGGCGGCCGTGCACGACCGGCAGGCGCTCGTGCTGGTGAATCGCGGCGGCGCGACGGGCGCCGAGGTCCTCGCGCTGGCGCGCGCGATCCAGGACGACGTGCGCGAGCGGTTCGGCGTCGAGCTCGAACCCGAGCCGGTGTGCCTGTAACGCGGCGCTTCGTACCGCGCATTTCATTCGCTCTCGCCGCGTACAAACAAAAAGCGCCGATCGACGATCGGCGCTTTTTTTCGCATGCCGCCCGATGCCGGCGGCGCGCGGGTGCTGCGATCAGTGCTTGAGGCGGCCGAGCAGCAGGAACTCCATCAGCGCCTTCTGCACGTGCAGGCGGTTTTCCGCCTCGTCCCACACGACGCTCTGCGGGCCGTCGATCACGCCGGCCGTCACTTCCTCGCCGCGGTGCGCGGGCAGGCAGTGCATGAAGAGTGCGTCCGCGTTTGCATGGCCCATCATTTCCTCGTCGACGCACCAGTCGGCAAATGCCTGCTTGCGCGCTTCGTTCTCGGCTTCGAAGCCCATGCTCGTCCACACGTCGGTCGTCACGAGATCGGCGCCCTTGCACGCTTCGTTCGGATCGTCGAACACCTCGTAGAACGGCGCGCTGCCCGGCGACACGAGCTTCATGTCGAGCGCGTAGCCCGGCGGCGTCGACAGGCGCAGCTTGAAGCCCAGGATCTGCGCGGCTTCGATCCACGTGTACAGCATGTTGTTCGCATCGCCGACCCAAGCGACCGTCTTGCCGGCGATCGGGCCTCGGTGCTCGTAGTACGTGAAGATGTCGGCGAGCACCTGGCACGGGTGGTATTCGTTGGTCAGGCCGTTGATCACCGGCACGCGGGAGTTTTCCGCGAAGCGCGTGATCACGTCCTGCTCGAACGTGCGGATCATGATGATGTCGACCATCCGCGAGATGACCTGCGCGGAATCCTCGACCGGCTCGCCGCGGCCGAGCTGCGTGTCGCGCGTGCTCATGAACACCGCGTGGCCGCCGAGCTGGAAGATGCCGGCTTCGAACGACAGGCGCGTGCGCGTCGAGCTCTTCTCGAAGATCATCGCGAGCGTGCGGTCGTGCAGCGGGTGATAGGTCTCGTAGTTCTTGAACTTGCGCTTCAGGATACCCGTGCGTTCGAGCACGTACTCGTAGTCTTCCAGCGAGAAATCCTTGAACTGCAGGTAGTGACGAATGGTTTTGGCGGTCATGAAACGAAATACGGCGGGTCTGAACCGGCAGCGGGGCCGGACGGCGCCGCCGTCGGGTGTGGATAACTCAAAGCAGCATAAAGGATTTTCTGTGCTTTGACGAGCCGCGCCGAAAACCGGGGCGGGATCGTCGCGCGCACGGGAGGATGCCGGAAGAGGGGCCGCGAGACGACGCGCGATGTCGCGCTGCGGTATAATCCAAAAGTTTTCTCCAGCCCGGCAGGCAAGGCTCTTCGCGCTCTGCCGGACACAAGCCATGCGCTGCACAAATCCGGTGCGGCGCGCCGGCGGCACGCAGCGACGTCCTGTTTTCGGGATATCGGAGCGCATGTGTCGCCGTCCACTCCAGCTTTGTGTTCGCGTATCCAGGCGCCGTCGCCTGGACATCGCCGGGCCGTCACTTGGGTAACCACATGGCTGAAACCCCTCCGACCGAATTCTTCATCCAGGGCATCACGAAAGACGGGAAAAAGTTTCGCCCGAGCGACTGGTCGGAGCGTCTGGCCGGCGTGATGGCCTGTTTCGGGCCGGGCGCGAGCGGGCCGAACGCGCGCCTGAAATATTCGCTGTACGTGCGCCCGACGATGCTCGGCGACCTGAAATGCGTGATCCTCGATTCCCGGCTGCGCGACATCGAGCCAATGGCGTTCGATTTCGTGCTGAACTTCGCGAAAGACAACAACCTCGTCGTCACCGAGGCGTGCGAGTTGCCGGACTACAACGAGAAGAAGTGAGTTGGGCGGGCGAGGGAGCATCCCGCGCCCGCGTCTGACGGTCGCCCGGCGCGATGCGCAGGCGACGCACGACAAAAAGCCCGCCTAGGCGGGCTTTTTTGCGATCGCAGGAAACAGGAACGCCCGCGAGAGCGGGCGCACCGGATTTACGCTGCTGCCTGCAGACCCTTGACGGCTGCGGCGAGGCGGCTCTTGCTGCGAGCGGCCTTGTTCTTGTGAACGATCTTCTTGTCGGCGATCGTGTCGATCGTCTTCACGGCAGCCTTGAACAGCTCGGCAGCCTTTGCCTGGTCGCCGGCTTCAACAGCCTTGCGAACCGACTTGATCGCGGTACGGAATTTCGAGCGCAGCGCCGAGTTGTGCGAATTTGCCTTCGCGGCTTGGCGGGCGCGCTTGCGTGCTTGTGCGGAGTTAGCCATGACGGTTCCTTATCCTGTCCTGTTTCCAGAGCTTGGAGCCTGACGGCCAAGCGCTGCTTTTCGATCCGTCCCCTGAGAACGATTGCCCAGGGGCGCATAAAAAACGGTGATTTTAACCGAGGCCGAGACATGAAAACGACAGGCGCCGTGCATGTAACAGGCTCAGAAACCGGCGATTATAGCAACAAAATCAAGCGCGTGGCAAGGTCAACGTGACGTCGGCCGGACGGGGGCGCCGGCGACATGGGCCCTTTTCGGCATCCGTCCGTGCCGGGACACGCAACGTCCGTATAATAAGCGCCCCATGAATCTATTCCGAGCCCTGCTGACGGTCAGCGGCTTCACGCTGCTGTCGCGCGTGACCGGACTGGCCCGCGAGACGCTGATCGCCCGTGCGTTCGGCGCCAGTCAATACACCGACGCGTTCTACGTCGCTTTCCGCATTCCGAACCTGCTGCGCCGCCTGTCCGCCGAAGGCGCGTTCTCGCAGGCGTTCGTGCCGATCCTGGCCGAGTTCAAGAACCAGCAGGGACACGATGCGACCAAGGCGCTCGTCGACGCGATGTCGACCGTGCTCGCCTGGGCGCTCGCCGTGCTGTCGGTCCTCGGGATCGCCGGCGCGTCGTGGGTCGTGTTCGCGGTCGCGTCCGGCCTGCATACCGACGGGCAGGCGTTCCCGCTCGCGGTCACGATGACGCGGATCATGTTCCCGTACATCGTGTTCATCTCGCTGACGACGCTCGCGTCCGGCGTGCTGAATACCTACAAGAGCTTCTCGCTGCCGGCGTTCGCGCCGGTGCTGCTCAACGTCGCGTTCATCGCCGCGGCCGTGTTCGTCGCGCCGCACCTGAAGGTGCCGGTCTACGCGCTCGCATGGGCCGTCATCGTGGGCGGCGTGCTGCAGTTCATCGTGCAGCTGCCGGGGCTGAAGAAGATCGACATGGTGCCGCTGATCGGCCTCAACCCGGTGCGCGCGCTGCGTCATCCCGGCGTGAAGCGCGTGCTCGCGAAGATGGTGCCCGCGACGTTCGCGGTGTCGGTCGCGCAACTGTCGCTGATCATCAACACCAACATCGCGTCGCGGCTCGGGCAGGGCGCCGTGTCGTGGATCAACTACGCCGACCGCCTGATGGAATTCCCGACCGCGCTGCTCGGGGTCGCGCTCGGCACGATCCTGCTGCCGAGCCTGTCGAAGGCGCACGTCGACGCCGATTCGCACGAGTATTCGGCACTGCTCGACTGGGGGCTGCGCGTCACGTTCCTGCTCGCGGCGCCGAGCGCGCTCGCGCTGTTCTTCTTCGCGACGCCGCTTACCGCGACGCTGTTCAACTACGGCAAGTTCGACGCGCATACGGTCACGATGGTCGCACGCGCACTCGCGACCTACGGGATCGGCCTCGTCGGCATCATCCTGATCAAGATCCTCGCGCCGGGCTTCTACGCGAAGCAGGACATCAAGACGCCCGTGAAGATCGCGATCGGCGTGCTGATCGTCACGCAGATCTCGAACTACGTGTTCGTGCCGCTGATCGGCCATGCGGGCCTCACGCTGAGCATCGGCGTCGGCGCATGCCTGAACTCGCTGCTGCTGTTCCTCGGGCTGCGCAAGCGCGGCATCTACCAGCCGTCGCCGGGCTGGCTGCGCTTCTTCATGCAACTGATCGGCGCGGCGCTCGTGCTCGCGGGCCTGATGCACTGGTGCGCGATCAGCTTCGACTGGACCGGCATGCGCGCGCAGCCGCTCGATCGCATCGCGCTGATGGCGGCATGCCTGGTGCTGTTCGCTGCACTATATTTCGGTATGTTGTGGGTGATGGGCTTCAAATACGCTTACTTCAGAAGGCGCGCCAAGTGACGACCGCAATGACCCGCGTCCTCGACTATTTCAGCACGCTCGTGGCGGACGACGACAGTCTGCCCGTCACGGAAACCGCGCTGTCGCTCGCACAGGACGCGTATCCCGACCTCGACCTGCAGGGCACGCTGGCCGAAATCGACATGCTGGCCGCGCGGCTGCGCCGCCGGCTCGCCGACGATGCGGACCTGAAGGACCGCGTCGCCGCGCTGAACGAGTTCTTCTTCCGCGAACTCGGCTTCGCGTGCAATCACAACGATTACTACGACCCCGATAACAGCCACCTGAACGCGGTGCTGAAGCGGCGACGCGGGATTCCGATCTCGCTGTCGGTGCTGTACCTGGAGCTCGCCGAGCAGATCGGCGTGCCGGCGCGCGGCGTGTCGTTTCCCGGCCACTTCCTGCTGCGCGTGACGCTGCCGGACGGCGACCTGATCATCGATCCGACCAACGGTCATTCGCTGTCCGAAGCCGAGATGGTCGAGATGCTCGAGCCGTACGTCGCGCGTGCGGCGGGCGCGGTCGACAGCGCGTTGCGCGCGCTGCTGCAGCCGGCCACGAGCCGCGAGATCATCGCGCGGATGCTGCGCAACCTGAAGACGATCTACCTGCAGACGGAACGCTGGCAGCGGCTGCTTGCCGTGCAGCAGCGGCTCGTGATCCTGCTGCCGGAACAGCTCGACGAGGTGCGCGACCGCGGCTTCGCCTATGCGCGGCTCGACTATCTGCGCCCGGCGCTCGAGGATCTCGAGCAGTATCTCGGCGAGCGGCCCGATGCGGACGACGCGACCGTCGTCGAATCGCAGGTGACCGAGTTGCGGCAGCGGATGCAGCGCGACGACGAGGACTGAGCCGTCGCGGTAGCGCCGAAACGCCGAACGTGAAAACGCCCGCATCGCGGGCGTTTTTCATTTGCAATTGCGAGGCCCTTACTTCGGCTGCATCCGGATCGCGCCGTCGAGGCGAATCACTTCGCCGTTGAGCATCGGGTTTTCGACGATCTGGCGCACCAGCATCGCGTATTCGTCCGGTTTGCCGAGCCGCGGCGGGAACGGCACCATCGCGCCGAGCGCGTCCTGCACGTCCTTCGGTATGCCGAGCAGCATCGGCGTCTCGAACAGCCCGGGCGCGATCGTCATCACGCGGATGCCGCTGCGCGACAGGTCGCGTGCGATCGGCAACGTCATGCCCGCGACGCCGGCCTTCGACGCCGCGTACGCGGCCTGGCCGATCTGTCCGTCGTAGGCCGCGACCGACGCGGTGCTGACGATCACGCCGCGCTCGCCGCCGTCGTTCGGCGCGGTTGCGGCCATCGCAGCGGCCGCGAGCCGGATCATGTTGAAGGTGCCGACCAGGTTCACGTTGATCGTTTTCGCGAATACGTCGAGCGGATGCGCGCCGTCCTTGCCGACAGTTTTCGCGGCGGGCGCGATGCCCGCGCAGTTCACGAGGCCGCGCAGCGTGCCCGCGCGCGTCGCGGCGTCGACGGCCGCCTGCGCATCGGCCTCGCTCGACACGTCGCAGCGCACGAACAGGCCGCCCAGCTCGGTCGCGAGCGCCGTGCCGGCCGCCTCGTTCAGGTCGGCGAGCACGACCTTGCCGCCGGCCTGCGCGAGCATGCGGGCCGTTCCGGCGCCGAGGCCCGATGCGCCGCCCGTGATCAGAAAGACGTTGCCGCGAATCTCCATCACTGTCTCCTTGGTGTTGGGTCCGATGCCGGTCGATCGGAGGAAAGGCCGGTGCGCCGGTCCACACGGCGCATGCGTTCGATCGATTGTACGGGGCGCCGTCGCGCACCGGCCAGTGCGGCACGGTCGTGCGAACCCAGGTCAGACGAAACGGCGGCAGCAGACGAAAAAAAAGCCGCCCGGAAGGGCGGCTTGCGGTGCACGACGCTGTGCTTACTTCAGTGCGTCGAACGCACGCTCGCGGATTTCATCGACGCTGCCGAGGCCCGAGATCTTGCGATACTGCGGGGCCTTCAGGCCGTTTTCCTCGCCGCGCTGCGCCCAGTCGCCGTAGTACTTGATGAGCGGCTTGGTCTGCGCTTCGTACACTTCCAAACGCTTCTTGACGGTTTCTTCCTTGTCGTCGTCGCGCTGGATCAGCGGTTCGCCCGTCACGTCGTCCACGCCCTCGACCTTCGGCGGGTTGAACTTGACGTGGTACGTGCGGCCCGACGCCGGGTGCGTGCGGCGGCCGCTCATGCGCTCGATGATCTCCGAGAACGGGACGTCGATTTCGAGCACGTAATCGATCGCGACGCCGGCGTCCTTCATCGCGTCAGCCTGCGCGATCGTGCGCGGGAAGCCATCGAACAGATAGCCGTTCGCACAATCGGCTTCCTTCAGGCGCTCCTTCACGAGACCGATGATCAGGTCGTCCGTCACGAGCTTGCCTTCGTCCATGAAGCGCTTCGCCTCGATGCCGAGCGGCGTGCCGGCCTTGACGGCCGCGCGCAGCATGTCGCCCGTCGAGATTTGCGGGATGCCGAACTTTTCCTTGATGAAGTTTGCCTGGGTGCCCTTTCCCGCGCCGGGCGCGCCCAACAGGATCAAACGCATGGTGATATCTCCAGTATGTAGATTCGTATGGCGAGACGCAAAAGCGTCGGCGACAGCGTGCGCGGGGCTTGCCTTGCGCGCGGCGGACCGGTCTGATGCGGCGCGTCGGCGAAAAGCGACGCGCGGCTGCCGGGGCGGGCCGTGGCGGGGTCAAGCGAGGACGCGCGGGTCGCGGACGGCTCGCACAATCGCCTGATTATGCCACGGGTTATTTTGAACCCGGCCGAAAAAGGGCCTGCACGCGTGCGAGATCGGCCGGCGTGTCGATGCCGGCTTCGGGCGCATGTTCGGTGATCAGCACCGCGATGCGCTCGCCGTGCCACATCGCGCGCAGCTGTTCGAGCTGCTCGGCCTGCTCGATCGGCGCCTGTGCAAGCGACGGATAGGTGCGCAGAAAACGCGCGCGATACGCGTAGAGGCCGATGTGACGATGGACCGGAAAGGCCGGTGCCGGCATGGCCGCGACGTCGGGCCAGTGCGGCTGGTACGCATCGCGGCTCCACGGAATCGGCGCGCGCGAGAAGTACATCGCGACGTTGCGCGCGTCGAGCGCGACCTTCACGATGTTCGGGTTGAACACGTCGGCGGCGGCGTGGATCGGGTGCGCCGCGGTCGCGATCGCGCAGTCCGGATGCGCGGCGAGGTGCGACGCTACGTCGCGCACGAGTGCCGGGTCGATCAGCGGTTCGTCGCCCTGCACGTTGACGACGACGGTGTCGTCGCTCCACCCGAACGTCGCGGCGACTTCGGCGAGCCGGTCGGTGCCCGACGGATGGTCGGCGCGCGTCAGCACCGCTTCGAAACCGTGCTCGCGGGCCGCGTCGAGCACGCTCTGCGCGTCGGACGCGACGAGCACCTGCTGCGCGCCCGCTTCGCGCGCACGCTCGGCGACGCGGACGACCATCGGCTTGCCGCCGAGATCGGCGAGCGGCTTGTTCGGCAGACGCGTCGACGCGAGCCGGGCAGGAATGACGGCGATGAAGGGCTGCGGATGAGTCATCGGGGCTGGGCGGTGAGAAGAGCGGGGCGGGCGGCGCGTCGAAGGCAGGCCGCCCGGGGCAGGGGCCGGCACGCGGCCGCGGCGAACCGCGGCCGGGCGCCGGTGCAGCGCCGAGGCGTCAGCTGCCGGCCGGGCCGGCGGGGTCGACCGGCGTGCCTTCGACGGTCTGGCGTGCTTCGTCGACGAGCATCACGGGGATGCCGTCGCGGATCGGGTAGGCGAGCTTGTCCGCGTTGCAGATCAGCTCCTGCGCGGCGCGGTCATAGTGGAGCGGGCCTTTGCAGATAGGGCACACAAGGATTTCAAGCAGGCGAGCGTCCACGGAGTTTCTCCACAACGAGGGCAATGAGGCGAGGATCGAGCGCGGCTTCGACGGGGACGACCCACAGCCGAGCGTCGCGCCAGGAAGCGCCCAATTTTACTGCATCCTTCTCGGTGATCAGGATCGCATCGACCGCGTCGTCGACGAACGGATTGTCGGCGAACGCGTAGTGGTCGGGCAGCGCGCGCGTCGCCGGTGCGAGGCCGGCCGCGCGCAGCGTCGCGAAGAAGCGTTCCGGCGCGCCGATGCCGGCCGCGGCGAGCACGCGCTCGTTCGCGAATTGAGACAGCGGGCGGCGCAGCGCCGGCTGGTCGAGGTGCCACGCGGCGCCCGGCGTGAGCGCGAGCGCATAGGTGTCGGGCCACGGCGGCAGCGCGCCGCTGTACGGATCGTTGACGAGCGTCGCGTCGCGGTGGCGCGACAGCGGCTCGCGCAGCGGCCCGGCCGGCAGCAGGAAGCCGTTGCCGCCGAGCCGGTGGTCGAACACGACGAGCTCGACCGTGCGGGCGAGACGGTAGTGCTGGAGGCCGTCGTCGCTGACGATCACGTCGACGTCCGGGTGCGCGGCGCGCAGCGCCTGCGCGGCCGCGACGCGGTCGGGGCACACCCACACCGGCGCGCCGGTGCGGCGCGCGATCAGCAGCGGCTCGTCGCCGGCCGCGCTCGCGCGCGATGCGGGCGTGACCGCGGTGGGGGCCTTCACGTTCGCGCCGTAGCCGCGCGACACGATGCCCGGCGTGAACCCGGCCGCGCGCAACGCGTCGACGAGCGCGATCACGGTCGGCGTCTTGCCGGTGCCGCCGACGGTCACGTTGCCGACCACGACGACGGGCACGCCGACGTCGACTGGTTGCTTCCAGCCCTGCGCGTAGGCCGTGCGGCGCAGCGCCGCGCACAGGCCGAACACGCACGCGAACGGCGTGAGCGCCCAGGCGAGGGCGCCGCGTCGCTGCCATTCGCGCGTGAGGCGTGCTTCGAGCCGCGCGAGCGGGCCGCCGGGCGCGCTCATCGGGCCGGATGCGGCGCGTCGTGCACCGCGGCGTGGGACGGATTCATCAAGACGGATTCTCCGTTGGGCGGCGCATGCCGCAAGGTCTTCGGAAGGCGGCACTCTAGCGCGCCGCACGCGGGCGCGGCAAGCGCGGCCGGGCGACGCATCAGATGGGGGCAGATCGGAGCGGGTTGTGGATAACTCTGTGAAAAACTCCCCGCCCATCCGCGTCAAACGCCCGCCGGATGGACTTCGAATCGGCGTCGAACAAAACTGTAAGGTTTAAAAATATATAAAAATCAACGCGTTACGCGGAATTGTCTGGTTTTTTTCGCGGTTTTCAAGCGTTTTTGGCGGACGATTGCCAGAGTGTGGACACCTTCCGCGTGTTGCAGTGCGCGCGGCCGGCGCTGGACGCCGCGCGCGTGTCGGACTATCGTGTCGCCGCCAGCATTCATCCGACCGCCCATGCTTTCCGACTCCCCTTTTTCCGCTCCCGGCGCCACGCGCGGCGGCGACGAAGTGATTCCCGTTTCGGCGCTCAATCGCGCGATTTCGACGATGCTCGAGCGCTCGTTTCCGCTGCTGTGGATCTCGGGCGAAGTGTCGAATTTCACGCGTGCTGCGAGCGGCCACTGGTATTTTTCGATCAAGGACCAGCAGGCGCAGATGCGCTGCGTGATGTTCCGCGGTCGCGCGCAGTACGCGGAATTCACGCCGCGCGAAGGCGACCGGATCGAGGTGCGCGCGGTCGTCACGATGTACGAGCCGCGCGGCGAAGTGCAGCTCAACGTCGAGGCCGTGCGGCGCACGGGCCAAGGGCGCTTGTACGAGGCGTTCCTGCGGCTGAAGGCGCAGCTCGAGGCCGAAGGGCTGTTCGCAGCCGAGCGCAAGCGGCCGCTGCCGGCGCACCCGCGCGCGATCGGCATCGTCACGTCGCTGCAGGCCGCCGCGCTGCGCGACGTGCTGACCACGCTCGCGCGCCGCGCGCCGCACATTCCGGTGATCGTCTATCCGGCGCCCGTGCAGGGTGCCGGTTCCGCCGAAAAGCTCGTCGCGGCCGTGCAGACCGCGAATGCGCGGCGCGAGGTCGACGTGCTGCTCGTCTGTCGCGGAGGCGGGTCGATCGAGGATCTGTGGTCGTTCAACGACGAAGCGCTCGCACGAGCGATCGCGGCGAGCGAACTGCCGGTCGTCAGCGGCGTCGGCCACGAAACCGATTTCACGATCGCGGACTTCGCGGCCGACCTGCGCGCGCCGACGCCGACCGGCGCGGCCGAGCTCGCGAGTCCGCAGCGCGCGTTGCTGTTGCGCGAGGTTGCCGACCGTCAGCGCGCGCTTGCGCGCAGCCTGGAACGCGGGCTCGAGCAGCGTGCGCAGCAGCTCGACTGGCTCGCGCGCCGGCTGGTCAGCCCGGCCGAACGGCTGCAGCGGCAACGCACGCACGTCGAACAGCTGGCGGTGCGGCTCGCGTCGGCGGCGTCGCGGCCGGTGCGCGACGCGCGCGCGCGTTTCGCGCTCGCGCAATTGCGCTGGCAGCGCGCGCGGCCCGACCCGGCGCAGGCGCGTCAGGTGCTCGCCGGGCTGTCTCAACGTCTCGCGGTGGCGCTGCAGCGCCGTCACGAGCGCGATACCGCGCGCGTGTCGGCCTGCGCGGCGCGGCTCGAGGTGCTGAGCCCGCAGCGCACGCTCGAGCGCGGCTATGCGGCGCTGATCGACACGCAGACCGGTCGCGCGGTGCGCGCGCCGAGCGCGCTGAAGCCGCAGCGCCGACTCACCGTGCATCTTGCGGAAGGCTCGGCCGACGTGTCGCTCGCCGACGTGCAGCCGCGGCTGACCGACACGATGTGACGACGGCGGCGTAAGCGAAACGAAGGTCGCGCGCCCGGCGGTCCGGATATACCGGTCGCCGGACGCGGGAACGGATGCTGCGCATCGTCGTCTCGTCCTGCCGGATGAAGCGCCAGCGGCGATTTTCTGCATACCGCGGATAAATGCCCGTGAGTTTGCGGGGATATTCGGACTCGCCTACAATCGGACGCTCGGCAGCATTCAACACAGCCTCCCTACATACTCAACGAAGGAATCGCCATGGCTCATACGCTCCCGCCGCTCCCGTACGCTGAAGACGCACTCGCGCCGACCATCTCGAAAGAGACGATCGAGTACCACTACGGCAAGCATCACCAGGCATATGTGACGAACCTGAACAATCTGATCCCGGGCACGGAATTCGAAAACCTGTCGCTGGAAGAGATCGTGAAGAAGTCGTCGGGCGGCATCTTCAACAACGCCGCGCAAATCTGGAACCACACGTTCTTCTGGAACAGCCTGTCGCCGAACGGCGGCGGCGCACCGTCGGGCGCGCTGGGCGACGCGATCAACGCGAAGTGGGGTTCGTACGACGCATTCAAGGAAGCGTTCACGAAGGCCGCGGTCGGCACGTTCGGTTCGGGCTGGGCATGGCTCGTGAAGAAGGCCGACGGTTCGCTCGACATCGTGTCGACGAGCAACGCCGCCACGCCGCTGACGACGGCCGACAAGCCGCTGCTGACGATCGACGTGTGGGAACACGCGTACTACATCGACTACCGCAACGCACGTCCGAAGTTCGTCGAAGCGTTCTGGAACATCGTGAACTGGGACTTCGCAGCGAAGAACTTCGCGTAAGTCCGGGCATCCTGCGCGCCTCCGCGGCGCGCGGCACACCCCAAAAAAAGCCCTCGTCACGAGGGCTTTTTTGCTTTCGGCGGACGTGAGTCGACGCGCGGCATTCGCCCGATCAGACGATCATCCCCGACAACCAGCCGAGCGCCGCGCTCGCGATCACGACGGCCCACGGCGGCACGCGCCAGAACACGAGCGCGACGAATGCGACGAGCGCGGCCGCGAAGTCGCGCGGCGACACGATCGTGTCGCTCCACACCGGGTGATAGAGCGCGGCGAGCAGCAGCCCGACGACCGCCGCGTTCACGCCCGCGAGCGCGGCCTGCATGTGCGTGCTGCGGCGCAGGCGTTCCCAGAACGGCGCCGTGCCCGCGACGAGCAGGAACGACGGCGCGAAGATCGACACCAGCGCGATCGTCCCGCCGAGCCAGCCGTTCGGCGCGTCGCGCAGCGATGCACCGAGGAAGGCCGAGAACGTGAAGAGCGGCCCCGGCACGGCCTGCGCGACGCCATAGCCGGCGAGAAATGCCGAATCGCCGATCCAGCCCGGCGCGACGACGGCCGCTTGCAGCAGCGGCAGCACCACGTGGCCGCCGCCGAACACCAGCGCGCCGGTGCGGAAGAATGCGTCGACGACGGCGAGCGTGTGCGAGCGCAGCGTGCTCGCCGCGACCGGCAGCACGACGATCAGCGCGGCGAACAGCATGAGCCACAGCACGCCCGCGCGGTGCGACACGTGCAGCGGCAACGGATCGTGGGCGCCGAGCTCGGGCTGCGGCAACAGCATGAGACCGGCGGCGCCGGCCGCGACGATCACGACCACCTGCAGCCACGCGGCCGGGACGAGCAGCGCGATGCAGGCCGCGATCGCCATCAGCGTGACGCGGCGCGCATCCGGGCACAGCGTGCGCGCCATGCCCCACACCGCCTGCGCAATCACCGCGACCGACACGATGCGCAACCCGTGCAACGCGCCTGCCGCGACCGGCATGCCCGTCGCGTGGACGCCGAGCGCGAACAGCATCATCAGCAGCGCGGACGGCAGCGTGAAGCCGAGCCATGCGGCGAACATCCCCGCATAGCCCGCGCGCGACAGGCCGATCGCCATCCCGACCTGGCTGCTCGCCGGCCCCGGCAGGAACTGGCACAGGCCGACGAGATCCGCATAGGCGCGCTCGGTCAGCCAGCCGCGCCGCGTGACGAACGCGTCGCGGAAGTAGCCGAGATGCGCGACGGGGCCGCCGAACGACGTGAGGCCGAGCCGCAGGAACGCGACGAATACGGGCCACGCATGGCGGGACGGAGTGGTGACGGTGGACGTGTTCAAGAGCGGATGCGGGGAGGGCGAACGAGCCGCCACGATAGCGCAATGCGATGACGGCGGGAATGCGGCGTGGCGGCGATTGCGCGGCGTCGTCGGGGTGCGGTCAGTGCGTACCGTCGGACAGGCCGCTCGCGCGGCGCAGCGCGTCGACGTCGACGAGTTCGATTTCGCCGACATGCAGCCGCACGATGCCGTCGGCCTGCAGCGCCTTCAACAGCTGGTTGGTGGTTTGCCGCGTGAGCGACAGCATCGCCGCGAGCTTTTCCTGCGACAGCCGGATGCGCGTGCGGCCGGCGCTGATTCCGCCGTAGCCGTCGGCGATCATCAGCAGCCGCGCGGCAAGCCGCTGCGCGGCCGGCATCACGCTCATCGATTCGACGGTCAGGAAGCTCAGCCGGAGCTTTTGCGCCATCAACAGCGCGAGCTGCCGCCAGTATTGCGGCGTCGCGTCGAGCATCGCGAGCAGCGCGGCCTGCGGGACGTGCAGCAGCAGCGTGTCGTCGAGCGCGATTGCGTCGTGCGTGCGCGGCTGGCCGTCGAACAGCGCGATCTCGCCGAACCATGTGACGGGTTCGGCGACCGTCAGCAGCGCTTCCTTGCCCTGCGGATCGACCGCGCCTATGGTGAGGGAACCGGCCAGCACCGCATACAGCCCGCACGGCGGGTCGCCGCGGCGGAACAGCGCCTGGCCGGCCGGCAGGTGCCGCAACGCGGCGCGGGCGAGCAACGCCTCGCGCAACGCGGGCGGCAGCGCGGCGAACCACGGGTGCGCTTCGAGCTGCGGCAGGTACGGGGCGAGCGGCGAGGGCATGGACACGCGATGTCGGGTAGCTGACAGAGGTTGTCGGGCGTGACGCGCATCATAGCGCCCAATGATCGTTCAGGAGACACCATGAAGACGCTCGAGGATCACCTTTCCCAGTATGCGGCCTACCATCGCGACGCGCGCAACATCGCGACGCATCTGGTCGGCATTCCGATGATCGTGTTCGCGGTCGAGGTGCTGCTGTCACGGCCGGCGGTCGGCGTGCTGGCGGGCGTCGCGCTGTCGCCGGCGCTGCTGCTTGCGGTGGCGTTCGCGGTGTTCTACCTGCGTCTCGACCTGCGCTTCGGCTTGGTGATGACCGCGCTGTTCGCGCTCGGCCTGTGGGCCGCGCAGACGCTCGCATTGCTGCCGACCGCGCAATGGCTCGGGATCGGCATCGGCGCGTTCGTGGTCGGCTGGATCGTGCAGTTCGTCGGGCACTGGTTCGAGGGGCGCAAGCCCGCGTTCGTCGACGACCTGGTCGGCCTGATGGTCGGGCCGCTGTTCGTCGTCGCCGAAGTCGCGTTCTTCGCGGGCCTGCGCGGCGACGTGCGCCGCGAAGTCGAGCGGCGCGCGGGCCCGGTTCACGGCGGCGTGCACTCGCATGTCTGACACGCCGGCCGCGCCGGTCTGCGGGTTCGGCGCATGCTCGACCGATCCGGCCGGCAAAGCCGCCAGGGCCGCCGCGCGGCTCGTGCTCGCCGCACAGGACCCCGCGCCACACCACGCGCGATGCGCAGCGGCTAAGATGCGGGATGCGTCGCACGACAGGACGCGTACGCGGAGCAATCGCCATGGTGGATCGCCCGACTCTCGATGCCTACGACGCCCATGCCGCGCAATACGCGCAGGACTGGCTCGACCAGGCCGCCCCCGATGACATGTATGCGCTGCTCGAGCAGTATTTCTCGCCGGGGCCGACCGCCGACGTCGGCTGCGGCGCGGGGCGCGACACTGCGTGGCTCGCGTCGCAAGGATTCGACGTGCGCGGCTACGATGCGAGCGCGGCGCTGCTCGCCGAGGCACGCTTGCGTCACCCGTCGCTGACGTTCGAACTGGCCGCGCTGCCGGCGCTCGCGGGCGTGCCGTCCGGCGCGTTTCGAAACGTGTTGTGCGAGACGGTCGTCATGCATCTCGAGCAGGCCGATGCCGCCGCGGCGGCCGCGCGGCTGGCCGCGCTGCTGATGCCCGGCGGCACGTTGTACCTGAGCTGGCGGGTGGCCGGCAACGGCGCGTTGCGCGACGAGCGCGGCCGCTTGTACACACCGCTCGATTCGGCGCGCATGCACGCGGCGCTCGGCCCCGGCATGCACGTAATCGACGAGCACGAGGTGGTCAGCGCGTCGTCCGGCAAGCGCGTGCATCGGCTGATCGCGCGCCGGGACGACGCCATCGATGACGCCGCATGAGCGCGGCGCGCGAACTCATTCGCGGTTGAGCGCCGCTTCCCAGTTGATGTCGACGCACAGCACCTGCATGCCGGTCGCGGCCGGCGCGGCGATCGATGCGGTCACGCACAGGTGCGCTTCGTTGATCGACAGGTACGGCGGCGTCAGATGCACGCGGCCCGGCGCGCGCATCGCGTGGATGAAGTAGGGGCGGCGCTCCCAGCTCGCGCCTTCCGAATGCAGCAGCGGCCGGAAGCGTTTCGCCCGCTGCGATACGCTGCCGCGCGCGAGCACGTTGTCGCCGATCTGGCGGCCCGATGCGTCGAGCAGGAAGCAGCGCGCGGTTTCCGGCAATCCCAGCACGGCGCCGGCGGCGTCGATCAGCGATTCGCCCGCGACGAGCTTCCGGCTCGCTTCCTCCAGCGCGGCGACATACGGCGCGAGGCGTTCGGCCTGCGTGCGCTCGCGTTGCGCGACGCGCAGCCGCAACGCGGCCGACAGCGTATCCATGCAGCCCGCGGCGGCCTGCGGTTGCACGGGGTCGACGCTCGGCCCCGCGAAGTACTGCCCTTGCACGAAATCGACATCGCATTCGAGCGCGATCAGCGCGTCGCGCTCGGTCGAGAGCCCGCCCATCAGCACGAGCTGGCCGGATTCGTGCAGCAGCGACACGAGCCCCGGCAGCACACGCTCGAGATGCGAGTGTTCGCTCGCCTGGGCGAGGATCCCGCGGTCGAGCGTGACGATGTCGGGATGCAGGTGCCACACGCGGTCGATGTTCGAATGTTTCGCGCCGAAGCCGCCGAGCGCGATCAGGAAGCCGGCCTTGCGCAGGCCGTCGACGATCGCCGCATAGCGCGGCGTCTCGCCGCCTGCCTGCTCGGGCACTTCGAGCACCACGCGATGCGGCGGCAGGCCGAGCGCCTTCAGGTTCGCGAGCAGTGCGTCGCCGTAGACGGTGTCCATCAGCGCGGCCGGATGCAGGCTCAGGAAGAGCCATTCGTCGTGACTGTCGAACGCGTGGAAGTTGCCGAGATGCAGCGATTCGGCGAGCCGGCCGAGCTCGAGCAGGTCGCCGCGCCGCGCCGCCTGCGTGAACACCTCGTGCGACGCGACCTGGCGGCTGTCCTCGTCGTGCGCGCGCAGCGACGCGTGATAGCCGATCGCGCGGCGGTGCGACACCGAGAAAACGGGCTGGAACACGCTGAACACGGTGTACGCACCGTACAGCACGGTGCGCCGCTTGCCGTCGTCGCCGGCGACGGGGCGGGGCGGCTGAAAGCCGGGTGGATCGATGTCGATCATGCTCATGATGTCGGCCGAAGGAAGACTGCCAGTTTACCTACAGAATAGGCGAGCAAGAAGCATGCACGGCATCGGGCCCCGTGCGGACGCCCCGTCGCGGTCGCCGGGTGCCGCGCGGCGCAGCCATGCTGCACCGACATGGTGCGCGGCGCGCCGTCGTGGGGTTTCCCGGCACGACGCGCGTCGTGCGTCACGCGCGCTCGGACGGATCGGTCTTGTGCTGCGCGCGGGCGCGGATCTCGGGCGCGAGCTGCGCGAAGATCCACGCGGACGCGGCCGTGATGATCCCGACGCAGATGAAGGTCGCGTGGAACGCCGGCAGCGTGTTGCTCGGCGTCACCGTGCGCAGCATTCCGGTGAAGGTGGCGAGCAGCGCGCCCGCGACCGTGACGCCGAGGCTCATCGACAGCATCTGCACGAGCGAGAACAGGCTGTTGCCGCTGCTCGCGCCGCCGGTGCCGAGATCCTTCAGCGTCAGCGTGTTCATCGCGGTGAACTGCATCGAGTTGAAACCGCCGAACAGCGCGAGATGGACGACCTTCACCCACACGGGCACCGTGTCGCGCATCAGCGCGAAGCTCGCCATCATCACGCCGACCATGATCGTGTTCACGAGCAGTACCTTGCGGTAGCCGTGCTGCGTGATCAGCCGCGTGATGATCCGCTTCGAGAACATCCCGGCCGCCGCGACCGGCAGCATCATCAGCCCGGCCTCGAATGCCGAATAGCCGAGGCTCACCTGCAGCAGCAGCGGGATCAGGTACGGCATCGCGCCGCTGCCGATCCGCGCGAACAGGTTGCCGAGCAGGCCCACGCTGAACGTGTGGATCTTGAACAGCTCGAGCGAGAAGATCGGCTGCGGCGCGCGCACCGCGTACAGCCCATACGCGACGAAGCACGCGAGGCTCAGGATCAGCAGCACGAGCACGGCCGCGTGCTGCATGCCGAGATCGGCGAGCCCGTCGAGCGACAGCGAGATCGCGACCATCCCGATCGTCAGCAGCAGATAGCCCTTCAGGTCGAAGCGGCCGACGGCCGGGTTGCGCGCGTCGGGCATCGAGTAGAAGGTCGCGACGCAGCCGGCGACGCCGACCGGCACGTTGATCAGGAAGATCCAGTGCCACGACGCGATCTTCACGAGCCAGCCGCCGAGCGTCGGCCCGATCAGCGGACCGATCAGCCCGGGGACCGCGACGAACGACAACGCGGCCAGGTAGCGTTCGGCAGGGAACGTGCGCAGCACGGCGAGCCGCCCGACCGGCAACAGCATCGCGCCGCCCACCCCCTGCACGACGCGGAACACGACGAGCTGCGACAGCGTATGGGCGTTCGCGCACAGCAACGAACCGAGCGAGAACACCAGGATCGCGCTGAAGAACACGCGCCGCGTGCCGAACGTGTCGGCGAGCCAGCCCGAGACGGGAATCATCACCGCCATCGTCAGCGAGTATGCGATCACGACCGACTGCATCCGCAACGGCGATTCGCCGAGGCTCGCGGCCATCGACGGCAGCGCCGTGTTGACGATCGTCGCATCGAGCGTCTGCATGAAGAAGCCGGTCGCAACGAGCCAGAGCATCACGGTGAGGTTCTTTTCGCCGGGGGCGGCGGCGGGCGGGCGTTGGAACATGGGGACGGACCGAGGGCGCGGGACAGCCGCCATTGTAGGCAAAGCCGCCGTCACACGCAGGATCGGCAACGCGTGCGCCGGACGCCCGTCCGTGAACCGGCCGGTACAGTTCAGCCGAAAGTGTCTGCAGGCGTATCTGTCCGTGTGTTGCCGCTGTCCGAAATACTGGTGTCATCGAACCCACGCGACCCGGAGGCGGCCATGCGAGAACTGCGACTCTACGAGATGGACGGCAACGAGCCGGCCGCGCGGTGGCGGATCGTCGATCGCACCGCGCTGCAGGTCGCGGACGGCGATCTGTGGGTGACGATCGAGGGCCGGCCCGACGATCACTGGCTGCGCGCCGGCGAGACGCTGGCGCTGCTGCCCGGCATGCGCGTATGGATCAGCGCGGCGGCGGGCGGCGCGGTGTTCGCGTTCGGCCCGCAGGCGGCGCCGGCCCCGCAGGCCGCGCCGATCGCGTGGCGACGGTTCGCCGCCGCGTGGCGCGGCGGCCGTGGTCAGGCAGCCGCGTCGCTGCCGATGTAGCGCGCGCGGGGCCGGATCAGCTTGCCGTCCGCATATTGTTCGAGCGCGTGCGCGATCCAGCCCGCGGTGCGGCCGGCCGCGAACAGCGTGAACGCGGCGCCGTCCGGCAGCGCGAGCGTGCGTTCCAGCACCGCGAGCGCGAAATCGATCGACGGTCGCAGGCCGGTCGCGGCCTCGACACGCGCGGCGAGCGCACGGGCCATGCGTAGCGGCGTCCGGTCGGGCAGCATCGCGTGCAGCGCGTCGAGCAACGCGCGGGCGCGCGGGTCACCGTCGGGATAGAGCGGGTGCGCGAAACCGGACAGCGCGGTGCGCGCACCGTCCGCCCGTTCGTCGTGCGCGACGCGCAGCGCGAGGTAGCGGTCGAGGTCGGCGGCGCGCGCCGCTTCGTCGAGCAGCGCGCCCGCGCGGAACGTCTCGCCGCCGTGGCGTGGGCCCGACAGCGCCGCGAGCCCGCCCGCGATCGCACCGAACAGGTGAGTGCCGGTCGACGCGATGCAGCGCACCGCAAAGGTCGACGGGTTCAGTTCATGATCGGCGCACAGCACGAGCGCGCGGCGCAGCAGGTCGGCTTCGTCGCGTCGCCGCAGCCGCCACGCCGCGGCGAGCTGCCGATGCACGGGGGCGTCGCCCGGCGCGATGCCGGCCAGCGCGGCCGTCGTCACGCGCAGCAGCAGCGTGGCCGCGTCGAACTGCGCGTCGCGCCCCTGCGCCCACAGGCGCGGCAGCGACGCGGCCGCGGCGGGGAGCAGCACCAGCGTGCGCTCGAGCGGCGCGAGATGTGCCCAGCGGCGAGCCCAGTCGTCCCACTGCGCGGTGTCGAATCCGGTCGACGCGAGCGATGCCGCGCCAAGCCGCGCGGGCGGACAATCCCACAGCAGTGCGGCCGTTTCCTCGAGCGTCGCGTCGTTCGCGAGTGCGATCGCATCGGCGCCGCGATAGTGCAGGCGGCCGTCGGCGATCTGCGTGATCCGCGATTCGAGCACGGGCACGCCCCAGTCGAGCGAGCGTTCGGCGACGCCGCCCGCGCGTTTCGCATCGGCGCGGCGGCGTGCGAGCAGGCGCACCTCGTCCGCGTCGTAGCGGCGGCGCTTGCTCGCGCCGTCGGGCAGCGAGCGCAGCAGGCCGCGGCTCACATACGCGTAAAGGGTGCTCACGCTGACACCGAGGATGCCGGCGGCTTCCGGCGCGCTGAGGGACGTCATGCCGATCGCTCCTGTCGGGGCGCATGAAGCGCGGCCCGGCTACAACTATTCGTTATGCATTGATTCGCGCAATCAAGATTGATCGCGCCCGTCGCGAATTCTAGACTCGAATCCGTCTCCTCAACGGTTCGCTTCCACCATGACACCCGAACTCGCATTGACCCGCTTGTGGCAACTCGCGCACGGCGAACCCGGCGCGCTGGCCCGCGCGGCCGTGACGGGGCAGGACCCGACGCTGCCGTCGACGTTCCACGTCGGCACGCTCGCCGCGGCGACGATCGCGGCAGCCGGGCTCGCGGCGGCGGAATGCCACCGGCTGCGCACGGGCATCGCGCAGCGCGTCGACGTATCGATGCGCGACGCGCTCGTCGCATTCCGGAGCGAACGCTACCTGCGCGTGGACGACGGCCTGCCGCCCGAGCCGCGCCATCCGGTGACGGGCTTCTACGACACGCGCGACGGACGCTGGATCCAGCTGCATGCAAACTTTCCGCATCACCTGCACGGGATTCTCGACGTGCTCGGCTGCGGCCCGCAGCGTGACGACGTTGCCGCCGCGATCCGCACATGGGACGGCGCGGCGCTCGATACCGCGCTGGCCGAGGCCGGCCTGTGCGCGGCATTGATCAGAACCCCTGACGAATGGGTGGCGCACGACCAGGCACGCGCGCTCGCGTCGCTGCCGTTGTTCGAGATCGAGCGGATCGGCGACGCGCCCGTCGAGGCGATCGGCCGCGGCGAGCCCGACCAGCCGCTCGCGGGCGTGCGCGTGCTCGATCTCACGCGCATCATCGCGGGGCCGGTCGCGGGCCGCACGCTGGCATCGCACGGTGCGCAGACGCTGCTCGTCAACGGTCCGCACCTGCCGAACATCGCATCGCTCGTGATCGACAACGGGCGCGGCAAGCGTTCGACGTGGATCGACCTGCGCGAGGCGGCCGGCGTTGCCACGCTGCGCGAACTCGCACGCGATGCCGATGTATTCCTGCAGGCTTATCGCCCCGGCGCGCTCGCGGCGCGCGGGTTCTCTCCGCAGGCGCTGGCGGAATTGCGGCCCGGCATCGTGTGCGTGTCGGTATCCGCGTACGGGCATGCGGGGCCGTGGTCGATGCGGCGCGGCTTCGACAGCCTCGTGCAGTCGGCGAGCGGTATCGCCTGGCACGAGCAGCATGCCGCGCACGCGGATCGCCCGCGCCATCTGCCGTGCCAGGCGCTCGATCATGCGACGGGCTATCTCGCGGCGTTCGGCGCGATGATCGCGCTCGCGCGCCGTGCGACGGAAGGCGGGAGCTGGCACGTGCGGCTGTCGCTCGCGCAGACGGGGCGCTGGCTGCAATCGTTCGGCACGGTGCCGGACGGCCTGCATGCACCGGATTTCACGTTCGACGACGTGCGCGACCGGATCGACCGGACCGCTTCGCCGTTCGGCGTGATCGATGCCGTGCGTCCGGCCGAACGCCTGTCGGCGACGCCGCCGCGATTCACGCGGCCGCCCGTGCCGCTCGGCACGGACGAAGCGCGCTGGCGATGAGCGCGGGCGGCGCCGCGCGCATTACTTGCGCAGCTCGACGACGAAGTCGTAGTAGTCGTTGCGGCAGTAGGTATCGGTGAGCTCGATCGCGCGCTGGTCGGCCGTATAGCCGATTCGCGTGATCAGCAGCAGCGCGTCGTGCGGCGCGATGCCCATCTGCTGCGCGATCTCGTCGGTCGCGTTGACCGCGCGGAAATGCTGCAGCGCGCGCACGATCGGCGTGCCGCGTGCTTCGAGATAGCTGTACAGCGACCCGCCGATCGCTTGCGGATCGGGAATCAGCGTGGCGGGAAACGTCGAGTTCTCGACGGCCATCACGATGCCGTCGGCGAGGCGCAGGCGTTTCAGCCGTGTAACCGACGCGGCCGGCGACAGGCCGAGCTGGATGACTTCGTCGCGGTTCGCCGGCTGAATCTCGCGTTCGAGCCACTGCGAGCTCGGCTTGAAGCCACGGCGCTCGAGCATCTCGCTGAAGCTCGACAGCCGCGACAGCGGATCCTCGTAGCGCGGCTGGATGAAGTTGCCGGCGCCTTGCGTGCGGCGGATCAAGCCCTGCTCGACGAGCAGCGCGATCGCCTTGCGCGCGGTGATGCGCGACACGCCGAGCGCTTCGGACAGCACGCGTTCGGACGGCAGCGCCTCGCCGGCCGCCCAGCGATTGTCGTGGATCGCGTCGCCGAGCTTGCGGGCGAGCTGCAGGTAGAGCGGCGTATCGTTCTCGGGGTCGGGGCGCAGGTCCTGCCAGCGGTCGTCCGTGGGTGCCTTCATGGAATGGGTATCGATCAGATTGCCGGCCATTCTAAGTCATCATGCGGCGCCGTTATATCCGGTTTTTGCCGTGCAGCAGGTGGACGCCGCACCGATTGACTACACTGATGCGTCGTATTCGATGCTACGGCCGCGGGTGCGCGGCCACCAATCCGCAGCGAGGAGCGCATGACAGACACGATCGCCACGGTCGTCCTGCCGGACGGCGAGACCATTCCGAAGCTCGGCCTGGGCACATGGGAAATGGGCGAGCGGCCCGCGCGTCGCGCGGACGAGATCGCCGCATTGCGCGAAGGTATCGCGCTCGGGATGACGCTGGTCGATACCGCGGAGATGTACGGCGACGGCGCGACCGAGGTGCTCGTCGGGGAGGCGCTGACCGGATTGCGCGACGGCGTGTTCCTTGTCAGCAAGGTGTATCCGCATCATGCGAGCCGGCGGGGCGTCGTCGCCGCGTGCGAAGCGAGCCTCAAGCGTTTGCGTACCGACCGTCTCGACCTGTACCTGCTGCACTGGCGTGGTTCGGTGCCGCTCGAGGAGACGGTCGAAGGATTCGAGGCGCTGCGGCGTGCGGGCAAGATCCGCCATTGGGGTGTCAGCAACTTCGATACGGCCGACATGGCGGAACTCGTCGACGAGGCGGGCGGCGGCGCGTGCGCGACCAACCAGATCCTCTACAACGTCGCGCGGCGCGGCCCGGAATTCGATCTGCTGCCATGGCTCGCCAAGCACCGGATGCCGGCGATGGCATACAGCCCGGTCGATCACGGGCGGCTGCCGAAGCGTTCGCCGCTCGACGAGATCGCGCGGCAACGCGGTGTGTCGGTGATGCGCGTCGCGCTTGCCTGGGTGCTCGCGCGGCCGGGTGTATTCGCGATCCCGAAGGCATCGCGGATCGAACATGTCCGCGACAATCGCGCGGCGCTCGATCTCGTGTTGAGCGATGACGAGCGCGCGCAACTCGACGGCTATTTCCGTCCGCCGCGCAGCAAGCGCGCGCTCGAAATGCTCTGACCGTAGCGGGTCAGGCGATGCGTCGATCAGTGGCCATGGCCACCGGCCGATCCGCCGTTGCCGCCGGCGCCGCCATTGCCGTTCCCGACACCGTTGGCACCGCCGTTGCCGGCGCCGCCGCTCCCGTTGCCATTACCGTTGCCGCCGCCGTTGCCGTGGCCACCGTTGCCGCTGCCGCCGCCGGTGCCGCTGCCGCCACCATTGCCGTGACCGCCGTTGCCACCGCCGGCACCGCCGCTGCCGCCGCTGCCGCCGCTGCCGCCGCTGCCGCCGCTGCCGCCGCTGCCGCTGCCGCCGCCGTTGCCGGTGCCGCCACCATTACCGTGACCGCCGTTGCCGCCGGTACCGCCGCTGCCGCCGCCACCGTTGCCACCGCCGCTGCCACCGCCGGTACCGCCACCATTGCCGTGACCGCCGTTGCCACCGCCGGTACCGCCGCTGCCGCCGCCACCGCCGCCACCGTTGCCACCGTTGCCACCGCCGCTGCCACCGCCGCTGCCACCGCCGCTGCCACCGCCGGTACCGCCACCATTGCCGTGACCGCCGTTGCCACCGCCGGTACCGCCACCGCTGCCGCTGCCGCTGCCGCCGCCGCCGCCGCCGCCGCCGCCGCCGCTGCCGCTGCCGCCGCCGCCGCCGCCGCCGCCGCCGCCGTTGCCGCTGCCGCTGCCGCCACCATTACCGTGACCACCACCGCCGCCGCCGCTACCGCCGCTGCCGCCGCCGTTACCACCGCCCCCATGCCCACCCGAGGAGCCGCCGCCCGAGGAGCCGCCGCCCGAGGAGCCACCGCCCGAGGAGCCACCACCCGAGGAGCCGCCACCCGAGGAGCCACCACCCGAGGAACCGCCACCCGAGGAACCACCACCCGAGGAACCACCACCCGAGGAGCCACCACCCGAGGAACCACCACCCGAGGAGCCACCACCCGAGGAGCCGCCCCCTGAGGAGCCACCACCCGAGGAGCCACCACCCGAGGAACCACCACCCGAGGAGCCACCACCCGAGGAGCCGCCCCCTGAGGAGCCACCACCCGAGGAACCGCCACCCGAGGAACCGCCACCCGAGGAACCGCCACCCGAGGAACCACCACCCGAGGAGCCGCCACCCGAGGAGCCGCCACCCGAGGAACCGCCACCCGAAGTGCCGTTACCCGAGGTCCCGCCGCCTTTACCCCCGTTGCCCGATGCACCGCCGCTACGACCTGTTCCGCTCGTACCACCGGATGTCGCCCCGATCGATCCACCGACGCCCGCAGGCCCGACGGCGCCGCTTCCGCCATTCCCGCTGTTCCCCGGACTGCTACCGCCAGAGGTACTTCCGGCACCGCTGCCCACAGCGCCGCGGCCGGCATATATGTGTACCGCGCAAGCAGCCGGACCGGCGGCGCAGGACGCCGAGTCCTCGGCGAGCATCATGACGGGGTCTGCGCTGGCGGTCGGGTCGGACGCGACGTCGGGCATCGAGTCCTGAGCAATCGCGTAAGAACAGCAGCACGCAAACGCGGCTGCGGCCAGCAGGGTCGTGCGATAGCACCGTCCCGCCGTGCGGGACCGTTGATTCGTTCTGCTCATTATTGATCTCCCCGATGCGCGCGATGCCTCGTCACGCGCGACCATCAACGTGTGATGCAGGGGACCAGCAACGATGCATTGTCGTATCGGCGGCCGATGCGTGTCGGACTGGCGTCAGAGGCCAGCCGGGAACACGAATCGGCCCGCGGGCCCGCCGTGCGAATCCCTAACTGCGAGATTCGTGCCAACGGCCGGCCATGTCCGTGGCGCAAGGCGCGCATGTATCGCGTGACAGCGCGTGATACGCCGTCGTGAGCTTTTTGTTTCCGAAATGAAACGTCTGACTAGTTCTATCGCGCCGTCGTGTCGGCAGCGCGCGGCCAGCGGTGGCAGAGGATCGACGCGATCCAGGCGACGAGAAACAGCGCGACGATGCCGTAACCGATCGCGCCGAAGCGCGCGCCAAGCGCGTCGAGCACATCGCGTACGGGGCCCGTCAGCGACAGCTTGTCGGCGAGCAGGCCGGCGGCTTCGATCCCGCCGACCGCCAGTGCGACGGCCGCCGACAGCAGCGTGATGCTCGCGTTATAGAGCAGCTTGCGCCGCGGATCGTCCATCGCCCAGCCGTACGCATGGATCATCAGCACATTGTCGGTCGAGTCGATCAGCGTCATGCCGGCCGCGAACAGCGCGGGAAACAGCATGACCGAATGGATCGGCAGCGCGTGGCTCGCCTGCGTGGCCGCGATCGCGAGCAACGCGATTTCTGTTGCAGTATCGAAACCGAGGCCGAACAGCACGCCGACCGGATACATGTGCCAGCTTCTCGACACGAACCGGAACAGCGGACGCAGCAGCCGCGATACGATGCCGCTCGCGCGATGCGTGTGCGCGGCGCCGGGAGCCGCGTCCGGTGCGCCGCGATAGCGCCGCCACACGTCGCGCAGGATCGCCAGGTTCATGCACGCGAGCACGAGCAGGAAGGTCGCGGACACCGCCGTGCCGATCGTGCCGCCGATCTCGCGGAATGCGTCGAAGCGGTCGCGCAGCGCGAACGCGCTCAGCGCGATGCCGAGCGTCGCGACGACCACGATCGTCGAGTGGCCGAGCGAGAAGAACAGGCCGACCGTCACCGGACGCTGGCCGTCCTGCATCAGCTTGCGCGTCGCGACGTCGATCGCGGCGATGTGATCGGCGTCGACCGCATGACGCAGCCCGAGCCCGTACGCGATCGCCGCGGTGCCCAGCAGCAGCGGATGGTCGTGCAGCACCGCGAGCGCCCACAGCCAGACGGCGACATTTGCGGCGATGAGGCCGGCATACAGCATCAGCAGTCGGCGCAGGGCAGGGGTGGGCGGCATCGGGCTGGTTCCATCGGACGAATCGCGATGCATTGTGGCATGCGCAAAAATGGCCTGGCGTGCCGATCAAAAACGGCGTCGGGGCGTCGGCCACCCAGCCGTGCTGCGTCGGACGGACGAAAAAAAGCCCGTCCGGAACCGGACGGGCCTGAGGTCTGCGCGCAGCAGGGCGCGCACCCCGCGCTTACTTCACTTTCGCGTTGATCACGCCTTCCGACACGTTCGCCGGCGTTTCCGCGTACTGCTTGAACTCCATCGTGTACGTCGCACGACCTTGCGTCGCCGAGCGCAGCGACGTCGAATAGCCGAACATCTCGGCAAGCGGCACCTCGGCGCGCACCAGCTTGCCGCCGCCGCCCGCGATGTCCTCCATCCCCTGCACGATGCCGCGCCGGCTCGACAGGTCGCCCATCACGTTGCCCATGAAGTCCTCGGGCGTCTCGACCTCGACCGCCATCATCGGCTCGAGCAGCACCGGCTTCGCGCGGCGCATCGCTTCCTTGAACGCCATCGAGCCGGCCATCCGGAACGCGTTTTCGTTCGAGTCGACGTCGTGGTACGAGCCGAACGTCAGGTGCACCTTCACGTCGACGACCGGGTAGCCCGCGAGCACGCCGCTCTTCAGCGTTTCGATGATGCCCTTGTCGACGGCCGGGATGAATTCGCGCGGAATCACGCCGCCCTTGATCTCGTCGAGGAACTCGTAGCCCTTGCCGGGGTTCGGCTCCAGCGTGATCACCGCATGCCCGTACTGGCCGCGCCCGCCCGACTGCTTGACGAACTTGCCTTCGACATCGGCCGCCGTCGTGCGCACCGTCTCGCGATACGCGACCTGCGGCTTGCCGACCGTCGCCTCGACGCCGAACTCGCGCTTCATCCGGTCGACCAGGATTTCGAGGTGCAGCTCGCCCATCCCCGAGATGATCGTCTGGCCGGATTCCTCGTCGGTCTGCACGCGGAACGACGGATCTTCCTGCGCGAGACGGTTCAGCGCGAGGCCCATCTTTTCCTGGTCGGCCTTCGTCTTCGGCTCGACCGCCTGCGAGATCACCGGCTCCGGGAATTCCATCTTCTCGAGGATGATCGGCTTGGCCGGATCGCACAGCGTGTCGCCCGTCGTCGCTTCCTTCAGGCCGACCGCCGCCGCGATGTCGCCCGCGCGCACTTCCTTGATTTCCTTGCGCTCGTTCGCGTGCATCTGCAGGATCCGGCCGAGCCGCTCCTTCTTGTCCTTCGTCGCGTTCAGGACCGTGTCGCCCGATTCGACGACGCCCGAGTACACGCGGAAGAAGATCAGCTGGCCGACGAACGGGTCGGTCATGATCTTGAACGCGAGCGACGAGAACGGCTCGTCGTCGCTCGGATGACGTTCCGCCGGCTTCTCCGGATCGTGGAAGTCGTGGCCGAGGATCGCGGGCACGTCGACCGGCGACGGCAGGTAGTCGATCACCGCGTCGAGCATCGCCTGCACGCCCTTGTTCTTGAACGCGCTGCCGCACAGCATCGGCACGATCTCGTTCGCGATCGTGCGCTGGCGCAGCGCGGCCTTGATCTCGTCCTCGGTCAGCGATTCATGGTCGTGCAGGTACTTCTCGAGCAGTTCCTCGCTGGCTTCCGCGGCGGCTTCGACCATCTTCTCGCGCCATTCGTGCGCGAGCTCGACGAGATTCGACGGGATGTCCTCGTACGTGAATTTCACGCCCTGGCTTTCGTCGTCCCAGACGATCGCCTTCATCTTCACGAGATCGACGACGCCCTGGAAATGATCTTCCGCGCCGATCGGAATCTGGATCGGCACGGCGACGCCCTTCAGGCGCTCGCCGATCTGGCGCTGCACGCGGAAGAAGTCCGCGCCGACGCGGTCCATCTTGTTGACGAACGCGATGCGCGGCACCTTGTACTTGTTCGCCTGGCGCCACACGGTCTCGGATTGCGGCTGCACGCCGCCGACCGAGTCGTAGACCATGCACGCACCGTCGAGCACGCGCATCGAGCGCTCGACCTCGATCGTGAAGTCGACGTGCCCGGGGGTGTCGATGATGTTGATCCGGTGTTCCGGATAGTTGCCGGCCATGCCCTTCCAGAAGGCCGTGGTCGCGGCCGACGTGATCGTGATGCCGCGTTCCTGCTCCTGCTCCATCCAGTCCATCGTGGCCGCGCCGTCGTGCACTTCACCGATCTTGTGGCTCACGCCGGTGTAAAACAGGATGCGCTCGGTCGTCGTGGTCTTGCCGGCATCGATGTGAGCACTGATCCCGATATTGCGATAGCGCTCGATGGGGGTTTTGCGGGGCACGTGAACCTCCTGGTGGTTCGGATCGTAAGCGGGCCGGCTGCACCGGCCCGGGCTGGAACTAGCGAGATTTAAAGCATAGCGCTTGTCCGTGGCTTTTGCAGATGCGGGCAGCATTGGCCGAATCAAGGCGCGCGTCGGCGTCGGCCGGCGAAAAAAAAACCGGCGCCCAACACAAGAATGGGCGGCCGGCTTCGGTCGACGTGCGGCGGCGCCGCGGCAATGGCCGTTACTGGGCCTTGGGCAGGCCTTCGAGCTTCATGCCCGGCTTGATGCCCTTCGCCGCGAACCAGCCCTTGCTCATTTCGAGCGCATAGACGCCGTTGTTGCGCGGGCAGTGGTTGTCGGTCGTCTCGGCCTTCATCTCGTCGATGTCGGTGATCGTGCCGTCCGCGCGGATGAACGCGATCGACAGCGGGATCAGCGTGTTCTTCATCCAGAAGCAGTGCACGGCGTTCTCGTTGAACACGAACAGCATGCCTTCGTTCGGCGCGAGCTGCGACCGGTACATCAGCCCCTGTTCGCGGTCGGCGTCGTTCGCGGCGACGGCCGCGTCGATCACGTACATGCCGGCGCGCAGCTTCGCGCGCGGGAACTCGCTCGGCTGCTTGGCGCCGGGCGGCATCTGCGCGTGGGCGGTCTGCATGCCGAGCGCGAGGACGGCGAGCGCGGCGGGAAACACGGCGGCGCGCGCAAGGCGGCCGAGCGACGAGCGCAGGGAGAATCGCACAGCAGGGCTCCTATCGGGAAAACGAGACCCGCATGGTACGCGAAGCGCGCCGGCGGGCACAAAAAAGAAAAAGGCAGATCGCCTCGCGGTGATCTGCCTTTCAACGCCGTAAGAACGGCAAGACTGCGTGTTCTTGACTGCGTTATTACAGCTTGCTTACTTAGTTCGAAGCAGCTGCCGGTGCTTCGGCTTCGCTAGCTGCCTTCTTGGCTGCGTGGTGCTTCTTAGCAGCGTGGTGCTTCTTGTGCGTTGCCTTCTTAGCCGGTGCCGAAGCAGCTTCTGCCGGAGCAGCAGCAGCCGGAGCGGCCGGAGCCGAAGCTTGTGCGAAAGCAGCCGTTGCGAAGAGGCCAGCGACCAGAGCAGCGATCAGTTTGTTCATGTTGTGTTCCTCAGCTTTAGTTAATTAACCAAATGACCCGGCAATAGGAGTCATGTCGTCTAACGGTGCCATCCACCTTTCGGTTGACAGACGCTTCGAGAAATTTCTCATTGCGCTGCGGGCGCCGAATCGTATTCGATGAAAACGTCGCTTTCGTGACGCAAACACGGATTCGGCTGCCAATGCCGGATAGCTAAGGTTGGCATCTGCGTGGTTTAACGCGCGATCTTCGCAGGCGGTTGACGAAAAAGATGACGAAAAATTCACGCGACCGGAATGCGTCATTCAGCGCGTGCAAAACCGTCCCATGGGGCGCGCGGCGGCAGCGCGATTGTTTCGCCCGGTGCAATGCCGAGCGCGAATATGTCGAGCGCGCCAATGCCGACGCGCACGAGACGCAACGTCGGGAAACCGATCGCGGCGGTCATGCGCCGCACCTGCCGATTCTTGCCTTCGGTGATCGCGAGTTCGATCCACGTGGTCGGGATCGCGGCGCGATAGCGGATCGGCGGATTGCGCGGCCACAGCGTGTCGGGCGGTTCGATGAATTCGGCGCGGCACGGGCGCGTCACGTAGTCGCCGAGATCGACGCCGCGCGCGAGCGCCTTCAGGTCGGCCGGGCCCGGCGCGCCGTCGACCTGCGCCCAGTAGCGCTTGACGAGCTTGTGGCGCGGCTCGGCGATGCGCGCCTGCAGCGCGCCGTCGTCGGTGAGCAGCAGCAGGCCCTCGCTGTCCGCGTCGAGCCGGCCGGCCGGGTAGACGCCGGGTGCTTTCACCCAGTCGCCGAGCGACGGCCGCGTCTCGTGCGCGGAAAACTGGCAAATCGTGCCGAACGGCTTGTTGAGGGCGATCAGGGTCATGTCGAGGCGCCCGCCCGACGTGCCGCGGGAAGCGGGACGGGCGGTCTATGGCAAATGGCGGAATCTTAATGCATAATACGGAACGGCAAGTCCTCTGTCTTATATAAGACATAAGGGAAGACTTGATACGCAGCGTCGCGCTTCGTGCCGCCGGCCCCGGTTGGGGCGCTAGAATAGCGCTCGCTGTTGCCGTCACGAGGGTGGCAGGGCCACCTCGCCGCGCGCGCAGTTTCGACCAGCATCACCTGCTCAGCCACGTCACTGGAGTCGATCATGCCGTATCAGCACATCAAGGTTCCGGAGGGCGGTGACAAGATCACCGTCAACAAGGACTTCTCGCTCAACGTTTCCGATCAGCCGATCATTCCCTATATCGAAGGCGACGGTACGGGCTTCGACATCACGCCGGTGATGATCAAGGTCGTCGACGCGGCGGTCGCGCATGCCTACAAGGGCAAGCGCAAGATCCACTGGATGGAGATCTTCGCGGGCGAGAAGGCGACGAAGGTGTACGGTCCGGACGTGTGGCTGCCGGACGAAACGCTGCAGGTGCTGAAGGAATACGTGGTGTCGATCAAGGGGCCGCTCACGACCCCGGTCGGCGGCGGCATCCGTTCGCTGAACGTCGCGCTGCGCCAGGAACTCGACCTCTACGTGTGCCTGCGCCCGGTCCAGTATTTCAAGGGCGTGCCGTCGCCGGTGCGCGAGCCGCAAAAGATCGACATGGTGATCTTCCGCGAGAACTCGGAAGACATCTACGCAGGCATCGAATGGGCCGCGGGCTCCGAGCAGGCGAAGAAGGTCATCAAGTTCCTGCAGGAAGAAATGGGCGTGAAGAAGATCCGCTTCCCGGAAACCTCGGGGATCGGCGTCAAACCCGTGTCGACGGAAGGCACCGAGCGTCTCGTGCGCAAGGCGATCCAGTATGCGATCGACAACGATCGCAAGTCGGTCACGCTGGTGCACAAGGGCAACATCATGAAGTTCACGGAAGGCCTGTTCCGTGACGCCGGCTACGCGCTCGCGCAGAAGGAGTTCGGCGGCGAGCTGATCGACGGCGGCCCGTGGATGCGCGTGAAGAACCCGAAGACGGGCAACGAGATCGTCATCAAGGATTCGATCGCCGACGCGTTCCTGCAGCAGATCCTGCTGCGCCCGGCCGAATACGACGTGATCGCGACGCTGAACCTGAACGGCGACTACATCTCCGACGCGCTGGCCGCTCAGGTCGGCGGCATCGGGATCGCGCCGGGCGCGAACCTGTCGGATTCGGTCGCGATGTTCGAGGCGACCCACGGCACGGCGCCGAAGTACGCGGGCAAGGATTACGTGAACCCCGGTTCCGAGATCCTGTCGGCGGAAATGATGCTGCGCCACCTCGGCTGGACGGAAGCGGCCGATACGATCATCGCCGCGATGGAGAAGTCGATCCTGCAGAAGCGCGTCACGTACGACTTCGCGCGCCTGATGGAAGGCGCGACGCAGGTGTCGTGCTCCGGCTTCGGCGAAGTGCTGATCGAGAACATGTAAGTCCCGTTCCGGGGCAGGCCGGCGGACCGCCGGCAGCCCCGGCGCCTACTGCCGGCGCCGGGGCATTTCATGAACGGCAGGTTTGTTGGCAGGGCGGTCCGGCATGCGGGCCGCGGCGCCGCGATGCGGCCCGCACGCCCTGCAAGGTAGAACATGACGGCCCTCGCAACACCACCGTCCGGCTAGCCGGCACGCCCCTTTCGCGATCGACCCGGTCGCTCCCCGCCGATTACCGTCGGCGCTCCTCAGTCCCAAATTTTCACGTAGCAACGCATCGACCATGTCCACTTCGCCCAAGATCATCTATACCCTCACCGACGAAGCGCCGGCGCTCGCGACCTATTCGCTGCTGCCGATCGTCAAGGCCTTCACGCGCTCGTCGGGCGTCGCCGTCGAAACGCGCGACATCTCGCTCGCCGGCCGCATCATCGCGGCATTCGCCGACGTCCTGCCGCCGGAGCAGAAGGGTTCCGACGATCTGGCCGAACTGGGCCAGCTCACGCTGAAGCCGGAAGCGAACATCATCAAGCTGCCGAACATCAGCGCATCGGTGCCGCAGCTCAAGGCCGCGATCGCCGAATTGCAGGCGCAGGGCTACAAGCTGCCGGCGTACCCGGAAGAGCCGTCGACCGACGAAGAGAAGGCCGTCAAGGCCCGCTACGACAAGATCAAGGGCAGCGCGGTGAACCCGGTGCTGCGCGAAGGCAACTCCGACCGTCGCGCGCCGCTGTCGGTCAAGAACTACGCACGCAAGCACCCGCACAAGATGGGCGCATGGAAGGCGACGTCGAAGGCGCACGTCGCGCACATGAGCGAAGGCGACTTCTACGGCAGCGAGAAGTCGGCGCTGATCGCCGATGCCGGCAGCGTGAAGATCGAACTCACGACGGCCGACGGCGTGAAGAAGGTGCTGAAGGAAAAGACGGCCGTGAAGGCCGGTGAAGTCATCGATGCATCGGTGATGAGCCGCAAGGCGCTGCGCAGCTTCATCGAAGCGCAGATCGCCGACGCGAAGGCGCAGGACGTGCTGTTCTCGGTGCACCTGAAGGCGACCATGATGAAGGTCTCGGACCCGATCCTGTTCGGTCACTTCGTGTCGGTGTTCTACCGCGACGCGCTCGCGAAGCACGCGGACGTGCTGGCGCAGGCCGGCTTCAACCCGAACAACGGCATCGGCGACCTGTACGCGCGCCTGAAGGACCTGCCGGCCGACACGCGCGAAGCGATCGAAGCCGACGTCAAGGCCGAATACGCAGCGCGTCCGCGCCTCGCGATGGTCAACTCGGACAAGGGCATCACGAACCTGCACGTGCCGAGCGACGTGATCGTCGACGCATCGATGCCGGCGATGATCCGTGAGTCGGGCTGCATGTGGGGCCCGGACGGCGAACTGTACGACGCGAAGGCCGTGATTCCGGACCGCTGCTACGCGGGTGTCTACCAGGCCGTGATCGAGGACTGCAAGCAGCACGGCGCATTCGACCCGGTCACGATGGGCAGCGTGCCGAACGTCGGCCTGATGGCGCAGGCAGCCGAGGAATACGGTTCGCACGACAAGACGTTCCAGATCCCGGCCGACGGCGTCGTGCGCGTCACGGACGACGCCGGCAACGTGCTGCTCGAGCACGCGGTCGAGTCGGGCGACATCTGGCGCATGTGCCAGACGAAGGACGCGCCGGTGCAGGACTGGGTCAAGCTCGCGGTGAACCGCGCCCGCGCGACCGGCGCGCCGGCCGTGTTCTGGCTCGATCCGGCACGTGCGCACGACGCGCAGATCATCGCGAAGGTCGAACGCTACCTGAAGGATCACGACACGAACGGCCTCGACATCCGCATCATGACGCCGGAAGACGCCACGCGCTTCTCGCTCGAGCGCATCCGCGCGGGCAAGGACACGATCTCGGTCACGGGCAACGTGCTGCGCGACTACCTGACCGACCTGTTCCCGATCATGGAACTCGGCACCAGCGCGAAGATGCTGTCGATCGTGCCGCTGATGGCCGGCGGCGGGATGTTCGAAACGGGCGCGGGCGGCTCGGCGCCGAAGCACGTGCAGCAGTTCGTCGAGGAAGGCTTCCTGCGCTGGGATTCGCTCGGCGAATTCCTCGCGCTGGCCGCGTCGCTCGAACATCTCGGCAACGCGTATCAGAACCCGAAGGCGCTCGTGCTCGCGAAGACGCTCGACCAGGCGACCGGCAAGTTCCTGGACGAGAACAAATCGCCGGCGCGCAAGGTCGGCGGCCTCGACAACCGCGGCAGCCACTTCTATCTGTGCCTCTACTGGGCGCAGGCGCTGGCCGAGCAGACCGAGGACGCCGCGCTGAAGGCGCAGTTCGAAGGCGTCGCGAAGGCGCTGTCCGACAACGAGGCGCGCATCCTGGAAGAACTGTCGGCGGCGCAGGGCAGCGCGCAGGCGATCGGCGGCTACTACCGTCCGAACGTCGAGCTGACGAGCCGGGCGATGCGTCCGAGCGCAACGCTGAACGGCATCGTCGACGCAGTCGCCTGACGCGGGCCGCGCTCCCGCGCGCGCCACGGCAGCGGCGGCGGCACCAGCCGATGCGGCGGGCCTGGCGGCTCGCCGTTCCGCCGAACATGAAAACGCCCCGGTCACCCGGGGCGTTTTTCGTTGCCGGCGTGCCATTCAGACGTGCACGATTTCCCACTCGGCGATTTCGTGCGGCACTTCGAGCGTGGCCGTATCCAGTTCGGACAGTTGCTCGCAGTCGCCGCGGGAGATGTGGTCGGCCGCCACTTCCGGGCACGAGAACGCGCCGAGCAGGGCGTTGCCGAACGTCGCTTCCCAGCCGCCGTTACCCGGCAGGATGTAGAACGACCCGAGCGCTGAACCAAAGCGAAATCCCTTCATTTCCGTTCTCCCTTTCTGATCACAAGCGATTCTGTTGTGCCGCCCGCCGGTTCGTCCGGCCGTGGCCCGTCTGGCTGCTTGCGCCGGATTCCGTATCGACCGTCGTGGCGAAGCGTCAGTGCATGGGACAAAGTCTACGTCCGGGGCCGCGCCCGATGGCGCGCGTAGAGCGCTTTCTCGAAACAAAAATTCTTCCGTAAAAACAGTGGTTTATTTCGCGCGTTTTGTATTGCGGAACGTTTTTTGGCATCGCGAAACAACCAATTTGTGCCGTGCACCACGAATTTTTATAACGCAGGGACTTGTTCCGCATCGTGAAAAATTGGCGGGTTCGCATATGGGTGGCGCCAGGCAAGCCGATCGCGGGATGAGCGGCAGGGACGAATCGTCTCGACGGGGCGTGGCGAAAGCGGGCGGCGCCGATTGCGGTGAGGTGCCGCAGGACCTGGCGAAGATCGAAAACGCTCGATGATCCGAGTCCGGTCCGTTCGTCCGACCGGCCGCGCGCTGCGTCGTATCGACGCTCGCTCGCCGTCGCCGCGCCTCGCCCGGGGGCTGCGGTTATGATGACGCGGGCATCAGGATTCGCGTCGCGCACGAGCGCTTCTTCGTGCCGGCCGGCGCGAGCGTCGCGACGGCCGCGCGACGCAGCACGAATAACGAGGAACGATTGATGATACGGAGAACCTTCCTGTCGCGCGCCATCGGCGTTGCGGCGGCATCGCTGTTTGCGCGCACCGCCTGGGCGCAGCATGCCGGTCATACGGGCATGGCCGGCATGGATCAGATGGACGACATGCCGGGTATGTCGGGCATGTCAGGGATGGCAGACCACGCGCAGCACGCGAAACCGGCGCCGGCCGCGCTCGCGGCGGCCGATGCGCTGCCGTCCGGCGCGCCGCTCGCGTCGCTGCGCACGCTCGCGAACGAAAGCCGCGAGCCCGGCACGTTTCGCGCGACGCTGGTCGCCCAGCCGGTTGCGCGTCCGATGCTGCGCGGTGCGCGTCCGACGACGTTCTGGCAATTCGGCGCGGGCACGCAAGGGCCGGTGGTCGGGCCGCTGATCGACGTGCGCGAGGGCGACACGGTCGAAATCCGCTTCGTGAACAAGCTGCCGCAGCCGTCGACGATCCACTGGCACGGCCTGCCGGTGCCGCCCGACCAGGACGGCAACCCGTCGGATCCCGTCGCGCCGGGCGCATCGCGCGTGTATCGCTTCACGCTGCCGAAGGGGAGCGCCGGCACCTACTGGTATCACCCGCACCCGCACATGATGACCGCCGAGCAGGTGTTCCGCGGGCTGGCGGGCCCGTTCGTCGTGCGTGCCGCCGACGATCCGCTCGCCGGCTGGCCCGAGCGCAACCTGTTCGTGTCCGACCTGAAGCTCGCGCGCGACGGCACGATTGCGCCGAACGACATGATGGACTGGATGAACGGCCGCGAAGGTCAGTTCGTGCTGGTCAACGGTGCGCGCCGGCCGCGGATCGACGTCGCGGGCGACGAGCGCTGGCGCGTGTGGAACGCGTGCAGCGCGCGCTACCTGCGCGTTGCGTTCGACGACGGCCGAGCGTTCGAGCAGGTCGGCACCGACGGCGGGCTGTTCGATGCGCCGCGCCGCGTGACGTCGCTGGTGCTCGCGCCGGGCGAGCGCGCGGAACTGCTGGTGCGCGCGGGCGATCGCGCGTCACGCGCGGTGCTGCAGGTGGCCGAATACGACCGCCGCAAGATGGCGATGTCGCACGACGGCGGCCACGGCAGTCTGCCGCCCGATCCGGCGCTGCCGCTCGCCGACGTCACGTTCGTGCCGGCCGCCGCCCGTGCGCTGCCGGCCACGCTGCGCGCGGTGCCTGCCCTCGGCGAACCGGTTGCGCACAAGGAGGTCGCGTTCGGCGAGGAGATGGACATGGACGCGATGATGAACAGCCCGGCGCATGGCCGCCCGGCCGGGATGCGCTTCACGATCAACGGCGCGACCTACGCGCCGCACCGTGCGACGCTGACGAGCCGCCGCGGCGACGTCGAGCGGTGGGCGATTCGCAACGCCACCGACATGGATCACCCGTTCCATTTGCACGGCACGCAATTCCAGGTGATCGAGCGCGCATCGGACGGCACGCGCTCGAGCGAACCGTTCCGCGCGTGGCGCGACACCGTGAACGTGCGCAGCGGCGAGACCGTGACGATGCTCGTCAGGCAGGACATGCCCGGCGAGCGCATGTTTCACTGCCATATTCTCGAACACGAGGATCTCGGCATGATGGGCACGCTGAAGGTCGTGTAACGAGTATTGAATATGTTTCACGCGTATGACGGCATTCGATCTGCGCGTGAGACAAGACAATACATGTTCAATTATCGGGATTGAACGAAAAGGCCGGCCAATCGAATTAACGCGTGGCCGGCCTGAAAAAAAGAAACCCGGCGCAATGCCGGGTTTCTTCGTCTGATATCCGGTGCCTTTACGCGGCCTGGATGTTCGACGCTTGCTTGCCCTTCGGCCCTTGAACGACCTCGAAGCTAACCTTCTGGCCTTCCTTCAGGGTCTTGAAGCCCTGCATGTTGATGGCCGAGAAGTGCGCAAACAGATCTTCACCGCCCTCGTCGGGAGTGATGAAACCGAAGCCCTTCGCGTCGTTGAACCACTTAACGATACCAGTTGCCATTTTCCTACTTCCCCTGTCACACAGTCGCTGCTACTTACCACGAGCACGCTCGAAAAGCTAAACGACCGGAAAATACAGCCGTTCCCCCCTCACAAGCTCACCTTCGGCCTCTTTCATTTCGCCAACCGACGAGTTGAAAAAAGTGCCAGCTTGATTGTTGGCGCTCTTTATTTGAGTGTCAAGCGGAATTTTTAGACGGTTAGAGGGCCGTTGTAAAGAACCCATTTTCAGGGTTTTTCCGGCTTTGCTTTGCAGCATGCCGCCGAGCGCGCGGACTTGAAAAGTCGCATAATCGGCTCATATACCAGGCTCGAGTGACACGCGATCGAGTCGTCCCGGCTTGTGGGATACTGGATGCGGATGCGACGGTCCGGTGCGGTTTCCCCCTGACGGTTCGTGTTCCGCGCCACGCGTGAAAGCCGGCACCGCAGCCGGCTTTCGTATGGCACGAAGACGATCGCGAGTCGTCGGGAACCAGGGAGGGCGCCGGCCGGTCGGTCGGGTAATGGCAGGATTGCGGGCCTGTCCGAGTTGTTTAGAATGGGTGTATGGCGATTATCCCGGACAAGCAGGACAGCACCGTCCTGGAACGCAAGCAGCAGAAGCTCAAGCCGCCTTCGATGTACAAGGTGGTGCTGCTGAACGACGACTTCACGCCGATGGAGTTCGTCGTGATGGTCGTACAGGAGTATTTCAAGAAGGATCGCGAGACGGCCACGCAGATCATGCTGAAGGTCCATCGTGAAGGGCGAGGGGTTTGTGGGGTCTATACGCGGGACATCGCGTCGACCAAGGTTGAGCAAGTCGTTACCCATGCGCGGCAGGCCGGGCATCCGCTGCAGTGCGTGATGGAGGAAGCATGATTGCCCAGGAATTGGAAGTCAGCCTGCACATGGCGTTCATGGAAGCACGCCAGGCGCGCCATGAGTTCATTACGGTCGAGCATCTGCTGCTGGCCCTGCTGGATAATCCGACGGCAGCCGAGGTGTTGCGCGCGTGTGCGGCCAACATCGAGGACTTGCGTCAGAACCTGCGCAATTTCATCCACGACAACACACCTACCGTCCCGGGCACCGACGATGTCGATACCCAGCCGACGCTCGGTTTCCAGCGCGTGATCCAGCGCGCGATCATGCACGTCCAGTCGACGTCGAACGGCAAGAAGGAAGTCACCGGCGCGAACGTGCTGGTCGCGATCTTCGGCGAGAAGGACTCGCACGCCGTCTATTACCTGCAGCAGCAGGGCGTCACGCGCCTGGACGTGGTGAACTTCATTTCGCACGGCATCGCGAAGACGAACGGCGGCGAAGCCGCGAAGTCGGCCGACGCGAACGCGGAAAGCGAAGACGCGAACGCGCAAAAGGAAACCCCGCTCGCGCAGTTCACGCAGAACCTGAACCAGATGGCGAAGGACGGCCGCATCGATCCGCTGATCGGTCGCGAGCCGGAAGTCGAGCGCGTCGTGCAGGTGCTGTGCCGCCGCCGCAAGAACAATCCGCTGCTCGTCGGCGAAGCCGGCGTCGGCAAGACCGCGATCGCCGAAGGGCTCGCCTATCGCATCACGCGCGGCGAAGTGCCGGACATCCTCGCGAACGCACAGGTGTATTCGCTCGACATGGGCGCGCTGCTCGCGGGCACCAAGTATCGCGGCGACTTCGAGCAGCGTCTGAAGACGGTGCTGAAGGAGCTGAAGGAACGGCCGCACGCGATCCTGTTCATCGACGAAATTCACACGCTGATCGGCGCGGGCGCCGCTTCGGGGGGCACGCTCGACGCATCGAACCTGCTGAAGCCGGCGCTGTCGTCGGGCACGCTCAAGTGCATCGGCGCGACCACGTTCACCGAATATCGCGGCATCTTCGAAAAGGACGCGGCGCTGTCGCGGCGCTTCCAGAAGGTCGACGTGACGGAGCCGACCGTCGAGCAGACGGTCGCGATCCTGCGCGGGCTGAAGTCGCGCTTCGAGGAGCATCACGGCGTCAAGTATTCGTCGGGTGCGCTGTCGGCCGCGGCCGAGTTGTCGGCACGCTTCATCACCGACCGTCACCTGCCCGACAAGGCGATCGACGTGATCGACGAAGCGGGCGCCGCGCAGCGCATCCTGCCGAAGTCGAAGCAGAAGAAGACGATCGGCAAGAGCGAGATCGAGGAAATCATTTCGAAGATCGCGCGCGTGCCGGCGCAGAGCGTGTCGCAGGACGATCGCAGCAAGCTGCAGACGCTCGATCGCGACCTGAAGAGCGTCGTGTTCGGCCAGGATCCGGCGATCGACGCACTCGCGGCGTCGATCAAGATGGCGCGCGCGGGCCTCGGCAAGATGGACAAGCCGATCGGCGCGTTCCTGTTCTCCGGCCCGACGGGCGTCGGCAAGACCGAAGTGGCGCGCCAGCTCGCGTTCACGCTCGGCATCGAGCTGATCCGCTTCGACATGTCGGAATACATGGAGCGTCACGCGGTGAGCCGCCTGATCGGCGCGCCGCCGGGCTACGTCGGGTTCGACCAGGGCGGCCTCCTGACCGAAGCCGTCACGAAGAAGCCGCACTGCGTGCTGCTGCTCGACGAAATCGAGAAGGCGCATCCGGACATCTTCAACGTGCTGCTGCAGGTGATGGACCACGGCACGCTGACGGACAACAACGGCCGCAAGGCGGATTTCCGCAACGTCATCATCATCATGACGACGAATGCGGGCGCCGAGTCGATGCAGAAGGCGACGATCGGCTTCACGACGCGCCGCGAGACGGGCGACGAGATGACCGACATCAAGCGCCTGTTCACGCCGGAGTTCCGCAACCGTCTGGATGCGATCATCAGCTTCCGCTCGCTCGATGAGGAAATCATCATGCGCGTGGTCGACAAGTTCCTGATCCAGCTCGAGGAACAGCTGCACGAGAAGAAGGTCGACGCGCTCTTCACCGACGCGTTGCGCAAGCATCTCGCGAAGCATGGCTTCGACCCGCTGATGGGCGCGCGGCCGATGCAGCGGCTGATCCAGGACACGATCCGTCGCGCGCTGGCCGATGAACTGCTGTTCGGCAAGCTCGTCAATGGCGGTCACGTGACGGTCGACGTCGACGAAAACGACAAGGTGCAGTTGTCGTTCGACAAGCTGGCGAATCCGCCGCACAAGCCGAACGAAGAGACGGTCGAAGTCGAGTAAGCGATAATTCGTTGTTCATGCGAACGGCGCGGGAAGTTTTCCGCGCCGTTTCGCTTTATCTGGCGCCGGTGGCGCGATGGTGGTGCAGGGGAGTGGTAACGCGGTGACACAACAACAACGGTCGTTCGACAACATCGTCGCGCGCGAACAAGGATTGCGCCACGCGCTGACGTCGGGGCAGATGGCGATGATCGCGATCGGCGGTGCGATCGGCACGGGGCTGTTCCTCGGCAGCGGGTTCGCGATCGGGCTCGCGGGCCCGAGCGTGCTGGTTTCGTACGCGATCGGCGCGCTGATCGCGCTGCTGCTGATGGGCGCGCTCGCGGAAATGACGGTCGCGCATCCGACGGCCGGTTCGTTCGGTGCGTACGCCGAGCATTACGTCGGCCCGCTCGCGGGCTTTCTCGTGCGCTATGCGTACTGGTTCGCGGTCGTGTTCGCGATCGGCACCGAGATCAGCGCGATCGCCGTCTTCATGAAGTACTGGTTCCCCGCCGTCCCCGGCTGGTACTGGGTGATCGGCTTCTCCGCGCTGCTGATCGCGGTGAACCTCGCGAGCGTCACGCTGTACGGGGCGGTCGAATATGCGTTCTCGTTGCTGAAGATCGCGGCGATCGTCGTGTTCATCGCGCTCGGCGCGTACCTCGTGTGGTCGGCGCCGGCGGCTTCGGGCATCGGCTTCGCGAACTACACCGCGCACGACGGCTTCATGCCGAAAGGGCCGTGGGGCACCTGGGTCGCGGTGATCGTCGCGATCTTCAGCTACATGAGCATCGAGGCGGTCGCGATCGCGGCCGGCGAGGCGCGCGATCCGCAGCATGCGGTCACGCGCGCGTTCCGCTCGACGGTGTTCCGGCTCGTGCTGTTCTATCTGCTCACGCTGTCGCTGATGCTCGCGATCGTGCCCTGGACGCAGGCCGGCACCGACGAAAGCCCGTTCGTGAAGGTGATGGCCGCGACGCACGTGCCGTATGCGGCCGGCGTGATCAACTTCGTGTTGCTGATCGCGGCGCTGTCGGCGATGAACAGCCAGCTCTACGTGACGACGCGGATGATGTTCAGCCTGTCGCGCGCGCAGCTAGCGCCGGCCGTGTTCGGCCGGCTCGGCAACAACGGCGTGCCGCGTGCGGCGCTGTGGATCTCGACCAGCGGCGTCGCGGTCGCGGCGGTGCTGGTCGCGCTGTCGCCGGATACCGCGTTCACCGTGATGATGGCGATCGCGATGTTCGGCGCACTGTTCACATGGCTGATGATCTTCGTCACGCACCTGCGTTTTCGCGCGCAATATCGCGGCCCGGCGCTCGCGTTCCGGATGTGGGGGCACCCGTTCGGCAGCCTGCTCGGTGCGGGGCTCGTCGGCGCGATCCTGCTGACGACCGCTTTCACGCGCGAATTCCGGATGACGATGGTGGTCGGCGTCGTGTTCGTCGTGCTGCTGACGCTCGCGTACGCACTGCACTACCGGCACCGGCACGCGCGTTGACGCGTGGCTGCGCGCGCCGCGGCCGCGCGGCGCTGCCACACCGCTAAGGTTCCGTTAAGCCGGCGGCGACTACATTCGAACCTGTCCACGATCGGGCTGGCGCACGCCAGTCCGTCGCCATCTGTAAAAAGGGGTTCGAATGAACAAACTTCCTGAAATTACGCTCGCGTTCTGGATCATGAAGATCTGCGCGACGACGCTCGGCGAGACCGGTGGCGACCTGCTGTCGATGACGCTGAACGTCGGCTATGCGGTGAGCTCGATCCTGCTGTTCGGTTTCTTTCTCGTGACGCTGGGCGCCCAGCTCAGAACGACGCAGTATCGCCCGGCGATCTACTGGGCGGTGATCGTCGCGACGAGCACCGCCGGCACGACGATGTCCGATTTCATGGACCGGACGCTCGGCCTCGGCTATGCCGCCGGCTCGTCGATTCTCGTCGCGATCCTGCTGGCGATCTTCGCGGTATGGCGGCTGAGCGGCGAATCGCTGTCGGTCGACCTGATCCGCACGCGCAAGGTCGAACTGCTGTACTGGATCGCGATCCTGTTCTCGAACACGCTCGGCACCGCGCTCGGCGATTTTCTCGCGGACAGCTCGGGCCTCGGCTTCGGCGGCGGCGCGCTGCTGATCGGCGGGCTGCTCGCACTGATCGTGCTGGCCCACTATTTCACGCGCATTTCGGGCGTGCTGCTGTTCTGGGCCGCGTTCGTGCTCACGCGTCCGTTCGGGGCGACGGTCGGCGACCTGCTGACGAAACCGGTTGCCAAGGGCGGGCTCGCGCTCGGCACCGTCGGATCGTCGGCGGTGCTGCTCGGCGTACTCGTCGCGATGGTGATCTACGCGATCATCGTGCAGGCGCGGCGACGCGAGCTCGTGCCCGCGTGGATTGCGCAGACGGCCGATCGGTGAACGGTCGCGGAAAAAGGAAAGGGGCCGCGAGGCCCCTTTTTTTCACGGCGTCGTTCAGTGTCGGCCGGTGCTGCCGAAGCCGCCTTCGCCGCGATCGCTTTGCGCGAAGTCGTCGACGATGTTGAATTGCGCTTGCACGACCGGCACGATCACGAGTTGCGCGAGCCGCTCGAACGGGTTCAGCACGAACTCGGTTTGGCCGCGGTTCCACGTCGAGATCATCAGTTGGCCCTGGTAGTCGGAATCGATCAGGCCGACGAGGTTGCCGAGCACGATGCCGTGCTTGTGGCCGAGGCCCGAGCGCGGCAGGATCAGCGCCGCGTAGCCGGGATCCGCGAGGTGAATCGCGAGGCCGGTCGGCACGAGCGTCGTTTCGCCCGGCTGCAGCGTGACGGGCGCGTCGAGACACGCGCGCAGGTCGAGGCCCGCGCTGCCGGTGGTGGCGTAGGCGGGCAGGTAGTCGCGCATGCGCGTGTCGAGAATCTTCAGATCGAGTTTCATGCGGTCGTCGAATCGGTCGGGAAGGGCGCGGCGGCGCGGGCCGCCGCGCGGGTGATCAGATCAGGCGGTTGTCCGGCAGGCGCTTCGCGATTTCCGCGACGAGCACGTGCGCGAGTTCGTCCTTCGGGGCGCGCGGCAGGCGCGTGAGGCCGGCCGCCTCGAACAGCACGACTTCGTTGTCGTCGCGGCCGAACGTCAACGGGCCGAGATTGCCGACCAGGAGCGGCACGTTCTTGCGCTTGCGCTTCTCGTCGCCGTGCACGTCGAGGTCGCCGCTTTCGGCCGCGAACCCGACGCAATACGGCGGATCGGGCAGCGCCGCGACCGACGCGAGGATGTCCGGGTTCTCGACGAACGCGAGCGCCGGCATCTTGCGGTCGGCCGTCTTCTTCATCTTGTGCTCGGCCGGATGATCGACGCGCCAGTCGGCAACCGCGGCCACCGCGATGAAGATGTCGGCGTCGGACACGGCTTGCATCACCGCGTCGTACATCTGCTGTGCCGTCTGCACGTCCTGGCGGTAGACGCCCCACGGCGTGTCGAGCGCGACCGGCCCCGCGACGAGATGCACGTCGGCGCCGGCCTGCTGCGCGGCGCGCGCGAGCGCGAAGCCCATCTTGCCGCTCGAGCGGTTCGTGAGGCCGCGCACCGGATCGAGCGGCTCGAACGTCGGGCCGGCCGTGATCAGCACGCGACGGTGCGCGAGCACTTTCGGCGCGAAGTGCGCGACGATCGCTTCATAGATCGCCTCGGGTTCGAGCATGCGTCCGTCGCCGACTTCGCCGCACGCCTGCGCGCCCGAATCGGGGCCGAGCACCGTCACGCCGTCGGCGCGCAGTTGCGCGGCGTTGCGCTGCGTGGCCGGGTTCTGCCACATCTGGCGGTTCATTGCAGGCACGACGAGCAGCGGGCAGTCGCGCGCGATGCACAGCGTCGACAGCAGGTCGTCAGCGAATCCGTGCGCGAGCTTCGCGAGGAAATCCGTCGACGCGGGCGCGATCACGATCGCGTCGGCTTCGCGCGACAGGTCGATGTGCGCCATGTTGTTGTCGATGCGCGCATCCCACTGGCTCGTGTAGACGGGCCGGCCGGACAGCGCCTGCATCGTCACGGGCGTGATGAACTGCGTGGCGGCTTCGGTCATCGCGACCTGCACGGTCGCGCCCGCCTTCGTCAGCAGCCGGGTGAGCTCGGCGATCTTGTAGCAGGCGATGCCGCCCGTCAGGCCGAGAACGAGGTGTTTTCCTGCGAGTTCTGCGTGTGCCAACTCAGGCCTCCAAGGGTCAAACGGAACGGCCGGCGCGAAGCCGGCCGTCGACACCGAGTATGCGCGCTCAGCGCGAGCCGCGCACGCGACGCAGTTCGTCGTAGATCAGCAGCACCGCACCGATCGTGATCGCGGAATCGGCAAGGTTGAACGCCGGGAAGTGCCAGGCGCCGAGGTGGAAATCGAGAAAGTCGATCACGTGGCCGTAGATCAGCCGGTCGATCACGTTGCCGAGCGCGCCGCCGAGGATCAGCGCGAGCGACAGGCTGAACAGCCGCTGCTGGCCGTGACGGCGCAGCAGGAAGCAGATCACGAGCGTCGCGCCGATGCCGAGCGCGGTGAACGCCCAGCGTTGCCAGCCGCTCGCGGTCGACAGGAAGCCGAACGCGGCGCCGCGGTTGTACACCAGCACGAGGTTGAAGAACGACGTCAGCGCATGCTGCGCGCCGTACGCGAACGTTTTCAGGATCGCGATCTTCGACAGCTGGTCGAACAGGATCACGATCAGCGAAATGCCGAGCCAGGGCGCGAGCGCGCCGCTGGCCGGTTTCGACACAGTCTTCGCCATATTCAAGCAGCGCTCCGGTTTTCGCCGTTTTCAAACAGGTTCGAGAAGCAGCGGCCGCATAGCGTCGGGTGATCGGCGTGCGCGCCGACGTCCTCGCGGTAGTGCCAGCAGCGTTCGCACTTCTGGTACTTCGACGCCGCGACGTCGACGCTTTCCTGCGCTTCGTCGTCGACCTTCACGACCGTCGCCGCCGACGTGATCAGCACGAACTTCAGGTCTTCGCCGAGGCTCGCGAGGGCGTCGTAGCGCGCACCGCTCGCATGCACGGCCACTTCCGCCTGCAGCGACGAACCGATGCGGTTCGCGGTGCGTGCCTCCTCGAGCGCCTTCGTCACGTTGCCGCGCACGTCGCGCAGCAGCGCCCACTTCTCGATCAGCGCGGCCGCGCCGGCGACTTCCGGATACGTGTAGTAGGTTTCCGTGAACACGGTGTCGCTGGCCGGCTGGAACACCTTCCACGCTTCTTCCGCGGTGAACGACAGGAACGGCGCGAGCACGCGCAGCAGCCCGTGCGTCAGGTGGTACAGCGCGGTCTGCGCGGAGCGACGGGCGCGCGAATCGGGCGCGCTCGTGTACAGGCGGTCCTTCAGCACGTCGAGGTAGAAGCCGCCGAGGTCTTCCGAGCAGTACGTCTGCAGCTTCGCGACGACCGGATGGAACTCGTACTTCTCGTAGTGGCCGAGCAGTTCCGTCTGCAGTTGCGCGGAGAACGCGACCGCGTAGCGGTCGATCTCGAGCCATTCGCCGACCGGCACCGCGTGCTGCGCGAAGTCGAAATCCGACAGGTTCGCGAGCAGGAAGCGCAGCGTGTTGCGGATGCGGCGATAGCCTTCCGTCACGCGCTTCAGGATTTCCTCGGAGATCGCGAGCTCGCCCGAATAGTCGGTCGACGCGATCCACAGGCGGATGATTTCCGCGCCGAGACGGTTCGCGACTTCATGCGGATCGATGCCGTTGCCGAGCGACTTGCTCATCTTGCGGCCTTCGCCGTCGACCGTGAAGCCGTGCGTGAGCAGGCCCTTGTACGGCGCGCGGCCGTCGATCATCGACGCGGTCAGCAGCGACGAGTGGAACCAGCCGCGGTGCTGGTCCGAGCCTTCGAGGTACAGGTCGGCCGGGAACTGCAGCTGATCCTTGTGCGAGCCGCGCAGCACGTGCCAGTGCGTCGTGCCCGAGTCGAACCACACGTCGAGCGTGTCGCGGTTCTTTTCGTACAGGTTCGCGTCGTCGCCGATCAGCTCGCGCGGGTCGAGCGTCTGCCATGCCTCGATGCCCGACTGCTCGACGCGTTTCGCGACTTCCTCGAGCAGCTCGAGCGTGCGCGGGTGCAGCTCGCCGGTTTCCTTGTGCACGAAGAACGCCATCGGCACGCCCCATTGGCGCTGGCGCGACAGCGTCCAGTCGGGACGATTCGCGATCATGCTGAACAGGCGCTGCTTGCCCCACGACGGATAGAACGCGGTCGCCTCGACGCCTTCGAGCGCGGTTTCGCGCAGCGTCTTGCCGTCGTCGCGCGGCTTGACGTCCATGCCGGCGAACCACTGCGACGTCGCGCGATAGATGATCGGCGTCTTGTGGCGCCAGCAGTGCATGTAGCTGTGCGTGTACTTCTCGCTGCGCAGCAGCGAGCCGGCTGCGTTCAGCGCGTCGACGATCTTCGGGTTCGCGTCCCAGATCGACAGGCCGCCGAACAGCGGCAGCGATTCGATGTAGCGGCCGTCGCCCATCACCGGGTTGATGAAGTCCGAATCGGTCATCCCGTGCGCCTTGCACGACTGGAAGTCCTCGATGCCGTAGGCCGGCGACGAGTGCACGACGCCGGTACCCGTGTCGGTCGTCACGTAGTCGCCGAGGTAGACGGGCGCGGTGCGTTTGTAGCCGGGGTGGGCCGATGCGAGCGGGTGGTGGAAGCGCAGGTTCGCGAGCTTCACGCCGGGCGCGGTCGCGACGACGCGGCCCGCCAGCTTGAAGTCGGCCATGCAGGCTTCGACGCGTTCTTCCGCGATGATCAGCAGCCCGCGCTCGGTGTCGACCAGCGCGTAGACGATTTCCGGATGGAGGTTGAGCGCCTGGTTGGCGGGGATCGTCCACGGCGTGGTGGTCCAGATCACGATGCCGCCCTCGGCGCGCGGCAGCGCCGGCAGGCCGAACGCCTGCGCGGTCTTTTCCGGTTCCGCGAACGCGAACATCACGTCGATCGTCGGGTCGGTGCGGTCCTTGTACTCGACTTCCGCCTCGGCGAGTGCCGAGCCGCAGTCGAAGCACCAGTTCACCGGCTTCAGCCCGCGATACACGTAGCCCTTCTCGATGATCTTGCCGAGCGCGCGGATCTCTTCCGCCTCGTTGACGAAGTTCATCGTCTTGTACGGGTTCGACCAGTCGCCGAGCACGCCGAGGCGCTTGAAGCCGACCTTCTGCTTCTCGATCTGCTCGGTCGCGTACGCGCGCGCCTTGCTCATCACTTCGGCCGCCGGCAGCGACTTGCCGAACTGCTTCTCGATCTGGATCTCGATCGGCATCCCGTGGCAATCCCAGCCCGGCACGTACGGCGCGTCGAACCCGGCCATGTTGCGCGACTTCACGACGATGTCCTTCAGGATCTTGTTGACCGCGTGACCGAGGTGGATGTCGCCGTTCGCATACGGGGGGCCGTCGTGCAGGATGAACTTCGGCCGGCCCTGGCTGGCCGCGCGGATCTTGTCGTAGATGCCGCGCTCTTCCCATTCCTTGACCCACTGCGGTTCGCGCTTGGGCAGGTCGCCGCGCATCGGGAACGGCGTGTCGAGCAGGTTGACCGGATACTTGGCCTGCGGTTTCGAATCGGCTTTCTTGTTGCTCATGATGGGATCGCTATCTAAATCGGGGGACGCTCGTGCGTCGTGAATCGGGGATGCGCGCGTGTCGGCGGCGCGAGGGTGCGGCGCGGGGCGCCGCCGGCCGGATCAGCTAATTCGGTCGGTCGCCGATGTCGCGAAGCCGGTCGCGCGGCTGCCCGGCGCGCGGTCGCGCTCGATGAAGTACGCGCGCGCGTTCGCGACGTCCAGCGCGATCGCGCGCGACAGCGCCTCGAGATCGTCGAACTTCGCCTCGTCGCGCAGCTTCTTCAGGAATTCGACGCGGATGAGCTTGCCGTACGCGTCGCCGTGCCAGTCGAGCAGGTGGACTTCGAGCAGCACGCGGCCGGAATCGTCGACGGTCGGGCGCAGCCCGAGGCTCGCGACGCCCGGCAGCGGGGCGGGACCCAGGCCGTGCACCTGCACGACGAAGATGCCCGCGAGCGCCGGCCGCTTGTGTGCGATCGGCAGGTTCAGGGTCGGGAAGCCGAGGTCGCGGCCGAGCTTCAGCCCGTGCGCGACGTGGCCGCTGATCGCGTAGCCGTGGCCGAGCGCCTGCGCGGCCGCGTCGAGATCGCCCGCGGCGAGCGCGGCACGCACGCCCGAGCTGGAGATGCGCGTGCCGTCGCTGCCGGCGACCGTGCCCATCTGCTCGACCTCGAAGCCGTACTGCTCGCCGGCCGCCTTCAGTGTGTCGAAGGTGCCCGCGCGCTTCGCGCCGTAGCAGAAATCGTCGCCGACCATCATCCAGCGCGTGTGCAGCCCGCCGACCAGCGTGCGTTCGACGAACGCCTGCGGCGACTGGCTCGCGAACGTATGGTTGAAGTGCTCGACGACGACGCGGTCGACCCCGTGTTCGCGCAGCGCTTCCAGCTTGTCGCGCAGCATCGCGATGCGCGGCGGCGCGCCGGCCGGGTTGAAGAATTCGCGCGGATGCGGCTCGAAGGTCATCACGCACACGGGCAGGCCGCGCGCGTCCGCTGCCGCGCGCACGCGCGCGAGCAGGGCCTGGTGGCCGCGATGGACACCGTCGAAGTTGCCGATCGTCAGCGCGCACGGCGCGCGGCTCTCGGCGTTGGGCAGGCCGCGGAAGACTTTCACGATAGCGGATGCAGCGTCGGGGGAATGGGCGGTGGGATGCCGCAAAGCAGAAGATTATAAACGTTCGGGCGGCCCGGCGGCCGAGAAGGGGGGGAAACGCGGGGGCGAATGGTAAAATTCGCGGATGAAAAAACTCGTGATCCTGATTTCCGGTCGCGGCAGCAACATGGAGGCCATCGTCCGCGCGTGCGCGCAGGAGCGCTGGCCGGCCGAGGTCGCCGCCGTGATCGCCAACCGGCCCGACGCGGCCGGCCTGGCTTTTGCCGCGTCGCACGGGGTGGCGACCGCGGTGGTCGACCACCGGTCGTTCGACAGCCGCGACAGCTTCGACGCGGCACTCGCCGCCGAAATCGACCGCTTCGCGCCCGATCTCGTCGTGCTCGCCGGCTTCATGCGCATCCTCACGCCCGATTTCGTCAGACGATATGAAGGCCGGCTGCTGAACATCCACCCGTCGCTGCTGCCGAGCTTCAAGGGCATCCACACGCACCAGCAGGCGCTGGATGCCGGCGTCGCGCTGCATGGCGCGAGCGTGCATTTCGTGATTCCCGAACTCGACAGCGGCGCGATCGTCGCGCAGGGCGCGGTGCCCGTGCGCGCCGGCGACGACGCGGCCGCGCTCGCGCAGCGCGTGCTGACGGTCGAGCACGTGCTGTATCCGCGTGCGGTGCGCTGGTTCGTCGAGGGGCGCCTGCGCCTCGAGAACGGCCGGGCAGTGGTGGCGCCGGAAGAGGCGCGCTGGATTTTCGCGGATCAACCGCATACCGAAACGAGCGAGGGCGTATGAAGCTGCACGGATTCCTGATTGGCCAGACCGAGACCTTGCTGGCCGAGGTGCTGAAATTCACCGGCCCCGCCGACGCGACCACGAGCCGGTTCTTCCGCGCGCACCCGAAGCTCGGCCACGCCGAACGCGGCGTGATCGCCGAGGCGGTGTTCGCGGTGCTGCGCCGGAAGATGGAGTTTTCGCACCTGGCCGAGAGCGGCACGGGCAGCCCCGCGCGGCGCCTGACGTTGCTCGGCCTGATGCAGACGCTCGGCCGCAATGCGCTCAAGCCGTTCGTGTCCGACACCGAGGCCGCGTGGCTCGAGCACGTGTCGAAGATCGATCCGGCGAGCCTGCCGGTGCGCGTGCGCACGAACCTGCCGGACTGGATCTACCAGGCGCTGTCGGCCCGTTTCGACGCCGAGGAGCTCGCGCAGCTCGCCGCGGCGCTGAACTACCCGGCGCCGCTGGACCTGCGCGCCAACGCGCAGAAGGCGACGCGCGAACAGGTGATCGACGCGCTGCGCGCGAACGGCATCGACGCGGGCGAGACGCCGTTCGCGCCGCAGGGCGTGCGCGTCGTCGGCAAGCCGGCGCTCACGCGCCTGAAGCTGTTCGAGGAAGGCCAGATCGAGGTGCAGGACGAGGGCAGCCAGCTGCTGTGCTCGCTGGTCGCGCCGCGTCGCGGCGAGATGGTCGTCGATTTCTGCGCGGGCGCCGGCGGCAAGACGCTCGCGCTCGGCGCGATGATGCGCTCGACCGGGCGCCTGTATGCGTTCGACGTGTCGGAAAAGCGCCTCACGAAGCTGAAGCCGCGCCTCGCGCGCAGCGGGCTGTCGAACGTGAATCCGGTGCTGATCGACAGCGAGCACGACGCGAAGATCAAGCGGCTCGCCGGCAAGATCGACCGCGTGCTGGTCGACGCGCCGTGCAGCGGCCTCGGCACGCTGCGCCGCAACCCCGACCTCAAGTGGCGCCAGACGCGCACGTCGATCGAGGAGCTCACGCCGAAGCAGGCGTCGATCCTCTCGAGCGCGGCGCGTCTCGTGAAGAAGGGCGGCCGGCTCGTCTATGCGACCTGCAGCGTGCTCGACGCGGAGAACGAAGCGATCGTCGAGCAGTTCCTGGCTGACCATCCGGACTTCGTGCTGGTGCCCGCGCAGAAGGTGCTGGCCGACCAGCGCATCGCGCTCGAGACCGGCGACTACCTGTCGCTGTGGCCGCACCGCCATGCGACCGACGGCTTCTTCGCCGCGGTCCTCGAACGACGCGCGCAGTAACGGCAGGACCCACGGATGATGCAGAACCGCCTGCTGTCGCACCGGCTCGCGTCGGTGATCCGCGACTTCAACCAGCCCGTGATGATCTGGCAGGCGGCGATCCTCGTCGGCGCGCTGTGTTTCGCGTGGGTTGCCGCGCGCTTCGTGCACGGCCGCATCGACGCGCGCCGGCGCGCGGCCGGCCGGACGCCGGGCGCCGGTGCGCAAAGCCTGAAGCGCGCGCTGTTCCCGCTGTTCGGCGGCCTGTTCGTGCTGGCCGCGCAGCTTGGGTTCGACCCGTTCATGTCGACGTCGCTGCTGTCGCTCGCGCTCGTGCCGCTGTTCGGCATCGGGCTCATCTACGTGCTGTTCTTCTTCGCGCGGCGCGTGTTCGCGCGCGACGGCCATACGCATGCGTGGCTGTCGATCGTCGAGAAGATCGTGTCGGTGATCGTGTGGGCGGCGATGGTGCTGACGGTGCTCGGGATCCAGCGCGACGTGATCGCGTGGCTCGACAGCGTGCAGTTCCGCGTCGCGAATGCGCACCTGACGCTGCTGTCGGTGATTTCCGGCGCGTTGTGGGTGTGCGTGACGCTGATGGTCGCGATGTGGCTCGGCTCGGTGCTGGAGGAGCGCCTCGCGCGCGCCACCACGCTCGACGCGAACCTGAAGGTCGTGATGTCGCGGGTTGGCCGCGCGCTGCTCGTGTTCGCGGCGATCCTGATCGGGCTGTCGCTCGTCGGCATCGACGTGACGGTGCTCGGCGTGTTCGGCGGCGCGGTGGGCGTCGGCCTCGGCTTCGGGCTGCAGAAGATCGCCAGCAATTACGTGTCGGGCTTCATCATCCTGCTCGACCGCTCGCTGCGGCTCGGCGACGCGATCAGCGTCGGCGGGCTGCAGGGCGTCGTCACGCAGATCCGCACGCGTTATACGGTCGTGCGCGGCCTCGACGGCAACGAGACGCTGATCCCGAACGAGAAGCTGATCACCGACGTCGTGCAGAACCAGTCGTCATACCTGACGCGCGGCTACGCAAAGGTCGCCGTGCAGGTTGCCTATACCAGCGACGTCGAGCAGGCGCTCGCGGTGCTCGCGGAAGCCGCGAAGGACGTGCCGCGCGTGCTCGCGGACCCGGCGCCGGCCCCGTACCTGGTCAGCTTCGGCGCGGACGGGATCGATCTGGAGCTCGGCTTCTGGATCGAGGATGCGGCGAAAGGCACGTCGGGCGTGCGTTCGTCCGTGAACCGGAACATCTGGCGGCTTTTCAGCGAGCACGGAATCTCGATTCCGTTCCCGCAGCGCGAAGTGCGCGTGGTCGGCCTGCCGGACGGTCTGGGCGCGACCGGCGCGGTGGCGGACGGGATGCCCATGGCGGTGGTCGGCGGTGCGGCGGATGGGCGGGCGTCGGCGGCCTAGGCGCGAATCGGGCGAATCGGGCGAATCGGGCGGTCAGAACCGGATCGTGGCGCTTTCCCGGTCCGCCGATGGACTGTTTGCGTTGCGTCAAGACAAGAAAATATTCATTTTTTACAAAGACTTGGAACGGTTGAAGTAAAATTCCGGTCTACACGCGGTATGCTTTCATTTTTATGACGTCGGCTTGCGCCGGCATCGCTCTCACCACAGGTAACTGCCTTGTTGAATTCCCTGCTCGATTTTCTTTCCCACGGGCTCCTGCGCTTTTCGTGGTGGCAGGTCGCGTTGTTCGCGCTCGCCGTCACGCACGTCACGATCATCGGTGTGACGGTCTACCTGCACCGCTGCCAGGCGCACCGCGCGCTGGAGCTGCACCCGATCGCGAGTCACTTCTTCCGTGCCTGGCTGTGGATGACGACCGGCATGCTGACGGGCCAGTGGGCCGCGATCCATCGCAAGCACCACGCGAAGTGCGAAACCGAGGAAGATCCGCACAGCCCGCAGACGCGCGGCATCTGGAAGGTGTTCCTCGAAGGCGCCGAGCTGTATCGCGCGGAAGCGAAGAACGAAGAAACGATGCGCAAGTTCAGCCACGGCACGCCGAATGACTGGATCGAGCGCAATCTGTACTCGAAGTACCCGATCCTCGGCGTGAGCCTGATGATGGTGATCGACATCGCGCTGTTCGGCGTGCTCGGCCTGACCGTGTGGGCCGTGCAGATGGTCTGGATCCCGTTTTGGGCCGCGGGTGTCGTGAACGGCTTCGGCCACTTCTGGGGCTACCGCAACTTCAACTCGGCCGATGCGAGCACGAACCTGTTCCCGTGGGGCATCGTGATCGGCGGCGAAGAGCTGCACAACAACCACCACACGTTCGCGACGTCGGCGAAGCTGTCGAACAAGTGGTACGAGTTCGACATCGGCTGGATGTACATCCGCATCATGTCGGCATTCGGTCTCGCGAAGGTGAAGAAGGTTGCGCCGACGCCGCGTCTGAACAAGCCGAAGACGGTGCTCGACCAGGAAACGCTGCAGGCCGTGCTGTCGAACCGTTACGAAGTGATGGCGCGCTACGGCAAGGCCGTGAAGCGTGCGTACCGCCAGGAGCTCGCGCATCTGAAGGAACTCGGTTCGAGCGAGAAGTACCAGCTGATGCGCGGCGCGCGCAAGTGGTTCCACAAGGACGCCGACGGCCTCGACGAGCCGCAGAAGAAGCTGCTGCCGGAGATTTTCGCGAACAGCCAGAAGCTGCATACGTACTTCCAGCTGCGCCAGGATCTGGCCGCGATCTGGGATCGCTCGACCGCCTCGCGCGAACAACTGCTCGCGCAATTGCAGGATTGGTGCCATCGCGCGGAACAAAGCGGCATCAAGGCGCTGCAGGAATTTGCGACGCGCCTGCGTCGCTACGCCTGATTCGAAATCGATTAGAATCTCAGGACGTCACAAACCCCGCGTTGGCGGGGTTTTTTCATTTGGGCGGCCGGTTTTCGAAGGGCGACCCGACGTGCCGGAATTCGCATGAGGCTCGGGGCCGCGCCGACGTGGCGCCCCGGGGCAAGCGTAGAGGATGGGGCCAGAGCAGGTGCTCACGCGCTAGCTCTGGTCGACAGGAGATATGGAGATGCAATCGACGATCAAACCCGTCGAGTACGACCGGCCGGTCTCGGCAGGGACCGTCTGCGGCGTGGGCCAGGCGTGGGCCAAGGTGCCCGAGGCACCGTCCGCCGAAGAACGCACCGCACTGAAGACGCGCATCAAGGCGCTGCTCGCGCGTGAAAAGGCCGTGCTCGTCGCTCACTACTACGTGGATGCCGAGCTGCAGGAACTGGCCGACGAAACCGGCGGCTGCGTCGCCGATTCGCTCGAAATGGCCCGCTTCGGCCGCGACCACGACGCACAGACGCTCGTCGTCGCCGGCGTGCGCTTCATGGGCGAAACCGCGAAGATCCTGAGCCCCGGCAAGCGCGTACTGATGCCCGATCTCGACGCGACCTGCTCGCTCGATCTCGGCTGCCCGGTCGACGAATTCTCCGCGTTCTGCGATGCGCATCCCGACCGCACCGTCGTCGTCTACGCGAATACCAGCGCCGCCGTGAAGGCGCGCGCCGACTGGATGGTCACGTCGTCGATCGGCCTCGAGATCGTCGCCGACCTGCACGCACGGGGCGAGAAGATCATCTGGGCGCCCGATCGCCATCTCGGCAGCTACATCCAGAAGAAAACCGGCGCGGACATGCTGTTGTGGCAGGGTTCGTGCCTTGTCCACGACGAATTCAAGGGCATCGAGCTCGACCTGCTGCGCGCCGAGTATCCGGACGCGAAGGTGCTCGTGCATCCCGAGTCGCCGGAAAACGTCGTCGCGCAGGCGGACGTCGTCGGCTCGACGACGCAGCTGATCGACGCTGCCGTGAAGTTCGACGCGACGCACTTCATCGTCGCGACCGACCTCGGCATCCTGCACAAGATGCAGCTCGCGGCGCCCGGCAAGACCTTCATTGCCGCGCCGACGGCCGGCAACAGCGCGACCTGCAAGAGCTGCGCCCATTGCCCGTGGATGGCGATGAACGGCCTCGCGAACCTCGCCGACGTGCTCGAGCGCGGTCACAACGAGATCTTCGTCGATCCCGCGATCGGCGCGCGCGCGCGTCTGCCGATCGACCGGATGCTCGATTTCGCAGCGGCGCACAAGAAGCGCGTGCAGGCGAGCGGCGATCTGCAGCGCGATCAGCAACTGTTTGCGAACGTGGGGGCTGCATGACCAGCGCAGTCTCTCCGTTGTTCGAAGCCGTGCGCGCCCAATACGGCACGGCATTCGACGAAGCGATCGCGCGCAACGTCGCCGATGCGATCGCCGAAGACGTCGGCACCGGCGACCAGACCGGGCGGCTCGTGCCGGCAGGCGAGCGGCGCCGTGCGCGCATCATCGTGCGCGAGGAGGCGGTGTTGTGCGGCGTGCCGTGGTTCGAGGCCGTCGTCGCGCGGATCGATCCGTCGATCGTCGTGCAGTGGCAGTATCGCGAAGGCGACCGGATGACGCCGGATTCGACGGTCTGCGAACTCGAAGGGCCGGCGCGCGCGCTGTTGACGGCCGAGCGCAACGGGCTGAACTTCCTGCAACTGCTGTCGGGCGTCGCGAGCGCGACGCGTCGTTACGTCGATCGCGTCGAAGGCACGCGCGCGAAGATCCTCGATACGCGCAAGACCCTGCCGGGCCTGCGGCTCGCGCAGAAGTACGCGGTGCGCGTCGGAGGCGGCGAGAACCAGCGTCTCGCGCTGTACGACGGCATCCTGATCAAGGAAAACCATATCGCGGCGGCCGGCGGTGTCGGCGAGGCGCTCGATGCGGCGTTCGCACTCGATGCCGGCGTGCCGGTGCAGGTCGAAGTTGAGACGCTCGCGCAGCTCGACACGGCGCTCGCGCATGGCGCGCAGTCGGTACTGCTCGACAACTTCACACTCGACATGATGCGCGAGGCGGTGCGCGTCGCGTCCGGCAAGGCCGTGCTCGAGGTGTCGGGCGGTGTCAATTTCGATACGGTGCGCACGTTCGCGGAGACGGGCGTCGACCGCATCTCGATCGGCGCGCTGACGAAGGACGTGCACGCGACCGACTATTCGATGCGGATCGTCGACTGACCGCACGACATACCATCTGACGAAAAAACGCCGCTGGCGCTCAAACGCCAGCGGCTTTTTTTCGTGGGCTGCAAGCCGGAAGGGCGTGCCGCTCAGCGGCGCGAGCGGGGCGTGAGCACGCTCGGCAGCGCCTTCGGCAACGTGTGCGGCCAGTCGCGGCTGTAGTGCAGCCCGCGGCTTTCGCGGCGCGAATACGCGCTCTTCACGATCAGCGTCGCGACGTCGACAAGATTGCGCAGTTCGAGCAGGTCGCGCGTCACGCGGAAGTTCGCGTAGTACTCGTGGATCTCGTCGCGCAGCAGCGACAACCGGTGCTTCGCGCGCTCGAGACGCTTGTCGGTACGCACGATGCCGACGTAGTTCCACATCAGCCGGCGCAGTTCGTCCCAGTTGTGCGCGACGACGACTTCCTCGTCCGCATCCGACACGCGGCTTTCGTCCCATGCGGGCAGCGTGCCCGGCGTGTCGGCGTCGAAGCCGGCCGCCTCGATTGCCTCGGCCGCCGCGCGGCCGATCACGAGACATTCGAGCAGTGAATTGCTCGCAAGCCGGTTCGCGCCGTGCAGCCCCGTGTACGACGTCTCGCCGACCGCATACAGGCCCGCGAGATCGGTGCGTCCCGCGAGGTCGGTGACGACGCCGCCGCACGTGTAGTGCGCGGCCGGCACGACCGGAATCGGCTGCTTCGCGATGTCGATGCCGAATTCGAGGCAGCGCGCGTGGATCGTCGGGAAGTGTTCGCGCAGGAAGGCTTCCGGCTGGTGGCTGATGTCGAGGTACACGCAGTCGATCCCGCGCTTCTTGATCTCGAAGTCGATCGCGCGCGCGACGATGTCGCGCGGCGCGAGTTCCGCGCGCGGATCGTGCGCGGGCATGAAGCGCGTGCCGTCCGGCAGCTTCAGCAGGCCGCCTTCGCCGCGCACGGCTTCCGAAATCAGGAACGATTTCGCGTACGGATGGAACAGGCAGGTCGGGTGAAACTGGATGAATTCCATGTTCGACACGCGGCAGCCCGCGCGCCACGCCATCGCGATGCCGTCGCCGGTCGCGGTGTCGGGGTTCGTCGTGTACAGGTAGACCTTGCCGGCGCCGCCGGTCGCGAGCACCGTGTGCGGCGCCTCGATCGTGATCGTGCGATCGTTGTCGACGTCGAGCGCATACAGCCCGTGACAGCGGCGGCCGGGCAGCCCGAGCCGGTCCGACGTGATCAGGTCGATCGCATGGTGGTTTTCGAAGAACGTGATGTTCGGATGCTGGCGCGCGCGGTCGGAGAGCGTCGCGAGCACCGCATGGCCGGTCGCGTCGGCCGCGTGGATGATTCGACGGTGGCTGTGGCCGCCTTCGCGCGTCAGATGGAAACCGAGTTCGGCCGCATCGTCCTTCGTGAACGGCACACCCTGCGAGATCAGCCACTCGATCGCTTCGCGGCCGTGCTCGACGATGTAGCGCGTCGCGCCTTCGTCGCACAGGCCGCCGCCGGCGACCAGCGTGTCGTCGACGTGGTTCTCGATGCTGTCCGCCGAATCGAGGACGGCCGCGATGCCGCCTTGCGCGTTATCGCTTGCCCCCTCCATCATCGAACGTTTCGCGATCAGCGCGACACGTCGCGTGCTGGCCAGGTTGAGTGCGACCGACAGCCCTGCCAGGCCGCTGCCGACGATCGCCACGTCGAATTTCATGCTGCATCTCCATCGTTACGCTTTAGCTCTTGTGCGTTCCGTCGGCCGTGGCCGCGGAAAGGGGAGAGCATACCGCGTCGGGCCCGCGCGTGCGCGCAAAACAAAAAGCCCCGCATGTGCGGGGCTTTTTGGTCGCCGTCAGGCTGGCAGAAACCGGAGATTACTTGATCTTGGTTTCTTTGTATTCCACATGCTTGCGGACGACGGGATCGAACTTCTTGATCGCCATCTTTTCCGGCATGTTGCGCTTGTTCTTCGTGGTCGTGTAGAAGTGACCCGTACCAGCGGTCGACTCGAGCTTGATCTTGTCGCGTGCGCCTTTTGCCATGATTGTGCTCCTTGGGCTTAGGCTTCGCCGCGTGCGCGCAGGTCAGCGAGCACGGAATCGATGCCGTTCTTGTCGATCAGGCGCAGGCCGGCGTTCGAGACGCGCAGGCGCACCCAGCGGTTTTCGCTCTCCACCCAGAACCGGCGGTTTTGCAGGTTCGGCAGGAAGCGGCGCTTCGTCTTGTTGTTTGCGTGGGAAACGTTGTTGCCGCTCATCGGCGCTTTCCCAGTTACTTGGCATACGCGTGCCATGAGAGCACTCCTAATACGCTAAATTCGGGGTTCGATCGCCGATGAAGGTTCCATCGTACCGCCACGTGATCCATGGCTGCACTCAGAACGCCGAAGCCTTTACAGACAAGGCCCTTCGATGGCTAGAACTGGTTGGAAAAAAGACAGACGACGATTCTAGCAGAAAAAGTTCAGAAAAATCAAACCCAATTTCGCTTCGTCGTTGCGGCCACCCCGGGCGGGTCGCCGGGCCACAGTCTACAGCCAACCGGCGCGTGCGAACGAAAATGTATCGGCGGTGCCGACGACCACGTGATCGAGCAGCTTCGCGTCGACGAGCGTGAGCGCTTCGTGCAGCATGCGCGTCAGGCGGCGATCCTCCGCGCTCGGCTGCACCGCGCCCGACGGGTGATTGTGCGCGATGATCAGCGCGGCGGCATTCAGCATGAGCGCGCGCCGCACGATCTCGCGCGGATAGACGACCATTCGCGTCAGCGAGCCGCGGGCGCTCTCCTCCACGTCGATGAGGCCGTGACGGGCGTCCAGATACAGCGTGACGAACACCTCGTGCGGACGCGTGCCGATCCTGAGCCGCAGATAATCCTCGACCGCGCCTGGCGAGCCGATCTGCATCCGCTCGCGGGCTTTCTCGGCCAGCGCGCGCCGCACGATCTCGGTCACCGCGATCAGCACCGCCGAGCGCGCGGGGCCGATGCCGGGGTGCATGGCGAACGCGTCGGGCTCCGCGTCCAGCATGTCGCGCAGCGAATCGTCGAAACGTGCGAGCAGCGCGCGGGCGCTGGCGAACACGTCGTGGCCGCCGCCGCCCGTGCCGAGCAGCAGCGCGATCAGTTCCGCGTCGGTCAGCGCGGCCGGCCCGCGTTCCAGCAAGCGCTCGCGCGGCAGATGGGGTTTCCAGTTTCGCGGGCGGCGCTTGCCCGGCGGCCTGGCTGCGTCGACGAGGCGGGCCGGAGCGACGGGGGCATCGGCGGTGTCGCGACATTCGGTCGCCGGGGCGGCGGGACAGGGTGACAGCATGATCGAAACTCCATTGGCGGCGGGCGCGGGCGCGATGTCGTCGCACTTTCAGCCTTGCGCGCTCAGGTGACTTACAATATTGGCTTTGCGCCGGGCCTTTCGGCCAGTTCGGGCGCCGACGAACACGAGTCATTCATGAGCATCATCGATCTATCCGAAGTGAAGCCCGGTTCCCATGTCACGCTGCATTACCGGCTTGCATTGGCCGACGGCGCCGACATCGTCAACACCTTCTCCGACAAGCCTGCCACGCTGCTGCTCGGCGCGGGGCAACTGGCGCCCTCGCTGGAACAGATTCTGATCGGGCTCAGGGTGGGCGACCATTCGACTTATCAGCTAACGCCCGAGCAGGGGTTCGGTCCCCGCAATCCCGACATGCTCCAGCGCGTGACGCTGTCGACGCTGCGCGAGAACGGGATGGTCGGCGACGATTTCACGCCGGGCGACCTGATCGAGTTCAACGCGCCGGACGGCGGCCGCTATGCAGGGGTGCTGAAGGAAGTCAGCGAAACCTCGGCGCTGTTCGACTTCAATCATCCGCTCGCGGGCCAAGCGCTCACGTTCGAAGTGAAAATCATCGGAATCCTGTAATCATGAGCACCACCGATACGCTGTCCGGGCAGACCGTCGCCGCCGATGCCGAAATCCTGCTGGCCCAGCCGCGTGGCTTCTGCGCGGGCGTCGATCGCGCGATCGAGATCGTCGAGCGCGCGATCGCGATGCACGGTGCGCCGATCTACGTCCGTCACGAAATCGTCCACAACAAGTACGTGGTCGAGGATCTGAAGAAGAAAGGCGCGATCTTCGTCGAGGAACTCGAGGAAGTGCCGGCCGGCAACACCGTGATCTTCAGCGCGCACGGCGTGTCGAAGGCCGTGCGCGACGAGGCGGACGTGCGCGGGTTGCGCATTTACGACGCAACCTGCCCGCTCGTCACGAAGGTGCACGTCGAAGTGGCGAAGATGCGCCAGGACGGGGTCGACATCGTGATGATCGGCCACAAGGGCCACCCGGAAGTCGAAGGCACGATGGGGCAGGTCGAGCGCGGCATGCATCTCGTCGAAAGCGTCGAGGACGTGCAGAAGCTCGAGCTCGCCGATCCCGAGCGCATCGCGCTCGTCACGCAGACGACATTGTCCGTGGACGACGCCGCCGAGATCATCGGCGCGCTGAAGGCGAAGTATCCGAAGATTCGCGAACCGAAGAAGCAGGACATCTGCTACGCGACGCAGAACCGCCAGGATGCGGTGAAGTTCATGGCGCCGCAGTGCGACGTCGTGATCGTCGTCGGCAGCCCGAACAGCTCGAATTCGAGCCGCCTGCGTGAAGTGGCCGAGAAGCGCGGCGTGGCCGCGTACATGGTCGACGCACCCGATCAGATCGATCCGGCATGGGTCGCCGGCAAGCGCCGCATCGGCGTGACGGCCGGCGCATCGGCGCCGGAAGTGCTCGCCCAGGCCGTGATCGCGCGGCTGCGCGAGCTCGGCGTGCGCAACGTCCGCGCCCTCGACGGCATCGAGGAAAACGTGTCGTTTCCGCTGCCGCGCGGGCTGAACCTGCCGCCTGCCGCCTGATTGCCGCATCGCACCCGTGGTACCCCGAAGCGCGCCGTTTGGCGCGCTTTTTTTTGCGTTGCGAAAATGCGATCGCAACCATTATTCACACCAATGGTGCAACCCGGTTGCTATCGCCGCGCTTAACCGCCTCTCAAAAATGGTTGCAATGCAGGAAAACCCCATCGAATCAGGATTATTGGCGTCCTATAAATGGAGTTACAATGCGCCCGTTTTCAGGCCGGAATGGCTTTGAAATCGGGTTTTGGCAAGGCGCGGGAGACCTACTCGATGCATGTGAAGTTGGCTTACGCCATGTCCGTCGCCGCACCGGTTGCAATGCTTGCCGGCTGCAGCAAAAAGAGCGACGACGAGGCGGGCAGGGACGCTGCGGCACGCGCAGTACCGGCTGCCAGCGACGTGCGCGCTGCCGGAACCGGTCGTGCGGTGCCGTCGGCGTGCCGCGTTGCGCAATCGGACAGTGACAAGGACAACGGGGCACGTTTGGCGATCGAGGAAATCAACGCGCAGGGCTCGAAGATCGGCATGCATTCGGCACGGCGGGCAGCACGCGCCGGCGGCGCTGCCATCGACCGGGCGACGGGCATGCAGATTGTCCGACAACGAGCCGCGGACCGTGATGCGGCAACAGCAGGGCGCGTCGAACGACGGACGCCCGGGTTTCGGGGCAACGCAGGCGACGTGCGGATGTCACTGATCCCCTTTCATTTCGATTCGACGAAACAGCGTGTCGCCGCGACCCATCGCGTCGCGGCGGGCGGGCTGCTTCGTTTCACGGATTCCGACGCAGTCCTGACGAAAGTCGGGCGCCACCTTTGCGATGCCGGTTCGGGCGCCGCGTGGGCGGCGGCGGACGGCCCGCTTGCAGCGCAGGCGACGGCGTCCGGCATCGGAGTGCAAATCCTTGGCGACAACGGCATGTGCGCCGCCAAGGTGGTCGAGCCCGCGGGCGACGCGGCGCGGAACCTGATCTGCCCGGATGCAGGGTTCGCCCCGGCCCGGACGGAAAAAGGCACGGCGTTCGGGCAACCGGACACCGTTGCGGCACGCTGCCCTACGACTTCAAGGAGGCCAAGTACACCGTCCTCGATGTCGTGACGATTTAGCGACGGGACTCACGATGGCACCGGAACAGTGCGGTGCCGTTTCTGTATCCGCTCCGGCGGCAGGTCCGGCCGTACAGGCCGGGCGGCGCGCGCCGGGACGATCCACCCTTACCGGTATCGACTAGTACCCGCAGTGTCGCCGAGAAGGCGCGATTCCTCGCTTACCCGCGGGGCGCAACGTCCTCCGGCAGCATGGGCCAAGGAGCTTTAAATGGATATTTTCATCCAGCAGATCCTCAACGGGCTGGTGCTCGGCAGTGTGTACGCCATCATCGCGTTGGGTTACACGATGGTGTACGGCATTCTCGGCATCATCAACTTCGCGCACGGCGACGTGCTGATGATCGGCGCGATGGTCGCCCTGTCGGCGATCACCGTGCTGCAGAACCATTTCCCCGGACTCGGCAACGTCGCGACGCTGACGATCGGCCTTGGCATTGCCGCCGTCGTCTGCGCGTGCGTGGGCTACACGATCGAACGTGTCGCGTACCGGCCGCTGCGCCGTGCGCCGCGTCTCGCCCCGCTGATCACCGCGATCGGCGTGTCGATCCTGCTGCAGACGGCCGCGATGATCATCTGGTCGCGCAACCCGCTGCCGTTCCCGCAATTGCTGCCGACCGATCCGATCAACGTGATCAAGGCGACCGACACGACGCCCGGCGCCGTGATCTCGGTGACTGAAATCGTGATCATCGCGGTGGCGTTCATCGTGATGGCAGGCCTCCTGCTGCTCGTGCACAAGACCAAGCTCGGCCGCGCGATGCGCGCGATCGCCGAAAGCCCGAACACCGCGAGCCTGATGGGCGTGAACCCGAACTTCGTGATTTCGGCGACGTTCATGATCGGCTCCGCGCTCGCCGCGCTGGCCGGCGTGATGATCGCGTCCGAATACGGCAACGTGCACTTCTACATGGGCTTCATCCCCGGCATGAAGGCGTTCACGGCGGCGGTGCTCGGCGGGATCGGCAACCTCGGCGGCGCGATGGTCGGCGGCGTGGTGCTCGGCCTGATCGAGCAGCTCGGCGCGGGTTACATCGGCAACCTCACGGGCGGCGTATTCGGCAGTAACTACCAGGACGTGTTCGCATTCATCGTGCTGATCATCGTGCTGGTGTTCCGTCCGTCGGGCCTGCTGGGTGAACGTGTCGCGGACCGCGCGTAACGGAAGGGGAGCAAACAACATGACATCCATTCAACCGATCGAATCCTCGACGTCGCTCGTCGAAGAACGCAACACGACGAAGACCGTCGTCATCGGCATCCTGACCGCGGCCTTCGTGATCGCGGCGCCGATCATCATCGGCTCGGCAGGCGGCAATTACTGGGTCCGCGTGCTCGACTTCGCGATGCTGTACGTGATGCTCGCGCTGGGTCTGAACGTGGTGGTCGGCTTCGCCGGCCTGCTCGACCTGGGCTACATCGCGTTCTACGCGGTGGGCGCGTACACGGCGGCGCTGCTGAGCTCGCCGCACCTGACCTCGCAGTTCGAGTGGATCGCGGCGCTCGCGCCGAACGGCCTGCACATCCCGTTCCTGATCATCGTGCCGATCGCGATGGCGCTGGCGGCGACCTTCGGGATCCTGCTCGGCGCGCCGACGCTGCGCCTGCGCGGCGACTACCTCGCGATCGTGACGCTCGGCTTCGGTGAAATCGTCCGGATCTTCATGAACAACCTCGACCGTCCGGTGAACATCACCAACGGCCCGAAGGGGATCACGGGCATCGATCCGGTGCACGTCGGCGGCTTCAACCTGTCGCAGACGCACTCGATCTTCGGCTTCCAGCTGCCGTCGGTCTACATGTACTACTACCTGTTCGTGCTCTGCGCGCTGCTGGTGATCTGGGTCTGTACGCGCCTGCAGCACTCGCGTATCGGCCGTGCATGGGCCGCGATCCGCGAAGACGAAATCGCCGCGAAGGCAATGGGCATCAACACCCGTAACGTGAAGCTGCTCGCGTTCGCGATGGGCGCGTCGTTCGGCGGCCTGTCGGGCGCGATGTTCGGTGCGTTCCAGGGCTTCGTGTCGCCCGAGTCGTTCACGTTCTGGGAATCGATCGTCGTGCTCGCCTGCGTGGTGCTCGGCGGCATGGGCCACATCCCCGGCGTGATCCTGGGCGCGGTGCTGCTCGCGATCTTCCCGGAATTCCTGCGTTCGACGATGAGCCCGCTGCAGCATGCGATCTTCGGTCACGACATCGTCGATACCGAAGTGATCCGTCAGGCGCTGTATGGCCTCGCGATGGTGATCATCATGCTGTATCGCTCGGAAGGCCTGTGGCCGGCGCCCAAGCATGAGGACAAGATCGCGAAACTGGCGAAGCGCAACAGCAAGAAGCCGGTGCGCGCTTAACCAACGGACAAGGGGATATCACACATGAGCGACAAGCAAATCCGACTGTCCGTCAAAGGCGTGAACAAGCGCTTCGGCGGCTTGCAGGCACTGTCCGACGTCGGCCTCGAGATCAAGGAAGGCGAGATCTACGGCCTGATCGGCCCGAACGGCGCCGGCAAGACCACGTTCTTCAACGTGATCACGGGCCTCTACACGCCGGACTCCGGCGAGTTCAAGCTCGACGGCACGGAATACAAGCCGACCGCGGTGCACCAGGTCGCGAAGACGGGCATCGCGCGCACGTTCCAGAACATTCGCCTGTTCGGCGGGATGACCGCGCTCGAGAACGTGATGGTGGGTCGCCACGTGCGCACCAAGCACGGGCTGCTCGGCGCGGTGTTCCAGACGCCGGCCGAACGCCAGGAAGAGCGCGAGATCAAGGAACGCGCGATCGAGCTGCTCGAATACGTCGGCGTGCTGCAGTACGCGGACTACACGTCGCGCAACCTGTCGTACGGCCACCAGCGCCGGCTGGAAATCGCCCGCGCGCTGGCGACCGACCCGAAGCTGCTCGCGCTCGACGAGCCGGCGGCCGGGATGAACGCGACCGAGAAGGTCGAACTCACGCGCCTGCTCGACAAGATCCGCTCGGACGGCCGCACGATTCTGCTGATCGAGCACGACGTGAAGCTCGTGATGGGACTGTGCAACCGGATGACGGTGCTCGATTACGGCAAGGTGATCGCCGAGGGTCTGCCGCAGGACGTGCAGAAGAATCCGAAGGTGATTGAGGCATATCTCGGCGCAGGGGTGCACTGATGGCAGCGGCAATGTTGAAAATCAAGGGCTTGCAGGTCAACTACGGCGGCATCCAGGCCGTCAAGGGCGTTGACATGGAAGTCCGCCAGGGCGAGCTCGTGACGCTGATCGGCGCGAACGGTGCCGGCAAGACCACGACGATGAAGGCGATCACGGGTCTCAAGCCGTATTCGGCAGGCGACATCGAGTACGACGGCAAGTCGATCAAGGGCGTGCCGTCGCACGAACTGCTCAAGCGCGGCCTCGCGATGGTGCCGGAAGGCCGCGGGATCTTCGCGCGGATGTCGATCATCGAGAACATGCAGATGGGCGCGTATCTGCGCAACGACAAGGAGCAGATCAAGAAGGACGTCGACCGGATGTTCGGCTTCTTCCCGCGTCTGAAGGAGCGTGCGACGCAGCTCGCGGGCACGCTGTCGGGCGGCGAGCAGCAGATGCTGGCGATGTCGCGCGCGATCCTGTCGAAGCCGAAGCTGCTGCTGCTCGACGAGCCGTCGATGGGCCTGTCGCCGATCATGGTCGAGAAGATCTTCGAAGTGGTGCGCGAGATCTCGAAGGAGGGCATCACGGTGCTGCTGGTCGAGCAGAACGCACGCCTCGCGCTGCAGGCGGCCGACCGCGGTTATGTGATGGACTCGGGCACGGTCACGATGGAAGGCGACGCGAAGCAGATGCTCGACGATCCGAAGGTGCGGGCCGCGTATCTGGGTGAATGACCGAGGCCGGTGTGGCGCGGCGGCGGATGCCGGCGTGCCGCGCAAGGGCTTTCGAAAAGCTGTCACGGGATGCCGTGGCGGCTTTTTTTTCGTGCGGCGCGCCCGGCGGCGAACTTGTGCGTGCGGAGGCGACTCCATTCATTCGGCGGTGACGCCGACCATGCGGCGCGGGACGCGGCAACCGGCCGTCCGCGACCGGCCGTCCGCGACCGGCCGTCCGCAACCGGCCCTCCGCAAACCGACACGCGGGCCGCGTAGCATGGTCGATCCATCGGGACACGGAGAGCACGCATGAGTCTGGACTACGGTTTCGTGAAGGCGAAGGTGACGTCGGTGGCGCAGCTGAAGGGCTCGCCGCACGGCAGCGAGATCCAGTATCACATCCACCTGACACTCGCACTGCCGACGGGCGACTGGGACGTCGCGATCAACGTCGGCACCAACGACGCGGACGACTTGCTGAACTACAAGCTCGTCTACGATTTCCATCATCCGGTCACGGCGACGCTCGCGGCCGCGGCCGAGGGCTACACCGATCTCACCGGGCAAACCGCGCTGCCGGCGCTCGACTATCTGCGCAGCGACATCCTGAACGAGACCGGCGCATGGCGCGCCAGCGCGGTGATGGACGGTACCGAGAACGCGGAGCCGATCCCGTCGCTGCTGCGGCTCGTCAACGCCGCGCAGTCGCAGGGGCTCGACGTCGTCGTGTTCGGCCGCACGTATTCGGAAGGCAACGGCATTCACGACACGCACATGAACCAGGGGTCGACGGGCTCGCACTATCTGCACCGCGCGGGCGACGACCACAACGATCACAACGACGTCTGGCAGGACGGCGCGTTGATCGTGCGCGTGAGCGAGTCGCAGTGGGCCGCGTATTTCGCGGCGTTCGAGCAGCAGGCCGTGCCGACCGACGCGCTCGGCAATCCGCTGCCGGACGCGGGGCCGATCACGCGCTGATGGGGGCTGCCGGCGTCAGGCGGCCGGCAGCGTCTTGCCGAACGAAATGCGTTCCTCGACGCGATAGCCGAGCGCCGCATAGAAGCGGCACGCATCGTCGTTGCCGGGCAGCACCTGCAGATTGATCTTCAGGCAGCCGCGCGCGGCGAGCGCGCGTTCCGCATGCGCGATCAGCGCGCGGCCGATGCCGAGTCGCCGTGCATCGTTCGACACGCCGAACGAGTAGAGCCAGCCGCGATGTCCGTCGAAACCCGCCATCAGCGTGCCGACGATCCGCGCGCCGCTGGTCGCGACGAAGAACAGTTCCGGCTGCGTCGCGAGCTTCAGCTCGATCGATCGCAGCGGATCGCGGTGCGGCGGCGCGCCGGCTTCGTCGTACTGCGGGAACGCGTCGCGCCAGACCGCGAGCACGGCGTCGGTGTCGGCGCGTTCGAACGGGCGGATAGCGACAGCATCGGCGGCGGCATCCATCGCGGCGGTCTCCTCAGAGCGTGTCGAGGATCGACCGCAGCATCGCCATCATCTGGTCGATTTCCTCGGTCGTGACGTTCAGCGCGGGCATGAAGCGCAGCAGGTTCGGGCGCGCCGCGTTCAGCAGCAGGCCGTCGGGCTGCATGTCGCGGGCCTTCTCGACGATCTGCGGGCCGATGTCCTTGCCGAGCAGCAGCGCGCGCAGCAGGCCTTCGCCGCGTTCGCCCTCGAAACCGCGCTCCTCCGACAGCTCGAGCAGCTTGCGCTTCAGGTATTCGCCGCGCGCGCGCACGCCTTCGAGGAAGCCGGGCGCGACGAGCTGCGAGATCACCGAATGGCCGACCGCCGTCATCAGCGGGTTGCCGTTGTACGTGCCGCCCTGGTCGCCGGCCTCGAACACCGCGACGTCGGCCTTCGACAGCAGCGCGCCGAGCGGTGCGCCGCCGCCGATGCCCTTCGCGAGCGTCATGATGTCCGGCTCGATGCCGGACAGCTCGTACGCGAACAGCGTGCCCGCGCGGCCGCAGCCGCTTTGTACTTCGTCGACGATCAGCAGCAGGTCGTGCTGCTTCGTCAGCGCGCGCAGCGCCTGCATGAATTCACGCGTCGCCGGAATCACGCCGCCTTCGCCCTGGATCGGCTCGAGCATCACCGCGACGGTCTTGTCGGTGATCAGCTTCTCGACCGAGTTGATGTCGTTCAGCTCGGCCTTCGGGAAGCCCGGCACCTGCGGTGCGTAGATCGTGTCCCAGCCCGGCTTGCCGCTGGCCGACATCGTCGCGAGCGTGCGGCCGTGGAAGCTGTGGTCGAACGTGATGATCTCGTACGCGCCGTTCTTGAACTTGCGGCCCCATTTGCGCGCGAGCTTGATTGCGCCTTCGTTCGCTTCCGCGCCGCTGTTCGTGAAGAACACCTTGTCGAACACGCTGTGCTGCGTCAGCAGCCCCGCGAGCTTCGCCATCGGTTCGTTGTAGAACGCGGGCGACGGGTTCAGCAGCTTCTCGGCCTGCGTCTTCAGCGCTTCGACGATGCCGTCGTTGCAGTGGCCGAGACTGTTGACGGCCCAGCCCTGAATGAAGTCCAGATAGCGCTTGCCGGTGTGATCGTAGAGCCACGAACCCTTGCCGTGCGTAAACACGATGTCGGGGCGGTTCGTGATGTACATCAGCGAGTCGATCGGGTAATCGTTCAGGGACATGACAGCGGACTCCAGCGGACGTTGAAAGGGAAACGGGCAATAAAAAAGCCACGGAAGGCCGTGGCTGGTAGGTCGAACAGCTTGTGCGTAACCGGTGAAGCGGAGGGAGGGTTACGCGCGAGTCCGTGACGAGCCGGCGGCATCCGGGCGGAGCGGCGAGCGGCGACGTCGGAGAGCGGACAGGAAGCGGTTCATGTGCGCAAGCATAAGGCATCCCGCGCCCCACTGTAAACCGCCGCGATGCCACGGATGTGACACGGCGGCGCGCAGCGGGGACGCGGGCGCGCCCGGTGCTCAGACCGGGTGCGCGAGATCGGCGGCGCTCGTGAACGAGTCGGCGTAGAACTCGTCGGCCGGCAGCGCGTGGTGCTGCGTGAAGTCGCGCTGCGCGGATTCGACCATCACCGGCGCGCCGCACGCGTACACCTGGTGGCCCGACAGATCGGGCAGGTCCTCGATCACCGCGCGGTGGACGAAGCCGGTGCGGCCCGTCCACTGGTCGGCGTCGTCCGGCTCGGACAGCACCGGCACGTACTTGAAGTTCGGGATCTCGCGCGCCCATTGCTCGGCGAGCTCGCCGAGGTAGATGTCCTTCTTGCGGCGTGCGCCCCAATAGAGCGTCATCGGGCGCGTGATGCCGGAATGCCTGACGTGCTCGATGATCGCCTTGATCGGCGCGAAGCCGGTGCCCGACGCGAGCAGCACGATCGGCTTGTCGGAATCCTCGCGCAGGAAGAACGTGCCGAGCGGGCCTTCGAAGCGCAGGATGTCGCGCTCCTTCATCGCGCCGAACACATGGTCGGTGAACTTGCCGCCCGGCATGTGGCGGATGTGCAGCTCGATCGGGCCTTCCTCGTGCGGCGCATTCGCCATCGAGTAGCTGCGGCGCGAGCCGTCCTTCAGGATGAACTCGACGTACTGGCCCGCGAGGTATTGCAGGCGCTCGTTGGCGGGCAACTGCAGCTTCACGACCATCACGTCGTCGGCGCGGCGCTCGAGCGCGGCGATCCGGCACGGCAGCTTCTTCACCTGCACGCCGTCGACGCCGGCGATTTCACGCACGTCGATCTCGAGGTCGCATTGCGCCTTCGAACAGCAGAGCAGCGCGAGGCCGCGCGTGCGTTCGTCGTTGGACAGTGCCGACGCGGCGTGCGGGCCCTGTTCGATCTGGCCCGACACGATCTGGCCCTTGCAGGAGCCGCACGCGCCGTTCTTGCATCCGTACGGCAGGTGGACGTTCTGGCGCAGCGCCGCCGCCAGCACGGTTTCGTCCGACTCGACCTGGAACTGCCGGCCGCTTTGCTTGAGAGTAACGTTGAATGCCATAGAACCAAATAGAACAAAATGTGGGGACCGTGCATGTCGGCACGGCAGCTACAATGCAAACCCGTTGCGCGCCGCGCAACGGTGGCTACTGATTTCGCAACCATCATGATCGCGACTCGAATCCTGCGCCGGCCGCGCGCACTGATCGTCGGCTGCGGCGACGTCGGCCTGCGTTGCGTCGCGCAATGGCGCGCCGCGCGCCGCAACCTGCGCATCGTCGCGCTGACGAGCCATCCGGGCCGCTTCGACGAATTGCGCGCGGCAGGCGCGACGCCGATCGTCGGCGACCTCGATCGCCGCGCGACGCTCGGACGTATCGCGGGGCTCGCCCGCACGATCCTGCATCTCGCGCCGCCGCAATCCGACGGCCGCGACGATCGCCGCACCCGCGCGCTGATCGCCGCATTGTCCGTGCCTGCACGGCGGCCATCCGCACCGCCGGTGTCGCCGGTCGGCCGGCTCCGCACGCTGCGTGCCGCGACCCGGCAGGCCGGCGTGCCGGCGCGGGCAGCGCGTATTGTACCCGACGCCCTTCGCGCGCCGACGCTCGTCTACGCCAGCACGACGGGCGTATACGGCGATTGCGGCGGGGCGCGAATCGACGAGACGCAGCCGCTGCGCCCCGCGAATCCGCGCGCGTTCCGGCGCGTGTCGGCCGAGCGTCAGTTGCGCGCGGCGACGGTGCGCGGCGTGCTGTCCGCGCGCATCGTGCGCATTCCCGGCATCTACGCGGCGAACCGGCTGCCGCTCGCGCGGCTCGAGCGCGGCACACCGGCGCTCGACGCGGCCGACGACGTCTACACGAACCATATCCACGCGGACGATCTCGCGGCGATCCTGCGGCGCGCGGCCGTGCGCGGCAAGCCGGCGCGCGCCGTGCACGCGTCGGACGACAGCGAACTGCGGATGGGAGAGTATTTCGACCGGGTCGCGCAGGTGTTCGGCTTGCCGCTGCCGCCGCGGATCAGTCGCGCGGACGCCGAACATCGGCTCGAACCGACGCTTCTGTCGTTCATGCGCGAGTCGCGGCGCCTGTCGAATGCGCGGCTCAAGGGCGAATTGTGCGTGACGTTGCGCTATCCGACCGTAGACGAATTCCTTCAAACGCTCGCGCCGCGCGGCGCGTCAGGTGAGCGCCGGTAACGCCTCGATCAGCAGGAAGCACAGCAACGCGCCGATCAGCGCGCCGATCAGGTTCGGATGATATTTGTGCTTCATGTGCATCGTGGCCAGCAGCCCGCCGATCACGATGGCGCCCACGACCGCGAAGGCGATCGTCACGTACGACAGTTCGAAAGAATGGTTGATGTTCATGATGTCTCCCCTGCATTGCTGCTCGTACAGCTTGTGATTTCAGTATAGCGGGGGATCGTGCGGCCGCGACGCGGCCGGACACCGAACGATCGTGCGGATTTTCCCTTACAGGGTTTTGACGGAATTGCGCAGGGCTGAAAGGTCGTCTTCCCCGAGCCAGCGCCATGCGCCCGGCGCCAGGTCGTCCGGCAGCGTGAAACCGCCGATGCTTTCGCGATGCAGTGCCTCGACGCGGTTGCTGGCCGCGGCGACCATGCGTTTCACTTGATGATATTTGCCTTCGAGGACGGTCAGCGCGAGTGCGTGCGTGTCGCGCGCGGCGGCGGCGACCGCCGCGATCGGCTTCGGCTCGCCGTGGAGCTGCACGCCGGCGCGCAGCGCGTCCAGCTGGGCATCGTCGAGCGGGTGGCGCACGGTCGCGACGTAGGTCTTCGGCACCTTGCGCTTCGGAGACGTGTACGCATGCACGAACTGGCCGTCGTCGGACAGCAGCAGCAGGCCTGTCGTGTCCTGGTCGAGGCGGCCGACGCACTGCACGCCGCGTGCGACGAGCGGCGCGGGCAGCAGGCTGAACACGCTGGCGTGGTGTTGCGGGTCGCGCGAACATTCGTAGCCGGCCGGCTTGTTGAGCGCGAGATACGCGCGGGCGTGGAACGGCCAGGCGGTGTCGTCGACCGTGAACACGAGGCCGTCGGTGTCGAACGACGCGTCGGGATCGGTCGCGCTCGCGCCCGCGACGGTGACGCGGCCCGTTTCGATCAGGCCGCGGCACTGGCGGCGCGAGCCGAAGCCCTGCGTGTAGAGAATGCTTTCGAGATCCATAGCGCGCGCATTCTATCAAGCGGCGCGCCGGTGCCGGCACGAACTCGCCCGCGCTGGTAAGCTGCGGAGCGCTGGGCGCGACGTGGGGCACGTTCCTTCTTCATGGAAAGTGGACATCGCACGCAAGGTACGTACGGCTCCAGCGTGAAGCAGTGCCACCGCGGCGGCGGGTCCGTGCCAGGGCTGTTGCCGTCTTCACCCGACACGGAGTTTGCCGCATGAATCCGACGACGCTCGATGCACTCGCCGATTTTCCCCGCCAGCTCGAAGTCCATTTCGCCGCCGTGCCGGACGGCTATGCACGCTGGACCCCCGACGACTGGAACGGCATCCCGAGCGAGCACTTCTCGCCGCTCGGGCAACTCTGCCACGTGCGCGACATCGAGATCGACGGCTACCACGTGCGGTTGAGGCGGATGCTCGATGAGGATCATCCGCTGCTCGTGTCGGTCGACGGCGACGCGCTCGCGATCGAGCGCCGCTACGACGCCGCGAACGCGTCCGACGTGCTCGCGGCGATCCGTGACGCGCGGCGCGAGACGCTCGACGTCGTGTCGCGCCTGACGCCCGGGCAGCTTGCACGCACCGGCGAGTTCGACGGTTACGGCGCGCTCACCGTGCGCGGCCTCGTTCATTATCTGTGCAGCCACGACCAGCAGCATCTGGCCGGGATGCAGTGGCTGCTCGGCAAGATCGACGCGGCGCTTTACGCACGCTGACTCACGCGTGCGCGGTGGCCGTGCGACGTGTCGCGCCAAGGCCAAGCAGATTTCGCCGCCCGCGTCGGTGGGGCAGCCCGCCATTTCGGATGCCTGATTGGATCGTTTTTCTGGATAATTCATCCAGCCATGCCCGGCTGACCGGCGCGTCGCGCGTGCCTACACTCCTAGCTTCACCCAACGCAAAAAGGAGTCAACCGTGGCTACTCACACGCTCGCAGACAAGGTCGTCCTGATCGCAGGCGGCGCCAAGAATCTCGGCGGCCTGATCGCCCGGGATCTGGCCGGCCACGGCGCGAAGGCGGTGGCGATTCACTACAACAGCGCGGCATCGCAGGCGCAGGCCGAAGAGACGGCCGCCGCCGTGCACGCGGCCGGCGCGCAAGCCGCGACGTTCCAGGCCGATCTGACGACGGCCGCCGCGGTCGAGAAGCTGTTCGGCGACGCGAAGCAGCGCTTCGGCAAGATCGACATCGCGATCAACACCGTCGGCAAGGTGCTGAAGAAGCCGTTCACCGAAATCTCCGAGGCCGAATACGACGAGATGTTCGCGGTGAACAGCAAGTCCGCGTTCTTCTTCATCAAGGAAGCGGGGCGGCACCTCGAGGATCACGGCAAGCTCGTCACGCTCGTGACGTCGCTGCTCGGCGCGTTCACGCCGTTCTATGCGGCCTATGAAGGATCGAAGGCGCCCGTCGAGCACTTCACGCGCGCGGCGTCGAAGGAATACGGCGCGCGCGGCATCTCGGTGACGGCGGTCGGGCCGGGCCCGATGGACACGCCGTTCTTCTATCCGGCCGAAGGTGCCGACGCGGTCGCGTATCACAAGACGGCGGCCGCGCTGTCGCCGTTCAGCAAGACGGGCCTCACCGACATCGAGGACGTCGTGCCGTTCATCCGCCATCTCGTGACCGACGGCTGGTGGATCACCGGTCAGACGATCCTGATCAACGGCGGCTATACGACCAAGTAACGGGCCGTGCCGGCGGTCGCCGCGTGCGCGCGGCGACCCGCAATGGACCGTTTGCATGGACAATGGACGGGCGCGCGGGCACAAGGCCGCGCGCCCGTTTCTTCTGTGCCGCCGGGATCGGCCGCGACGCGCGGCGCTTGCCGGTGACGGTCGTCCGAACCCACGTTTTCCGCCCGCCGATGGACAAGCTGGACCAGGTCAGAATCTTCCTTCAGGTTGCCGAGATGGGCAGCTTCATCAAGGCCGCGCATGCGCTCGACGTGCCGCGCGCGACGGTGTCGGCCGCCGTCCAGCAGCTCGAGACCGCGCTCGGCACGCGCCTGTTGCACCGTACGACGCGGCAGGTGCAGCTGACGGCCGACGGCGCGCTGCTGCTGGAGCGTGGCCGGCGCCTGCTCGCGGAAGCCGATGAGCTCGACCGGCTGTTCCGGCGCCGCGATCGCGACGTGATCGGGCGGCTGAACGTCGATGCGCCAAGCCGGATCGCGCGCCGCGTGATCGCGCCCGCGCTGCCGTCGCTGTTTCGCCGCTATCCGAAGCTGCAACTGTCGCTCGGCTCGACGGACCGCTCGATCGATCTCGTGCAGGAGGGCGTCGACTGCGCGATCCGGGTCGGGCGGCTCGCGGACAGCAGCCTCGTGGTACGGCCGCTCGGCCAGTTCGCGCTGATCAACTGCGCGAGCCCCGACTACCTGCGCGAATGCGGCGTGCCCGAGCACCCCGATGCGCTCGCGCACGGGCACTGGGCGATCGGCTATGCGTCGCCGACGACCGGCCGCGAGCTCGGCTGGGAATACTGCGCGGACGGCGAGCACCGCACACTGGCGCTGCCGAGCCGCGTGATCGTCAACAACGCCGAAACCTATATCGCGAGCTGCATCGCCGGGATGGGGCTGATCCAGATTCCGCGCTTCGACGTCGTGCATCTGCTCGACAGCGGGGCGCTGGTCGAGGTGATGCCCGGCCATCGGGCCGCGCCGATGGACGTGTCGGCCGTCTATCCGCATCGCCGGCACCGGTCGAGGCGGCTCAATGCGTTCGTCGAATGGTTCGCGGAGTTGATGACGGATGCGCTGAACGACACGGGCGCGGCCGCGGCCGGCGACTGAAAAGGGCGCCGCGCATTCAGTCGGCGTGTGCCGAGAATTGCCGTGTGCACCCGGTGGCCCGCACCGCGTCGATCAGCGCGGCGCCGGCACCGCCGGGCTTCGATGCGAACGCGTAAAAGCGTGCGGCCGGCAACGTCGGCAGGCCATCGCGCGGCCCGCATGCGCGCAGGCCGTCGCGCAATTGGCTGCGCGCGAGCGCCGTGACCGCGAAGCCGGCGAGCGCGGCCGACACGCAGCCGGCCATGCTCGCGCTTTCGAACTGCACGCGAAAGCGCCGCAGTGCGGCCGCGAGCGCGGATACCGCGGCTTCCCGGTACACGCATGGCTCGGGAAACAGCGCGAGCGGCACGTCGCTTTCGGCGTCGAGCGGCGTATCCGACGCGAACGCCCATACCAGCGGCTCTTCCCACAGCAGTTCGCCCGGCGCGTCGACCTGCCGGCATTGCTTGCCGAACACGACGTCGAGCCGGCCCAGCGTCTGCTCGCGCAGCAGCGCCGCGGTGATGCCGACCTTCAGTTCGATCGACGTGCGCGGATGGCTGTCGCGGAACGTGCGCAACACCTGCGGCAGCCACGTTCCCGCGAAGTCTTCCGACGCGCCCACGCGCAGCCGGCCATACGCCGACGCGCCGCGCAGCCGGGCGCGCACTTCGCGCTCCATGTCGACGATGTTGCGTGCGTACGCGTACAGCGTATCGCCGGCCGGCGTGAGCGCGATGCGGCGCGTGGTGCGCGCGAGCAGCACCGTGCCGGCCGCCTGCTCGAGCCGCTTGATGTGGCCGCTGACCGCGGACGGCGTCAGCGCGAGCCGTTCCGCGGCCGGCGCGAAGCCGCGGCTGTCGACGACTTCGAGGAAGGTGCGCAACAGCGCGATGTCGAGTGCGGTCGACGCGGGATCGGTCAGCGGTTCCATGGATGATTCAACGCGATATTCGAAGAATGAATGATGATACGCCGCGAATCGTGATGAAAGGCGGGTCTACCATGGGCTGTTCAGGCTGACTCACCGGAGTGCACATGACCGCTTATCGATATGCGACGACCGCGTCGCTCGAACTTGCCTATCTCGAATGGAATCCGCGCGGCGAACGCGTGGCCGTGCTGCTGCATGGCTGGCCGGACAGCCCGGTCGGCTGGGAAGCCGTGGCCGAAACACTGGCCGCGCAAGGCTACCGCGTGCTCGCACTCGCGCTGCGCGGCTTCGCGCCGACCCGCTTTCGCGATCCCGCGACGCCGCGCAGCGGCCAGCTCGCGGCGCTTGGCCGCGACCTGCTCGAATTCATCGACGTGCTCGGCATCGAACGGCCGGTCCTGGTCGGGCACGATTGGGGTGCCCGCGCGGTTGCGAACGCGTGCGGATTGCGCGACGGCGCGGCCTCGCATCTGGTGATGCTGTCGGTGGGATACGGCACGAACGACCCGGCCCAGCCGCTGTCGCTGCCGCAGGCGCTGTGCGACGATCGCCGTGCGTTCGCGCGCCTGATGTGGGACACGTGGTCGCCGGCCGGCTGGTACGACGCGCGCGACTTCGATGCGGCGGCGACTGCCTTCGACGGGCCGGACTGGATCGACGTGGTCCTGCATTCGTACCGTTATCGCTGGGGATTCGTCGACGGCGGGGCCGCTTATGCGGACGACGAAGCGCAACTGACGCCCGCGCCCGTGCTGTCGGTGCCGACGCTGGTGCTGCACGGCGGCGCGGATACCTGCAACGGGCCGGAGACTTCGGCCAGGCGCGAGCGGTTCTTCACCGGCCGCTATGAGCGGACCGTGCTCGATGGCGTCGGGCACTTTCCGCAGCGCGAGGCGCCGGCGGCCGTCGCGGACGCGATTCTGCGGTTCTGCGAGCAGGGTTGAACGTGCGGCGCGCGCCTTGGGGCGAGGTCGGTCGAGCCGGTCACTCGGTGCGGTGCGGAATGTTGTCCGGGAACGGGTAGGGCGCATGCGGCCCGGGCCAGTCGGGCACGGGCGGCTCGCGGAGCAGATCGCATCCGCCCAGCACGATCGACAGCAGCGCGACGAGCATGCCGCGGCCAATCCGGCTCGAAAAGACGACGCGCGTGGACATGAGCGGCCTCCGTGCTTGCGTGTCCTGATGCTTGGACTGTCGGCGGAGGGTGCGCGTTGCGGCGTGCGATGCGCGCGGGAAAAACGCACGGCAAAAACAAAAAACCCGCGAAGCGGCGAGCTTGCGCGGGTTTCGACAGGTGCAGCGCATGACGCTGCGAAATACTGGTGCCCAGGGCCGGAATCGAACCGGCACGCCTTGCGGCGGGGGATTTTGAGTCCCCTGCGTCTACCAATTTCACCACCTGGGCTTTGATCCTGGCCGCGCATGTGATTGTGCGCGGCGAAACGCGGATTATGGCGGAAAACGGGGCACCGGGCAAGCTGTCCGGCGATCGTCCTTGCGTTACTGGCTCAGATAGACGAACTGGCCGTGCTTCACGATTCCCATCACGCTCGCGCGTTGATCGAGCCCCACGTGATCCTTGTCGCTGGTGTTGACGACGCCGTTCGGCACGACGAGCTCGTGCGCCCGCTCGAGCTCGCGCCGCAGCGCCGCGCGGAAGGCCGGCGTGCCGGGCTGCGCGGCCTTGAGCGCGCGGCCGACCGCGTCGGCGAGGCGCGGATAGACACCCGCCGCGTCGCCCGCGAACTGCGTGACGGTGCCGGCGCCGTATTTCGCTTCGTACGCATCGACGAACGCGAGCGCGGCCTTGCGGGCCGGATGGTCGGCGGGCAGCGTGCGCGCGACGACGACCGGCTGGGTCGGGAACAGCGTCCCGTCGACGTCCTTGCCGCCGAGCTTGATGAATTCGGGCGTCGCGATCCCGTGCGTCTGGTAGATCGCGCCCTTGTAGCCGCGCTCGATCAGCGTGCGCTGCGGCAGCACGGCCGGCGTGCCCGAGCCCGCGATCAGGATCGCGTCCGGCTTCGCCGCGATCAGCTTCAGCGCCTGGCCGGTGACGCTCGCGTCGGTGCGGTTGAAGCGCTCCGTCGCGATCACGCGGATCTTGCGGACTTCCGCGAAGCGTGTGAATTCATTCAGCCAGCTGTCGCCGTAGCTGTCCGCGAAGCCGATGAAGCCGACCGTCTTCACGCCGTGGTTGGCCATGTAGCGTGTCATCACGTCGGCCATCGCGCTGTCGCTCTGCGCCATCTTGAATGCCCAGGTCCGCGCGCCTTCCTGCGGCTCGACGATCGCGCCGGAGCCGACCAACGTGATCATCGGCGTCTGCGCGGCCGCCACCGCGTCGAGCGCCGCGAGCGCGGCCGGCGTGATGTTCGGCCCGACCACGACGTCGACGTGATCCTCGTCGACCAGCTTGCGGATGTTGCGCACGGCGGCGCCCGGGTCGGACGCGTCGTCGAGCACCGTCACCTGCAGCGGCTGCCCGGCGATCGTTTTCGGCCACATCAGGATCGCGTTCTTGCTGGTGATGCCGATCGCGGCGGCCGGGCCGGTCGACGACAGGTCGACGCCGACCTTCAGGTCGGCATGCGCGGCCGCGCAGGCGAGCACGAGGGCGGCGCCGGCGGCGCGGCGCAACAAGGCGGGAAGCGTCATGCGGGAATCTCCGTCGGGCAATAAAAAGGGGCGCGATTTGCGCCCCTGTGTTTATACCTGTCCTTCAAAGCTCGTACGATTCGGATTCGCCCTTGAGCGCCTGTTCGATCAGCTTGCGGTTCAGCGTCGGCGACAGCAGCTCCACGAGCGTATACACATAGCTGCGCAGGTAGGCACCTTGCTTGAGCGCGACGCGCGTCACGTTGCTGCCGAACAGGTGGCCGACCGGAATCAGCCGCAGGTTGCGGTCGCGCTCCGGGTTGAACGCGATGTCGGCCATGATCCCGACGCCGAGACCGAGCTCGACGTAGGTCTTGATCACGTCGGCGTCGATCGCCTCGAGCACGATGTCCGGCGACAGCCCGCGCAGCGCGAACGCATGGTTGATCTTCTTGCGGCCGGCGAACGCGTCGTCGTACGTGATCAGCGGGTATTGTGCGAGATCGTCCAGCGTGACCGGCTTGCGTTCGAGCAGCGGGTGGTCGGCCGGCACCACGGCCGCGTGATGCCACTGGAAGCAGGGCAGCGACACGAGTTCCTTGTAGTCGGCGATTGCCTCGGTCGCGATCGCGAGATCGGCCTGGTCGTGGATCACCATCTCGGCGACCTGCGTCGGGCTGCCTTGCAGGATCGACAGGTGCACCTTCGGGAAACGCTTCTTGAATTCGGCGATCGCGGCCGGCAGCGAATAGCGGGCCTGCGTGTGGGTGGCGGCGATCGTCAGGTTGCCCTGATCCTGCGCCGCATAGTCTTTTCCGACCCTTTTCAGGCTTTCAACTTCCTGCAGGATCCGCTCGACCGACGCGAGGATGATCCTGCCCGGCTCGGTGAGCGAGCGCACGCGTTTACCGTGCCGCGTGAAGATCTCCACGCCGAGCTCGTCCTCGAGCTCGATGATCGCCTTCGACACCCCCGGTTGCGACGTGTAGAGCGCCTTGGCGGCCTCGGTGAGGTTGAAATTCTGCCGGACGGCCTCGCGCACGAAGCGAAATTGGTGCAGGTTCATTTATAACCCTTCCGCATATCAACAGAATTTTTTAGTCGTTTGAAATATAAGGCGAGTTTATTACGATTCACCGGAGTTTTTCAAATATGGATATCTGTTTTCGTCATTAGCAATCCAGCCGGGCCGCGGAAGGCCGGCGGTGGCGGCGGAACGGAGATTCGGGCGCGACGTGGCTAGGACGTCGCGCGGTCACCACGAAAACCCTGGGGTCCCCGAATGTATCAGTACGACCAGTACGACCAGACGATCGTCGACGAGCGAGTCGCGCAGTACCGCGATCAGGTGCGCCGCCGCCTGTCGGGCGAGTTGAGCGAAGACGAGTTCCGTCCGCTGCGCCTGCAGAATGGCCTGTACATGCAGCGCCACGCGTACATGCACCGCATCGCGATTCCGTACGGCAACCTGCGCAGCGAGCAGCTCCGCATGCTGGCGCGCATCGCCCGCGAACACGACCGCGGCTACGGCCACTTCTCGACGCGCTCGAACATCCAGTTCAACTGGGTCCAGCTCGAGGAAACGCCCGAGATCCTCGCCAAGCTCGCGTCGGTGCAGATGCACGCGATCCAGACGTCGGGCAACTGCATCCGCAACATCACGGCCGACCAGTTCGCCGGCGTCGCTCAGGACGAGGAGATCGATCCGCGTCCGTGGTCGGAAATCCTGCGCCAGTGGTCGACGTTCCATCCCGAATTCGCATGGCTGCCGCGCAAGTTCAAGATCGCGGTGTCCGGCTCGAAGCACGACCGCGCGGCCGTGCAGATCCACGACCTCGGCGTGTACCTGAAGAAGAACGCGCAGGGCGAAGTGGTCGCGAGCATCCTCGCGGGCGGCGGTCTCGGCCGCACGCCGATCGTCGGCGCGGTGATCAAGGAAGACCTGCCGTGGCAGCACCTGCTGACCTACTGCGAAGCCGTGCTGCGCGTGTACAACCGCTACGGTCGCCGTGACAACCTGTACAAGGCGCGTATCAAGATCCTCGTGAAGGCGCTGTCGCCCGCGAAGTTCGCGCAGCAGGTCGAGGAAGAGTGGCAGCACCTGAAGGACGGCCCGTCGACGCTCACGCAGGCGGAAGTCGACCGCGTGTCGCAGTACTTCTTGCCGCCCGTCTACGAGAAGCTCGCCGACACCGACGCGTCGTTCGAACAGCACCTGCTCGAGAACAAGGCGTTCGCGCGCTGGGTCGAGCGCAACGTCGCGCCGCACAAGGTGCCGGGCTATGCCGCCGTCACGCTGTCGCTGAAGGATCACCGCGTGGCCCCGGGCGACGCGACCGATGCGCAGATGGACCTGGTGGCCGACTGGGCCGACGCGTACTCGCTCGGCGAACTGCGCGTGTCGCACGAGCAGAACCTGATTCTCGCGAACGTGAAGAAGCGCGACCTGTTCGCGGTGTGGGAAAAGGCGAAGGCGGCCGGCTTCGCGACGCCGAACGTCGGCCTGCTGACCGACATCATCGCGTGCCCGGGCGGCGACTTCTGCTCGCTCGCGAACGCGAAGTCGATCCCGATCGCGCTGGCGATCCAGCAGCGCTTCGACGATCTGGACTACGTGTACGACCTCGGCGACCTGTCGCTGAACATTTCCGGTTGCATGAACTCGTGCGGTCATCATCACGTGGGCAACATCGGCATCCTCGGCGTCGACAAGGACGGCGCCGAGTGGTACCAGGTGTCGCTCGGCGGCGAGCAGGGCACGGGCCGCAACGGCGCGCGCCTCGGCCGCGTGATCGGGCCGTCGTTCTCCGCGGAGGAAGTGCCGGACGTGATCGCGAAGCTGATCGACACGTTCGTCGAGGCGCGCATCGACGGCGAGCGCTTCATCGACACGTACGACCGCATCGGCATCGCACCGTTCAAGGAGCGCGTGTATGCGGCGCGCCAGGCAGTGAACGCGTAACCAACCGGGTAGAAGGAATTTGCAGATGGCTTCGATTATCAAGAACCGCGCAGTGATCGACGACGCATGGCAGGTCGTGCGCGCGGCGGAAGACGGTGCGCTGCCCGCGGTCGACGCGTTGCCGGCCGGCAAGGTGCTGGTGCCGTTCGCCCTGTGGCAGGCCGAGCGCGCGGCGCTCGTCGCCGCGAAGACGAAGGACGAACTCGGCGTGTGGCTCGCGCCGGACAGCGAGCCGGCCGATCTCGTGGCCGACTTCGGTGCGATCTCGCTGATCGCCGTCGATTTCCCGCGCTTCGCGGACGGCCGCGGCTACAGCATCGCGCGCCTTCTGCGCGAGCGCCACGGCTGGACCGGCGAGCTGCGCGCGATCGGCGACGTGCTGCGCGACCAGTTGCTGTACATGTCGCGTTGCGGCTTCGACGCGTTCGCGGTGCGTGCCGACAAGGACATCCGCGACGCGCTGAACGCGTTCGGCGAATTCACGCAGCGTTACCAGGGCGCGTTCGACGAGCCGGCGCCGCTGTTCCGCCGCCGCGATGCCGCGGCCGACGCCAAGGTGAGCGCATGAGCACCGCGATCGCACTGACGCCGGAACTCGCCGCGAAGGTCGAGCGCCTCGACGCGCTGCTCGCGCAGATCGGCGCGCGCCACGAGAAGGTGAAGTTCGCGAGCAGCCTCGCCGCGGAAGACATGCTGCTCACGCACGCGATCCTGTCGAAGGGCGTGTCGATCGGCATCTTCTCGCTGAACACCGGCCGCCTGCACGCGGAAACGCTGGGCATGATCGACCGCGTGCGCGAGCGCTACGGCTACGAGATCGAGCAGTTTCACCCGCGCCAGGACGCGGTCGACCAGTACGTCGCCGAGCACGGCCTGAACGCGTTCTACGAAAGCGTCGAGCTGCGCAAGTCGTGCTGCCACATCCGCAAGGTCGAGCCGCTGAACCGCGCGCTGGCCGACGTCGGCGCGTGGGTCACGGGCCAGCGCCGCGAGCAGTCGGTCACGCGTGCGGAACTGCACGAGGAAGAACAGGACGAAGCGCGCGGGATCGCGAAGTACAACCCGCTCGCCGACTGGACGGAAGCGGACGTGTGGGCGTACCTGAAGGTGTTCGACGTGCCGGTCAACCCGCTGCATGCGCGCGGCTACCCGAGCATCGGCTGCGAGCCGTGTACGCGCGCGATCCGCCCCGGCGAGGACAGCCGGGCGGGCCGCTGGTGGTGGGAGTCGCGCGACACGAAGGAATGCGGGCTGCACATCACGATCACGCCGATTCCCGCGAACGCCGAAGCCGGCGCCGCGCACTGAAAGCCGACAAGAAACCGAATATTGCGCCGCCCGCGACAGCGGGCGGCACGAACCCAGAAGAGAAGGACTGAAATCATGAGCACGACGCTCGAGCAATCCGCCTTTGCCCCGCCCACCGGCGCCGACGACCGCATGGGCCACCTCGACTGGCTCGAAGCCGAGTCGATCCACATCCTGCGCGAACTCGTTGCCGAATGCAGCAAGCCGGCGCTGTTGTTCTCGGGCGGCAAGGACTCGGTCGTCGTGCTGCACCTCGCGCTGAAGGCGTTCGGCCTCGGCGCGAACCGCAAGACGACGCTGCCGTTCCCGCTCGTGCACATCGATACGGGCCACAACTACGAGGAAGTGATCGACTTCCGCGACCGCCGTGCGCAAGAGCTCGGCGCCGAACTGGTGGTCGGCCACGTCGAGGATTCGATCAAGCGCGGCACGGTCGTGCTGCGCCGCGAAACCGATTCGCGCAACGCCGCGCAGGCCGTCACGCTGCTCGAGACGATCGAACAGCACGGCTACACGGCGCTGATCGGCGGCGCGCGCCGCGACGAAGAGAAGGCGCGCGCGAAGGAGCGGATCTTCTCGTTCCGCGACGAATTCGGCCAGTGGGATCCGAAGGCGCAGCGCCCGGAACTGTGGAGCCTGTTCAACGCGCGCCTGCACAAGGGCGAGCACCTGCGTGTGTTCCCGATCTCGAACTGGACCGAGCTCGACGTGTGGCAGTACATCGCGCGCGAGAATCTCGAACTGCCGTCGATCTACTACGCGCACCAGCGCGAGATCGTGCGCCGCAATGGTCTGCTCGTGCCCGTCACGCCGCTCACGCCGATGCGTGACGGCGAGACGAGCGAACTCGCGCAGGTGCGCTTCCGCACGGTCGGCGACATCAGCTGCACGTGCCCGGTCGAGAGCGACGCGGACGACGTCGAGAAGATCATCGCCGAGACGGCGGTGACCGAGATCACCGAACGCGGCGCGACCCGGATGGACGACCAGGCATCCGAAGCCGCGATGGAACAGCGCAAGAAGCAAGGTTATTTCTGAAGCACACGAGGACATTCACATCATGAGCATCATCGAGAACACCGAAGACCTCGGCGTGTTGCGCTTCATCACCGCGGGCAGCGTCGACGACGGCAAGAGCACGCTGATCGGCCGCCTGCTGTACGACAGCAAGGCTGTGCTGTCCGACCAGCTGTCCGCGCTGTCGCGCGCGAAGAACAAGCGCACGGTCGGCGACGAGATCGACCTCGCGCTGCTGACGGACGGGCTCGAAGCCGAGCGCGAGCAGGGCATCACGATCGACGTCGCATACCGCTACTTCGCGACCGCGAAGCGCAAGTTCATCATCGCCGACACGCCGGGCCACGAGCAGTACACGCGCAACATGGTGACGGGCGCATCGACCGCGCATGCGGCGATCATCCTGGTCGACGCGACGCGCGTGACGGTCGAGAACGGCGTCGCGGAACTGCTGCCGCAAACGAAGCGCCACAGCGCGATCGTGAAGCTGCTCGCGCTGCAGCACGTGATCGTCGCGATCAACAAGATGGACCTCGTCGACTACAGCGAAGCGCGCTTCAACGAGATCCGCGATGCGTACGTCGCGCTCGCGAAGCAGCTCGGCCTGAAGGACGTGCGTTTCGTGCCGGTGTCGGCGCTGAAGGGCGACAACATCGTCGGCGCAAGCGAGCGCATGCCGTGGTACGCGGGCGAGCCGCTGCTCGACGTGCTCGAATCGCTGCCGGTCGAGACGCAGGCGCATGACGCGCTGCGCTTCCCGGTGCAGTGGGTCGCACGCCAGGACGGCAGCTCGGCCGACGATTTCCGCGGCTACATGGGCCGGATCGAATCGGGCGAGGTGAAGGTCGGCGACGAGATCGTCGTGCTGCCGTCGAATCGCACCGCGACGATCGCCGAGATCGTCGCGCCGGTGCCGGGCGGCACCGCGTCGGTTGCGCATGCATTCGCGGGCCAGACGGTGACGATTCGCCTCGAACAGGACGTCGACGTGTCGCGCGGCGACATGTTCGTCACGACCGCCGAGACGGTCGCGCCGGCGAAGAAGCTCGAGGCGGACCTGTGCTGGTTCGACGAGACGCCGCTGTCGCCGCAGCGCAAATACCTGCTGAAGCAGACCACGAGCACGGTGTTCGCGAAGATCGGCGCGGTCAAGGAAGTGCTCGACGTGCATACGCTGTCGCACGCGACCGACCGCCAGGAACTGAAGATGAACGACATCGGCCGCGTGGCGCTGACGCTGCAGAAGCCGATCGTCTGCGACACGTACGACGCGCATCCGGGCACGGGCGCGTTCGTGCTGATCGACGAGGCGACGCATCATACGGTCGCCGCCGGCATGATCCGGGCGTTCTCGGCGTAACCGGCGTTTCGCGCCGCCCGTGCGGGCGGCGCGCGCCGGTCGCCGTTCACGGGCAGGACAAGCGAAGCGACAAACATGGGCAAGGTGTATCTGATCGGAGCAGGGCCGGGCGCGGCGGACCTCATCACGGTGCGTGGCGCGCGGCTGCTCGAGCAAGCCGACGTCGTGCTGCACGACGCGCTCGTCGAGCCGGCGATGCTCGACTATGCGCCGAACGCGCGGAAAATCGCGGTCGGCAAGCGCTGCGGGCAGCGTTCGACCGCGCAGCACTTCATCAACAAGCAGATCGTCGACGCGGCGCGCGAGCATGCGTGCGTCGTGCGCCTGAAGGGCGGCGATCCGATGCTGTTCGGGCGCGCCGAAGAGGAAATGCGCGCGCTCGAGGCGGCCGGCATCGATTACGAGGTCGTGCCGGGCATCACGGCAGCGCTGGCCGGCGCGGCGACGCTGAAGCGCTCGCTGACGTTGCGCGGCGTGTCGCGCAGCGTCGCGTTCGCGACGCACAGCCGCGCACCGGGCAGCGACGAGATTCGCGAGGCCGCGCGCGCCGATTCGATCGTCTACTACATGGGCCGCGACAGCGCGCCGGGCATCGCCCGCGAACTGATCGACGCGGGACGTGCGCCCGCGACGCCGGTCGCGATCGTCGAGGCGTGCAGCACCGCGCGCGAACGTACGCTGACGCTCACGCTTGCGCAGATGGCGGCGGGCGACGCACAGGCGTGGCTCGACCCGGCGGAGCCGAGCCTGCTGATGATCGGCGATGCGTTCGCCGAACGCGTGCGGCGCGTGAAAGAGGGCGATGCGCTGCAGGACGCCGCTTGAGTCGAGCGCGTGGTTCGCAGGCGTAAAAAAAGCGCTGGCTTTCGAAGCCAGCGCTTTTTTGTTTGGGCTCGCCGATTCGCTTACGCGTCGGGGCCGACCTGGTCGATGCAGTAGCGTGCGATCGCATCGAGCACGCCGTCGTCTTCACCGACGGCCGTCGCGCAGCGGATCTCGATGCCCGGATGCACGGCGCGGCACGCGTCGACGAGCTGCGGCAGGTCGCGGCGCACATGGCCGCCCTGGCCGAAGAACACGGGCACCACGGTGATGCGCGTGCAGCCGGCCGCGACCTGCGCGGCAACGGCCGTATCGAGCGACGGCGTCATCAGTTCGAGAAACGCAAGCGACACGTGCGGGGCAGGGGAGCCGGCCGCGCGCAGCCGCGCGGCGAGCCGCTCGAACGGCTCGGCCCAGCGCGGATCGCGTGCGCCGTGGCCGAACAGGACGATGCCGTGCGAACTCATGTCGAAGCCTCCGTCGTGACGGCGCTCAGTGCCGGTCGACCCACTTGAGCGCGAACAGGCCGAGCGCGAGATAGATCAGGCCCGGTGTCGCCGCGGTCAGCGGCGCGGGCCACGTGTTCAGCGTACCGATGTGCGAGAACAGCGTGTTGAGCAGCTGGAAGCTCATGCCGAGCATGATGCCGCCGAACACCTTCACGCCGACCACGCCGGCACGCGTATGCAGGTACGCGAACGGCAGCGACAGCACGAGCATCACGAACACCGCGAACGGGTAGAGCAGCTTGCGCCACAGCGCGATGTCGTAGCGCTGCGTGTCCTGCTGGTTTTCGCGCAAGTGCTGGATGTAGCGGAACAGGTTGATGAGCGACATCCGTTCCGGCGACACGAGCAGCACCGACAGGATCTGCGGCGTCAGGTCCGAGCGCAGCCGGTATTCGGGCAGCGTCACCTGCTGCGACCGGTACACGGGGTTCAGCGCGTCGGCCGGTTCGCCGCTGATCGGCTTGATCGGCGTCAGTTCGGTTTCCGTCACGCCCGTGAGCAGCCAGTGGCCGGGCGGTTCGTAGCGGCCCGTCTGCGCGATCCGCACGTTCTGCAGCTGGAATTTCGAGTCGAATTCGTAGATGCGCACGTTGCTGATCGTCGAATCGGGCGACAGGCTGCCGACGTTGACGAAGCGCGTGACCTGCTCGCCGTTCTCGCGGGCCGCGAGCGTGTCCTTCACCCACACGCCCGACTGGAAGTTCGACGACACCGACGCGCCGAGCGCCTGCAGGCGCACGCGTTCGGACAGCTGGTCGGCGTACGGGCCGACGAATTCGCCGATCAGGTAGGTGATGATCACGAGCGGGATGCCGATCTTCAGCAGCGAGCGCAGCGCCTGGTTGGTCGCGAGGCCCGACACGCGGAAGATCGTGAATTCCGAGTTCGCGGCCATCTGCGCGAACACGTAGATCGCGCTGATCAGCGCGGCGACCGGGATGATCTCGTAGAAGCGCGACGGGGTCTGCAGCGCGACGCGCAGCACCGCGTAGCCGAACTTGTAGTTGCCGTGCCCGACCGAGTTCAGTTCGCTGATCAGGTCGAAGAAGAAGAACAGGCCCGAGAACGCGAACAGGATGAAGATGAACGTGACGTAGATCTGCCGCGCGAAGTATTTTTCATAGAGCCGCATCGATCATGCTCCCGAGCGGCCGAACAGCGCGCGTGTAAACAGCGGACGATTGCGCACGCGCAACCAGAAGATGAACGCGACGATCGCCGCGACCACCAGGTGCAGGCCGACGAGACCGACGCCGAACGACATCTTGCCCTGTTCGATCTGCGCCTGCACGACGTTCAGCAGGTTCGAATACGTGAGGTAGATCAGCACGGCCATCACGAGGTTGATCGTGCGGCTGCGGCGCGGGTTCTGGTACGACAGCGGAATGCCGAGCACCATCAGGTTGATGGCGATCAGCGGCAGCCCCGCGCGCCACGCGAATTCCGCGAGGTTGTCGCGCGTCGGGTTGCGCAGCAGGTCGGGTGTCGGCGTGCTGTTGGTGGTCTGCACGTTGGTGACCGGCGTGCTCGTGATCTTCACGCCGTAGCGCTGGAACTCCATGATCTTGAAATTCGGCTGGCCGGGCGTGCCGTCGTAGCGGCGGCCGTCCTCCAGCACGACGAAGCGATCGCCGTCCTTCGTTTCCGTGTGGCCCGTGTGCGAGACCACGACGTTGACCTTGCCGTTCTCGGTCGACGTGACGAACACGTTCTGCACCTTGCTCTGGTCCGGCGACATCTTCTCGATGAAGAACACGCGATGGTTCGACGCCGATTCGCGGAACTGGCCGGGCGCGAGCAGCGAGATTTCGTCGCGCTGCTGGAAGCGCGCCTTGATCATCTTGCTCTGCTGGTTCGACCACGGCCAGCCGACGAACGCGAAGAACGCGATCAGCAGGACGATCGGCGTGGCGAACACGCCGATCGGCTTGATCAGGCGCGTGAGGCTGACGCCCGACGCGAGCCAGACGACCATTTCGGAATCCCGGTACCACCGGGTCAGCACGAACAGGATCGACACGAACAGCGTGACGACGAGCATCACGGCGAGATAGCCGATCACGGTCAGGCCGATCAGCACGAGCACGTCGCGCGGATCGATTTCGCCGGACGCGGCATAGCCGACGATGCGGATCATCATCGTCGTGAGCATGATCGTGAGCAGCACCATGAACACGGCGCCAGCCGTATACGCAAGCTCGCGCTGGAGGGAGCGTTCGAAGATCATTCTTGATGAGAAGAGGGCGGGAGGCTGCGCACGCGTGGTGGAGCGCTCGCGCCGCCACGGGAAAAATAGCGGATAATTGCGGCTTTCATCCTTAGCCCAGATTTTATCCGAGGACAAGCGCGATGGACTTTAGCATAAAAGGCTGTGATTGGAGCAAAGGCGAGGCCAAGGGGTTCCTGACCGGGAAGTCCGACTGCATCGTGCTCGGCATCTTCGAAGCGCAGACTCTCTCGGGCGCGGCGCTCGACATCGACACGGCCACCAAGGGGCTGATCTCGCGCGTGGTGAAGGCCGGCGACATGGACGGCAAGCGCGGCAAGACGCTGTTCCTGCACGAGGTTTCGGGCATCGGTGCGTCGCGCGTGCTGCTCGTCGGCCTCGGCAAGCAGGATGCTTTCAATCAGAAAGCCTACAACGACGCGGCGACGGCCGCATGGCGCGCGCTGCTGGCGACCAAGGTCGTCCAGGTCACGTTCTCGCTCGCTCAACTGCCGGTCGACGAGCGCGGCTCCGACTGGGGCGTGCGTGCGGCGATTCTCGCGCTGCGCAACGAGACCTACCGCTTCACGCAGATGAAGAGCAAGCCGGAACCGGCGTCGCATACGCTCAAGCGCGTCGTGTTCAGCGTCGATCCGGCCGATGAAAAGGCGGCGAAGCTGGCGGCCAAGCAGGCCGTCGCGCTGGCGAACGGGATGGACCTCACGCGCGACCTAGGCAACCTGCCCGGCAACGTGTGCACGCCGACCTATCTCGGCAACACCGCGAAGAAGATCGCGAAGGATTGGGGTCTGAAGGTCGAGGTGCTCGGCCTGAAGCAGATCCAGGCGCTCAAGATGGGCTCGTTCCTGTCGGTCGCGCGCGCGTCGGTCGAGCCGCCGCAGTTCATCGTGCTGCATTACCAGGGCGCCGCCGCGAAGGCCGCGCCGGTCGTGCTGGTCGGCAAGGGCATCACGTTCGACACGGGCGGCATCTCGCTGAAGCCGGGCGAGGGCATGGACGAGATGAAGTACGACATGTGCGGCGCGGGCTCGGTGCTCGGCACGATGCGTGCGGTCGCCGAAATGGGCCTGAAGATCAACGTCGTCGCGATCGTGCCGACCTGCGAGAACATGCCGGGCGGCAATGCGACGAAGCCGGGCGACATCGTCACCAGCATGAAGGGGCTGACGATCGAGGTGCTCAACACCGACGCCGAGGGCCGCCTGATCCTGTGCGACGCGCTCACTTATGCGGAACGCTTCAAGCCGGCGGCCGTGATCGACGTGGCGACGCTGACGGGCGCTTGCGTGATCGCGCTCGGCGGCCACAACAGCGGCTTGTTCTCGAAGGACGATGCGCTCGCGGGCGAGCTGCTCGACGCCTCGCGCGAAGCGAACGATCCGGCGTGGCGCATGCCGCTCGACGACGAATACCAGGAACAGCTGAAGTCGAATTTCGCGGACATCGCGAACATCGGCGGACGTCCGGCCGGCGCCGTGACGGCGGCGTGCTTCCTGTCGCGCTTCACCGACAGCTATCCGTGGGCGCACCTGGACATCGCCGGCACGGCGTGGAAGGGCGGCGCGGCGAAGGGCGCGACCGGCCGTCCGGTGCCGCTGCTCGCGCAGTTCCTGATCGACCGCGCCGGCCAGTGATGGCGGGTCTCACGACGATGCGGGTGCGCGGGCAATGACGCGAATCGATTTCCATTCGAACGTCGGCGATTCGCTCGCGTACGCATGCCGGCTGCTGCGCAAGGCCTACCTGGCCGGGCAGCCGGTCGTCGTGCTCGCGGAACCGGCGCGCCTGCGCGCGCTCGACGAGCGGCTCTGGACGTTCTCGCCGCTCGATTTCATTCCGCACTGCGGCGTCGACAGCGCGCACGCGGCCGGCACGCCGATCGTGCTGACCGCTGATCTCGACCAGGCGCCGCATCACCACGTGCTGCTGAACCTCGGCGCGGCCGTGCCCGCGCAGTTCGCCCGCTTCGAGCGCCTGCTAGAGGTGGTCGGCAATGCGCCGGACGAGCTGGCCGCGGGCCGCGACCGCTATCGCTTCTACCGCGATCGCGGATACGCGCTGAACAACTACAAGCAAGGCAGCTAGCCGAAACCGTCGACGGAGCGTCCCCGTGACACAAGCCGAATCCTCTTCGATCCCGACGCTGACCGACGTGCTGGTGCCGGGCAAGCCGATGCCGGCGCGTTCGTCCGCGACCGATGCGCCGCCGCGCGACGATGCCGCCGTGCCGGAACACGCGGGAATCGACCCCGAATTCGTGGTGATCGAGCCGGTGCCGACGCCGGATGTCCCGGCCGTCGAACTGCCGGGCGACAGCGATGCACCGGCGCAACCCGGTGCCGCCGGGCACGTCGTCGCCGAGGAGTCGGCTGCGGCACAGGCGCCGTTGCGCTCCGCGCTGGCCGACGACGAAGGCCAGCAGGCCGGTGTCGCCGCGACGCCGCGCGACGCCGGCGAAGCGATGCCGTCTCACGCGGTCGCAACGGCTGCCGACGAACTGGCCACCGATCATCTGGTTCGCGCAGTGCACCCGGAGTCGCATGCGGCTGCCGCGCTGACGCCGGAGGACGCGCAACATATCGCCGAGCGTCTACGTAATCGGCTGACGAATTATCTGACCGGGGAAGGGCGCGAGGCCATCGAGGCACGCTGCCGCGACGCGCTGCACGACCATACGGCCTGGCTGGTCGGCCAGATCACGCGCGAAGTGGCGCTGGCGCTCGAAACCGAAGTGATGGAATGGGTTCGCGACGCGGTCGACGAAGAGATCGCTCGCCGCCAAACCGGACGTTCAGGCTGAGCGCACGGCGCGTTTCGTGCGCGGGTGCCGCGGGCGCGGCTCCTGTCGCAACGAGAAGCATGGCGCCGTGCCGGGCGCAAAGCGCGGCGCGCGTGCACGCCGCCCGGTCATCCGGTTCAGCGCAGCGACAGCACCCATTGCGCGAGCGTGTGTGCTTCGCCGCTCGTCAACTGCGTATTGGCGGGCATCGGCACGCCGCCCCACACCCCGACGCTGCCCTTCACGATCGATTGCGCGAGGTAATCGACGGCGTCGGCACGTGCGGTGTACTTGCCGGCGATGTCGTGGAACGACGGGCCCATCAGCGGCTTGCCGACCGCATGGCAGGCCATGCAGTTCTTGCGCTGCGCGAGCACGAGTCCGTCGCCGGCCTGGTCGGCGTGTGCCGCCGCCGCTCTGCCGGTCAGCAGCGCCACGAGCAGCGCACGCGATATCGTCTGTTTCATGCGGTTCTCCGCCGGCGGGAACGGCCGGCTTCACGGTCCGCGCATTATAAAAGCAAAGGGAAAGCGCGTTTTGCGCATTTCCCCGGTGGCCGTCCGAAAAGGGGTCGCATGACCTGCGTGCCGCATCAGCCGGTCACGGCACCCTTGTTCGCCGGGCGCGCGAGGGCCGCGTACTTGGCGAGCACGCCGCGCGTGTAGCGCGGCGCCGGTTGCTTCCACGCGGCGCGTCGGCGCGCGAGCTCGGCGTCGTCGACGTTCAGCTGCAGCACCAGCCGGTGCGCATCGATCGTGATCGAGTCGCCTTCCTGCACGAGCGCGATCGTGCCGCCGACGAAGGCCTCGGGCGCGACGTGCCCGACCACCATCCCCCAGGTGCCGCCCGAGAAGCGGCCGTCGGTGATGAAGCCGACCGATTCGCCGAGCCCCTTGCCGATGATCGCCGACGTCGGCGCGAGCATTTCCGGCATGCCGGGGCCGCCTTGCGGGCCGAGATAGCGCAGCACCAGCACGTCGCCCGCGCGGATCCGGTCGCCGAGGATCGCGTCCATCGCGCTTTGCTCGTCGTCGAACACGCGCGCCGGGCCCGTGATCACCGGGTTCTTCAGGCCGGTGATCTTCGCGACCGCGCCGTCTTCCGCGAGGTTGCCCTTCAGGATCGCGAGATGCCCTTCCTTGTACAGCGCGCGATCGATCGGGAAGATCACCTTCTGGTCCGCGCCCGGCACGCCCGGCACATCCTTCAGCTCCTCGGCGATCGTGCGGCCGGTGATCGTGATGCAGTCGCCGTGCAGCAGCCCCGCATCGAGCAGGATCCGCAGCACCTGCGGGATGCCGCCGGCCTGGTGCAGGTCGGTCGCGACGTACTGGCCCGACGGCTTCAGGTCGCAGATCACCGGCACGCGCTTGCGGATGCGCTCGAAGTCGTCGATCGTCCAGTCGACCTCGGCCGCATGCGCAATCGCGAGATAGTGCAGCACCGCGTTGGTCGAGCCGCCGGTCGCCATGATCAGCGACACCGCGTTCTCGATCGACGCCTTCGTGATGATGTCGCGCGGCTTCAGGTCGCGCTTCACGGCCTCGACCAGCACGCGCGCCGATTCGGCGGCCGAGTCGACCTTCTCCTGATCGGGGTTCGCCATCGTCGACGAGTACATCAGCGACATGCCGAGCGCCTCGAACGACGAGCTCATCGTGTTCGCGGTGTACATCCCGCCGCACGACCCCGACGTCGGGCACGCGTTCTGCTCGACTCCTTCGAAATCTTCCTGCGACATCCGGCCGGCGGTGAACTCGCCGACCGCCTCGAACGACGACACGATCGTCAGGTCGCGGCCCTTCCAGTGGCCGGGGCGGATCGTGCCGCCGTACACGTAGATGCCCGGCACGTTCAGGCGCGCGAGCGCGATCATCCCGCCGGGCATGTTCTTGTCGCAGCCGCCGACCACCACCACGCCGTCCATCCACTGGCCCTGCACGCAGGTCTCGATGCAGTCGGCGATCACTTCGCGCGACACGAGCGAGTACTTCATGCCCTCGGTGCCCATCGACATGCGGTCCGAGATCGTCGGCGTGCCGAAGATCTGCGGGTTCGCATCGGCCGCCTTCACCGCCGCGACGGCCGCGTCCGACAGCCGCTGCAGGCCCGAGTTGCACGGCGTGATCGTCGAGTGGCCGTTCGCGATGCCGATCATCGGCTTGTCGAAATCGTCCTTCCGGTAGCCGAGGGCGTAATACATCGAGCGGTTCGGCGAACGGGCCACGCCTTGCGTGATGTGCTTCGAGCGACGGTTGTACGGCATGGGGGACTCCATCGTTGTATTGGCGACGCCCGCGAACGGCGCGCCGGTTCGGATCAATCAAGAATGGAGTTTCCGGTTTGGGATGTCCAATATATTATTTGTCGCTTATTAAGTCGTTTTGCGAATGAGTGAAATATGGCTGACCCGACGCCCGATCTGCGCCAGTGGCGCTATTTCGTGACCGTTGCCGACGAGCGCCATTTCGGCCGTGCGGCCGAGCGCCTGTCGATGACGCAGCCGCCGCTGTCGCAAGCGATTCGGGCGCTGGAGGACGCGCTCGGCGTCGCGCTGTTCGCGCGTACCAAGCGCTCGGTCGCGCTGACGGCGGTCGGTGCGGCGCTGCTGCCCGACGTCCGCCGGCTGCTCGCGTCGGCCGACGCGCTGCCGCCGCTCGCGCGGCGTCTCGCGCGCGGCGAAGCCGGCTCGCTGTCGCTTGCGTTCGTGTCGACCGCCGATTACGGGCTGTTGCCGTCGCTGCTGCGCGCGTTCGGCGCACGCTATCCTCAGGTGCGGCTGCAACTCGCGGAGGCGACGAGCGACGTGCAGATCGACGAACTCGTCGCGGGCCGCATCGACGCGGGGCTCGTGATTCCGCCGGTGCCGCCGCGCCACGCGGCCGGGCTGTCGTACCTGCCGGTCGTGCGCGAGCCGCTGGTGGTCGCGATGCCGGCGGCCGCGGCGCCCGGCGTGCCCGAAGACGAACCCGTGCATCTGGCCGAGCTGGCCGCGCTGCCGCTCGTCATCTTCCCGCGTCGTTTGGCGCCCGGCTTTTATGACATCATTACGGGCTGCTACGGCGCGGCGGGGGAAACCCCGCGCATCGGCCAGGAGGCGATCCAGATGCAGACGATCGTCAGCCTCGTGTCGGCCGGCATGGGCGTCGCACTGGTGCCGCAGTCGTTGCGTAACCTGCGGCGCACCGGCGTGGTCTACCGGCCGCTCGCCGGCGACGCGCCGGTCGTCGAGACGGGCCTCGTGTGGCGCACGGGCGATGTCAGCCCCGTGCTCGCCGGCTTCATCGACGTCGTGCGCGCGCACGGTCTCGCCGCATGATGCGAACGATGGCGCGCCGGCGCCGTCCAATGCGCGGTGCGGCGCCGGTGGGCGCGCCGTACCGCATTCGAAAACTTCATCGCTAACCCATGATCATTCACCCGAATTTCGACCCCGTAGCGATCCATCTCGGGCCGCTGGCCGTGCGCTGGTACGGCCTCATGTATCTCGTCGGCTTCATCGCGGCGATCGTCGTCGGCCGGATCCGCCTGAAGCTGCCGCACGTCGCGGCGCAGGGCTGGACCGCCAAGGACATCGACGACATGATGTTCTACGGCGTGCTCGGCACCGTGCTCGGCGGCCGGCTCGGCTACGTGCTGTTTTACAAGGCCGACTTCTACTTCTCGCATCCGCTCGACGTGTTCAAGGTGTGGGAAGGCGGGATGTCGTTCCACGGCGGCTTCCTCGGCGTGACGCTCGCGATGGCGCTGTTCGCGTGGCAGCGCAAGCGCCACTGGCTGCAGGTCACCGATTTCGTCGCGCCGATGGTGCCGACGGGGCTCGCGGCGGGGCGGCTCGGCAACTTCATCAACGGCGAGCTGTGGGGCCGCGTGACCGATCCGAACGCGCCGTGGGCGATGTTGTTCCCGGGCGCGATGCGCGACGACGCGGCATGGCTGCCGAAGCATCCGGCGCTCGTCGAGCAGTGGCACCTTGCCGACGTGTTCATGCAGTACCAGATGCTGCCGCGCCATCCTTCGCAGCTCTACGAGATCGCGCTCGAAGGCATTGCGCTGTTCTTCGTGCTGTTCTTCTTCTCGCGCAAGCCGCGGCCGATGGGCGCGATATCCGCGCTGTTCCTGATCGGCTACGGGCTCGCGCGCTTCACGGTCGAATTCGCGCGCGAACCGGACGACTTCCTCGGCCTGCTCGCCCTCGGTCTGTCGATGGGGCAGTGGCTGTCGTTGCCGATGATTCTCGCGGGCATCGCGCTGCTGGTGTGGGCGTATCGTCGCCGCGCGGCGAGCGTGGCGGCTTGATGTTGCATGCGTCATGCGCGAGCTGTGTGACGCATGACGCGTGATGCGATGCGGATGCGCACGATCGGCGTGCGCATCGATCGCAGGATCCCGAATGAAAAACGCCGGCCCGAAGGCCGGCGTTTTCACATCTGCCGCGCGTTGCGCGACGTGCGTTACTTCATCTGCACCGAGCCGTTGACCGTGACCGACACGGTCGCCTTGCCGCCTTCGACCGCGATCGGCGCGCTCATCTTCGCGCTGTCCATCGGTGCCGCGGCCATCGCCATCATGCGCGGGTACGGCTGCACGTTGCGGCTGCCGCCGACGTTCACGTCGCGGATCGAGTAGCTGTTGTAGCCGAAGGCCTTCGCGGCTTCGTCCGCGCGCGCGCGGAACGACTTGATCGCTTCGGTCGTGAGCTTCTGCTCGGCCGCGCGTTGCGCTTCGGGCGACAGCGAGAACTCGACGTTCGCGATCTGCATCTGGTTCGACAACTGGCCCGCGAGCTTCGACGCCGCCGCGAAATCGCGCGATTCGAGCACGACTTCCGTACGGCCGCGCCATGCGGAGATCTTGCCGTCGCGATCGGTGCTCGGATACACGGAGAACGCGCCAGTGTGCGCGGTGACGCCCGATACGCCCTTCGCCTGCGCGAGCGCCGCGTCGGCGCGCTGGTTGAGCGCGGACGTCAGGCTGCCCGGGTCCTTCGCCTGCTGTTCGTAGAACAGCGTGATGTGGATGATGTCTTGCGGCACGTCGGCGCTGGCCTGCGACGACAGCGACAGCACGCCCGCCGGTTCCGGAAAGTGCGGGTTCGCGGTTTGCGCGTGCGCGGCCGGCGACGCAAGCGTCAGCGCGACGGGGATGGCGGCGGCGAGGGCGAGCGACAGCGCGAGTGCGGATTTCTTGGTCATTGTTGGACTCCTTGTGCGAGGGCGCGCATGCGGATCACGCGTGCGCGACGCGGGCGTACCGCGCGACGAAAAAACGGCTGTCGTCCCGATCGGGCGACAGCGGTTGCTTAGGCTGCACGAACGCGCCGCGAGTTCCGTGGCGGCGGCGCGTATTGACCGGATTTGACCTTTGGCGTGTGTCTGTTGCTTGGACTGACGCGTGCGCCGACTGTGTGCGCCTACTTCATCAGCTTTTCGGTGATGAAGCGCCACTCGGCGCGCGTGACGGGTGTGATCGACAGCCGGTTGCCGCGCGCGAGCACGCGCATGTCGGCGAGTTCGTCATGCTCGCGCAGCGCGGCGAGCGGCACGAGCGGCGACTTCTTCACGAAGCGCACGTCGACGAGCAGCCAGCGCGGTGATTCCTGCGTCGACTTCGGATCGTAATACGGGCTTTTCGGATCGAACTGGGTGGGGTCGGGGTAGGGCGTCGACGAGACTTCGGCGAGGCCCGCGATGCCCGGCTCGGGGCAGCTCGAGTGATAGAACAGCACGCCGTCGCCGATCTTCATCGTGTCGCGCATGAAATTGCGCGCCTGATAATTGCGCACACCGGTCCACGGCAGCGAGTGCTGCGGCGCGTGCGCGAGATCGTCAATGCTTGCTTCGTCCGGTTCGGACTTCATGAGCCAGTATTGCATGGATCGTAATCGACGCAGAAAGGGCATGAAGGTCTGTTTGCATGCGCGCTTCGCATGCAAACAGACCCTGAAAAAGGAAACGGCATCGGGGTCCCCGATGCCGTTGGATAGGCCCCCGCCTTGGCCGCTAGGCCGGCATCCTGAACCTGAGGTTCAGAATTGGTCGCAGTTAGCAGCACTTCGGGTACATCAGACAGAGTGACGCGCGCGCCCGTGCTACAAATTTCCGCAACCGTGCACATGGCATTGGTTCAAGGAATATATGACCTTGGCGAACCAGGCAGGGAAGCTGACTGAACTGTGTTTCGTTGCGCCAATTTGACCACCGTTGATCGCCGAGATCAAGGGGAATCGACGCATCGATCAAACGTTACTGCGTCTCGTGCTGTGCGAGCACCGCGCCGAGCTGTTCGTTCATCTGGTGCATTGTACGACGGATTTCTTCCGCCGGAAATGCTTCACCGTGACGCACGCTCGTTTGCAGTCGCAGCAATTCGGATGCGAGCGACAGGGCCGCCATCACCGCGATACGGTCGGTGCCGCGCACCGAACTGTTCGCGCGGATCTTCGACATTTCGGCGTCGACGCGTGCGACGGCCTCGAGCAGCGCCGCTTCGGTCTCGGCCGAACAGGCGAGCCGATAGGGCTGACCGAGAATCGAGACTTCGATCTGCTTGGTGCTCATGCATGTTCTCCGTGGCTGGCCGCGTCGTCGCCATCCGTGCGCGCCTGCGCATCCAGCAGGTCGAGCTGGTTGTCGGCTTGCTCCGCGCTCTTCGTACGCGGCAGTTTTTCGAGAATCGCGTTCAGTTTGACCTGGGCGTCGTCGATCTTTGCCGACAGCGTGTCGCGCTCGGCCGCGAGCGCATTGCGTTCGTCGCGCAGTTGCGCGAGTTCCGCGCGGACCGTGTCCGCTTCCGCGCGCATTTGCGCGACTTGCTCCTCGAGCGCGAGCCGTTCCGAGTGATAGCGCTTGTTCAGCGAGATCAGACGGCCAATATTTTGAGATAAGGTTTCGAGTTCGTTGAGCATTTGCTGCGTCCTCTAAAGACCCAGCATTTTAGCGCGGAATAACGCGCATTCCGACATCTGTAACGTTTCCAGTCGTAACACCCCGGCTTCTTGCCGCGAATACACGCCTGCGGCGCGTTCGCCGCGCGCTCCCGGCATACGTTCGGCCGCTTTCTTGACGCTCGCGCGACCCGCTCCTAAACTGGCGCCGCCTCGGTGCTCGCGCGTGCGTCGCGCGGTTAAACGGGAAGCAGGGCGCGCGCTCCGCATGGAGATCGCCAACCTGCGCTGCCCCCGCAACGGTAAGCGGCCGCGTCGGACGACGCAGGCCGGCTCGGGCGCGTTTCGCGTGCAGGTCGCACGCGGACGCGGGCCACTGCGCGTGATCCGCGCGGGAAGGCGAGCCGGTACGCCGCCAGCCCGGATACCGGCCGAGGCGAGGAGCCTGCACGGCTTCATGACGCGCGGCCTGCGGGGAAGCGGGGCGCGCAGTGCTTCACGGGACTTGTCTTCGATGCTGACCCCAATCGTCCGCACGGCCTCCGGCGCACGCCGCGGCGTGCCGCATCCCGCCGTCGTGCGCGTCGCGGCGGCGGCTGGTTCGCCCGGATCGACGACGCAGGTCGTTGCGGCGCCGGGACCGGTCGCGCCGCGCGCCGATGCACCGCTGCCGCCGGAAGTCGCGATCACCGCGCCGATCACGCCTGACGGCGACGCAAGCGCGATGCCGATCGACCCGATGCGGCGGCTTCCACTATATTGCGCAGAATGTCGGCCGCACGCAGGTGCGGCTCGATGGGTCGTGGTCGTGTCACGCCGGTGCGACCGACGTTCGGCCTGCCGATCGCTTGCGGGATGCGATCGGCGAATCGCGGGAATCGGGGTGCCGTTCGTGGCGCGCGCTATTGTGCGCCATCGGCCGCGCATCGCTGGCTTTGCCGCACACGGGCACGGCATCCGCACCGTGCGCGCGACGACATCACCGGGTCGCGGTTCGCCCGTGCATGCATCAACAACCTGTTCGACGAGGATGACGAGCTTGCGTATACCTGCCACACGCCGAAGCGCGACACCGGTGCCGCGCCCGGCGGACAACGACGGTCAGCGGAAGCGTCGTGCGTCGTGCGCGACGCCGCGCGGCGCATGAGCGCCGCGCGTGCCGCCGCGATCTGGGCCGCGCTCGCGGCCGTGGTCGCGTTGCTGTTCGTCGCATCGCTGTCGATCGGCAGCGTGCCGATGTCGCCGTGGCAGGCGCTCGCGTCGCTCGTGCCGCACGGCGGCGACGCATTGTTCGCCGACATCGTGCGCACGCTGCGGCTGCCGCGTGCGCTCGCGGGGTTCGCGTGCGGCGCGTTGCTTGCGCTGGCCGGTGCACTGCTCCAGGTGCTGTTGCGCAATCCGCTCGCGGAGCCGTATGTGCTCGGCGTGTCCGGCGGCGCGGCCGGCTTCGCGCTCGTCGCGATGATCGCGGGCGGCGCGTGGTGGCTCGTCGATGCATCCGCATTCGCCGGCGCGCTCGTGTCGGTCGCGCTCGTGCTCGGCCTTGCTCGCCGCGAGCTGTGGCGCGGCGACTCGCGCGACGCGTCGCCGCGGCTGCTCCTCACGGGTGTCGTGATCGCGGCCGGGTGGGGCGCGCTCGTCACGCTGCTGCTGTCGCTCGCGCCCGATGCGCGACTGCGCGGCATCATCTTCTGGCTGACGGGCGACCTGAACGGCGTGACGGCGCCGTGGTTCGCATGGGGGGCGCTGCTGGTGGCGGCATGCGTCGCGCTGCCGGCCGCGCCGCAGCTCAACGTGCTGCTGCGCGGCGACGCGACCGCACTCGCGCTCGGCGTGCCGGTCGCGCGCGTTCGCGTGCGGATCTACCTCGTCGCGTCGCTGGCCGCCGCGGCCGCGGTGACGACGGCTGGCACGATCGGTTTCGTCGGCCTCGTCGTGCCGCACGCGCTGCGGCTCGCATTCGGCAACGACCAGCGCATGCTGCTGCCGGCCGCAATGCTCGCGGGCGGCGGCGGCGTGATGGCCGCCGACCTGCTCGCGCGCACCGCGATCGCGCCCGCGCAATTGCCGGTCGGCGTGATGACCGCGTTGATCGGCGTGCCGGTGTTCCTGTGGATGTTGCTGAGGAGACCGATGCGATGACGCACGCCGCACCGCGCACTGCCGGCGAAATGACCTATGCGGCGATCGATCTCACGCTGACGGCCGGCGAACGGACGCTGCTCGACGGCTTCACGCAGGCGTTCCGTCCCGGCGAGATCTGGTGTGTCGCGGGGCCGAACGGCGCGGGCAAGACGACGCTGCTCGCGACGCTCGCGGGCCTGCAGCGACCGGCCGGCGGCCACGTCGAGATCGACGGCCGGCCGCTCGCCGCATGGCCGCCCGAACAGCTCGCACGGCGCCGCGCACTGATGCCGCAGCAATTGCACGACGCGTTCAGCGCGACGGTATTCGACACGGTGCTGCTCAACCGCTTTCCGTATCTCGGCGGCTGGGGCTGGGAGCGCGACGGCGACCGCGCGGCCGCGCGCGACGCGCTCGCGACGTTCGGGCTGACCGCACTCGCGTCGCGCGACGTGCTGTCGCTGTCGGGCGGCGAGCGACAGCGCGTCGCGCTGGCCGCGACGCTGTGCCAGGACGCGCCGCTGATGCTGCTCGACGAACCGCTCGCGCACCTTGACCTGCATCATCAGATCGATGGCCTGACCGCGCTGAGCGCATGGCTCGACGCGGGTCCGCGCACGGTGCTGTTTTCGTGCCACGACCTGAATCTCGCGCGGCGTTACGCGACGCATGCGCTGTTGCTCGACGGCCGCGGCCATGCGTGGGCGGGCCCCGTGCACGACGTGCTGACGCCGGCGCGTGCGAGCGACGCGTTCGGCTATCCGCTCGTGCTGATCCGCGAGAACGGCCGCGACGCGCTGCTGCCCGCGTGGCCCGAGCGACGATGAACTTCCTTCTTTCGATGCGCGGCACCGGCCGCGCCAACGAGGCAACCTTCCGATGACGAATCCGACCGACTTCCCGCCCGCGATCGCGCCGCTCGACGAGACGCTGCGCAAGCGCCTGCAGCATGTGATCGATCACAAGACCAAGCCGCCCGGCAGTCTCGGCCAGCTCGAGGCGCTCGCGCTGCAGGTCGGCCTGATCCAGCGCACCGAGACGCCGCACGTACAGCGTCCGGTGACGATCGTGTTCGCGGGCGACCACGGGATCGCGGCCGAGGGCGTGAGCCCGTATCCGCAGGCGGTCACCGCGCAGATGGTCGCCAACTTCCTGGCCGGCGGCGCGGCGATCAATGCGTTCTCGGGTGTCGCGCAGAGCGTGCTCGAGATCGTCGATGCGGGCGTCGCGTCGCCGCTGCCGGTGTCCGACCGGCTCGTGTCGCTGCCGGTCGCGCGCGGCACGCGCAACTTCGCGGCCGAACCGGCGATGACGCCCGACGAGGCGCGGACGGCGCTCGCCGCCGGTGCGGCGCGCGTGCGCCTGCACGCCTCGCTCGGCACGAACGTGATCGGCTTCGGCGAAATGGGGATCGCGAACACGTCGTCGGCCGCGTGCCTGATGAGCCGGCTGCTCGACGTGCCGATCGACGCGTGCGTCGGGCGCGGCACGGGCCTCGACGACCAGGGGCTCGCGCACAAGCGCGCGGTGCTCGGCCGCGCGCTCGTCCGGCATTCGCATGCGATCGCGCCGCTCGACGTGCTCGCGACGTTCGGCGGTTTCGAGATCGCGATGATGACGGGCGCGTATCTCGCGGCCGCGAGCGAGCGGATGACGATCCTCGTCGACGGCTTCATCGCCACGGCCGCGCTGTTGGTCGCCGAGCGCATCGCGCCCGGCGTGCGCGACTACTGCGTGTTCTCGCACGCGTCGCACGAGGCCGGGCACCGGCGCATGCTCGAGCATTTCGGCGCGAAGCCGCTGCTCGCGCTCGACCTGCGTCTCGGCGAAGGCACGGGCGCCGCGCTTGCGCTGCCGCTGGTGCGCGCGGCGGTCGCGTTCCTTACCGAGATGGCGAGCTTCGAATCCGCGGGCGTCGACAATCGTGACGCCTGAGCGCGCGAACGGTGTACGCGCCGAACTGCGCTATTTCTTCGTCGCGCTCGGCTATTTCACGCGCGTGCCGGTGCCGCGCGCGATCGGCTACGCCGCCGGCGATCTCGACCAGGCCGCACGTTACTTCCCGCTGGTCGGCGCGTGCGTCGGCGCGTGGGGCGCGCTCGTCTATCTCGCGGCACTGCGCGTGTTGCCCGCGTCGATCGCGGTCGGCGTGTCGATGGCCGCGACGCTGCTCGCGACCGGCGCGTTCCACGAGGATGGCCTGGCCGACAGCTGCGATGCGTTCGGCGGCGGCTACGCGCGAGACGACGTGCTGCGCATCATGCACGATTCGCGAATCGGCACGTTCGGCGCGGTCGCGCTCGTGATCGCGCTCGGCCTGAAATGGCAGGCGCTCGCGGCCATGCCGCCGCTGCGCGCCGCGTGGACGATGATCGCCGCGCATGCGGCGAGCCGCGCGGCGGCCGTGAGCCTGCTGATGTCGCTCGACTATGTCCGGCCGGAAGGCAAGGCGAAGCCGGTCGCGCAACGCATGGGCGCACGCGCGGCCTGGATCGCGGCCGCATTCGGGCTGCCGTGGCTGTTCTGGCCGGACTGGCGCGCGGGCCTCGCGGCGCTCGTCGCGCTCGCGCTCGTGCGCGCATGGGCGGCCCGCTATTTCGTGAAGCGGATCGGCGGGTATACGGGCGACTGCCTCGGCTTCGCGCAGCAGTTGAGCGAACTGGCGATCTATCTCGTGGTGCTCGGATGGATCTCGTCCTGATTCGCCATCCGGCCGTCGATGTCGAACCGGGCGTTTGCTACGGATGCAGCGACGTGCCGCTCGCCGCATCGGCCGAGGCGGGGGCGCGGGCCGTGTGTGAGCGTCTGGCGGCGCTCGGGGCGCCGTTGCCCGGGCAGGTCTGGACGAGCCCGCTGACGCGTTGCGCGTCGGTCGCCGAGCGGCTCGCGCAGGCGTTCGACGTGCCGCTGCGGCGTGACGCGGGCTGGCAGGAAATGGACTTCGGCGCGTGGGAGCTGCGGCGCTGGGACGATATCGACCGCGCGGCGCTCGATGCGTGGGCGGCCGACCTGATGCATGCGTGCGCGCATGGCGGCGAAAGCGTCGCACGGTTCGCCGCGCGCGTCGCGCGGATCGCGGACGCGGTCGCGCGGACCGACGCGCCGCTATGGGCGCTCACGCACGCAGGCGTGATTCGCGCATTCGCGTCGCATGCGTTGCGCGTGCCGCTCGATACGCTGTTGTCGCGACCGGTGCCGACGGGCGGCGTCGTCTGGTTGCGGACGGAGGATGCCGCCCGCACATGGGACGTCGTCCACTGGGACGCTTAGGCGACCGCTTGCTCGCCTGACGCGCGGAAGGGCATCGAAGCCCGAAATCAGCGCGCCGGCCGCCGCGCCCGCGCGGCGTCGAGATCCTCGCACAGCGCGGCCGCGCCTTGCGCGATCCGCGGCGATGGCCGGGTCAGCAGATCGCCGTCGATCGCGAACAGGTTGTTGCGCGCCACGGCCGTCAGCGCGGGCCATGCACGCCAGCGCGCAAGGCTCGGCAGCGGTGCGTCCGAACGTGTCGCGCCGGCACTCGTCGTCACGATCGCTTCCGGATTCGCCGCAAGCACGGCCTCGTCGGTGACGGTCGGCGCGAGCGGCTTCAGCGCCGCGAACACGTTGCGGCCGCCGCACAGCGAGATGACTTCGTTGAACAGATGCGTGCCGTTGAGCGTCGTCAACGGGCGGTCCCATACCTGGAAGAACATCGTGACCGGCGGGCGTGCCGCGTAACGCGCGCGCAGCGCCGCGATGTCGCGCGAGAACGATACCGCTGCCGCGTCGGCGACCGGCTCGGTACCGAGCAGCGTGCCGAGCCGGCGCAGTGACGTGGCCACGTCGTCGAGATGTTTCGGTTCACTGAAGAACAGCGGAATGTGCAGCGCACGCAGCGCATCGGTTTGCCGCTCGGCGTTGCCGTGCCGCCAGACGACGATCAGGTCGGGCTTCAGCGCGGCGATTCGCTCGAGGTCGAGCGCCTTGTTGTCGCCGACACGCGGCACGGCCTGCGCGGCGGGCGGGTAGTCGCTGTACGTGACCGTGCCGACCAGTTTCGCACCGCCGCCGGCCGCGTAGACCAGCTCGGTCGCATGCGGCGCGAGGCTGATCACGCGTTGCGCCGGTGCGGGCAGTGTGACGGTATTGCCGGCATCGTCGCGGGTCGTCACGTCGGCGTGAGCGAAGGGCGCGAGCGCGATCAGCGACGCGAGGGCCGGCAGCCGGCGGAGCAGGCAGGCGGTCATGCGGCTGCCTGTGGCAGCGTCGGGACACACTGCGAGAGTGCGTCGGCGACGCGCCGCCATTCGGCTTCGTTGCCCGGCAGGCCGACGCGCACGCTCGACGGTCGTGCAAAGTATCGCGTCCAGATCCCGTGTGCGGCGAGCGCCGCGTGCAGCGCGGCGGCGCGCGGGTCGTCGGTCCAGCTGAACAGCGGCGTCGCGTGCACCGCGAAGCCGTGCGTGCGCAGCAGCGCGGCGAGGCGCTCGCCGTCGGCCGCGAGCCGCATGCGCGCGGCGGCCTGCCATGCGTGGTCGGCGAATGCGGCGGCGACCGCGTGACGCGCGGGGCCGCTGACGGTCCACGCGCCGAGCATGTCGCGCAGCGCGGCGACCAGCTCGGGACGGGCGAGCACGAAGCCGGCTCGAATGCCGGCGAGTCCGAAGAACTTGCCGACCGAGCGCAGCACGACGAGGCCCGGACGATCGGTGAATTGCGCGAGCGACGGCGTGGCGCCCGTATCCGCGAATGCCTCGTCGACGATGAGCGTGCCGCCGCGTGCCGACAGCTGCGCATGCCAGCCGAGCAGCCGTTCGGCCGGAACGAGTTCGGCGGTCGGATTATTCGGATTCCCGACGATGACGTGACGCAGCGACGCGGGCAACACCTCCGCGCCGATGTCGAGCGCGACGACGCGATGGCCGTGGCGCGCGAACGCAGGGGCGTATTCGCCATACGCGAGCGCGGCGACACCGGCGTCGCCGGTCGGGAGCAGCGCGGGCAACGCGCGGATCGCGGCCTGGCTGCCGGCGACCGGCAGCACGTGTGCGGCATCGGGGGCGTGGTAGTAGCCGGACGCGCATGCGGCGAGCGTATCGTCGTCGTCGGGCAGCCGGCGCCATGCGTCGGCCGGGACCGGCGGCACCGGATAGCCGACCGGATTGATGCCGGTCGACAGGTCGAGCCACGCGTCGTACGGAATGCCGTGGCGGCGCGCGGCTTCGTGCAGGTTGCCGCCGTGCGGGATGCGTGCGTCAGACATGATGGGTAGCGAGGATGAGTGCGCCGCCCGCGACGAGCAGTGCGAGCCACAGCGCGAGCGTGCGCGTGACGAGCGACAGCGCGGCGACGACGTGCACGGCCGTCGCCGGCGCGCCGGTGCCGAGCGCGGGACGGTCTTCGATTTCGCCGTGATAGACGGCCGGGCCGCCGAGCTGCACGTTCAGGCTGCCGGCGCCCGCGGCCATCACGGGGCCCGCGTTCGGGCTGTCCCAGTGGCGCGCCTGCGTGCGCCAGCAGCGCCATGCTGCGGCCGTGTCGCCGAGCAGCGCGTAGCTCGCGGCGGTGAGGCGCGCGGGAATCCAGTTGAGCGCGTCGTCGAGGCGCGCGGCGGCCCAGCCGAACGTCAGGAAGCGCGGCGTGCGGTAGCCCCACATCGCGTCGAGCGTGTTCGCGAGCCGGAACAGCAGCGCGCCGGGGCCGCCCGCGACGACGAACCAGAAGAGCGCGCCGAAGATCGCGTCGTTGCCGTTCTCGAGCGCCGATTCGACGGCCGCGCGCGACAGCGCGCCTTCGTCGGCTTCGCTGGTGTCGCGCGATACGATGCGCGCGGTCAGCGCGCGCGCGGCGTCGAGGTCGTGCCGCAGCAGCGCGGCGGCGATCGGGGCGACGTGGTCGCCGAGGCTTTTCGCGCCGAGCGCGAACCACAGCAGCGCGACGTGCAGTGCGGCCGCGAGCGGCCAGGGCAGCACGGCCGCGAGCCACGCGGCGAAGGCCACCGGCGGCACCACCGCCGCGAGCCACGCGGCGACGCCGACCATGCGGCCGCGCCGCCCCGTGTTCAGTGCGCCTTCGATGCGCGCGGCGAGCCGGCCGAACGCGACGAGCGGATGCCAGCCGGCCGGTTCGCCGACGATGCGATCGACGATCGCGGCCGCGACCGCGAGCATCGCGACGACCGGCAGCGACAGCATCAGCATGACGGCGCTCCCGCCTTGAGTTCGAGCGGCAGCCCGGCGACCAGCAGCGTCACGCGCGTCGCGAGCGCGGCGATGCGTTGGTTCAGTCGCCCGAGTTCGTCGACGTAGCGGCGCGTGACCGACCCGAGCGGCACGACGCCGAGCCCGATTTCGTTGCTGACGACGATCACCTTCGCGCGCGCACCGCGCAACGCGTGCTCGAGCCGCTCGACCTGCGCCGCATACTGCGCGTCGTCGAGCGGTTCGCCGTCGAGCGGGCACAGCAGGTTCGTGAGCCACAGCGTCAGGCAGTCGACGAGCAGGCACGCGCGCGGATCGTCGAGCCGCGCGAGCGTGCCGGCGAGGTCGACGGGCGCGTCGGCGAAGCCCCAGTCGGCCGGCCGGCGCGCGCGGTGATGCGCGATGCGCCGTTCGAATTCGGCATCGGCGGCCGTCGCGGCCGCGGTCGCGATATAGGTGACGGGGCGGCCGCTGTCGGCGGCGAGCCGCTCGGCGTGCGCGCTCTTGCCCGAGCGCGCGCCGCCGAGGACGAAAGTGAGGTCGTGCGGAATCATCGCGTGATTGTAACGGCGCACGCGTGGCGGCGCGGGCGATAATGCGGCCTTTGCTTCGCCACGACCTTGCATACGATGAATGCACCCGAACCGCAGCCGCGCGGCACGTTGATGATCCAGGGCACGACGTCCGACGCCGGCAAGAGCACGCTCGTCGCGGGCCTGTGCCGCCTCGCGCGTCGCGCGGGTGCGCGCGTCGCGCCGTTCAAGCCGCAGAACATGGCGCTGAACAGCGCGGTGACGGCCGATGGCGGCGAGATCGGCCGCGCGCAGGCGTTGCAGGCGCTCGCCGCGGGTGTCGCGCCGCATACCGATTTCAACCCGGTGCTGCTGAAGCCGACGAGCGATCGCGGCGCGCAGGTGATCATCCACGGCAAGGCGCGCATGAACCTCGACGCGCGTGCGTACCACGACTACAAGCCGGTCGCGTTCGACGCGGTGCTCGAATCGTACGCGCGGCTGCGTGCCGGCTACGACACGGTGCTCGTCGAAGGCGCGGGCAGCCCGGCCGAAATCAACCTGCGCGAAGGCGACATCGCGAACATGGGCTTCGCCGAACGCGTGGACTGCCCGGTCGTGCTGGTGGCCGATATCGACCGCGGCGGCGTGTTCGCGCATCTGGTCGGCACGCTCGCGTGCCTGTCGGACAGCGAGCGCGCGCGCGTGCGCGGCTTCGTGATCAACCGCTTTCGCGGCGATATCAAGCTGCTCGAACCGGGCCTCGACTGGCTGCGCGCGCAGACGGGCAAGCCGGTGTTCGGCGTGCTGCCGTACCTGCACGGATTGACGCTCGATGCCGAGGACATGCTGCCGTCGCAGGCGCGCAGCGCCGCCTTGCGCGGCGACGCCGGCGTGTTGCGCGTGGTGGTGCCCGCGCTGCCGCGGATCAGCAACCATACCGATTTCGATCCGCTGCGCGCGCATCCGCAGGTCGAGTTCACGTACTGGAAGAGCGGCCCGGTGCCGGATGCCGACCTGCTGATCCTGCCCGGTTCGAAAAGCGTGCAGCGCGATCTCGCGTGGTTGCGCGACACGGGCTGGGACGCGGTAATCCGCCGGCACCTGCGCTATGGCGGCAAGGTGATCGGCATCTGCGGCGGGATGCAGATGCTTGGCCGCACGCTGGACGATCCGCTCGGCCTCGAAGGCGCGCCCGGCAGCGTGCCGGGGCTCGGGCTGCTCGATTTCGACACGACGCTGCAGCCGGACAAGACGCTGAAGAACGTGACCGGGCATCTCGCGCTGCCCGGCGCGGCCGCCGTGCACGGCTACGAGATCCACATGGGCGATACGTGCGGGCCCGCGCTCGCGACGCCCGCGCTGGAACTGGCGGCGGGCGACGCAGCGGGCGGCGTGCGCGCGGACGGCGCGCGGTCGGCCGACGGGCAGATCCTCGCGACCTACGTGCACGGGCTGTTCGACGCGCCCGACGCGTGCGCGGCACTGCTCGCGTGGGCGGGGCTCGACGGCGCGGAGCGCATCGACTACCCGGCGCTGCGCGAGGCGTCGCTGGAGCGGCTGGCCGATTCGTTCGCCGAGCATCTCGACCTGCGCGCGCTGTACGCCGAGTTCCGTTGACGCAGGGCGTGCCCGGCCTGGCATTTTGCGGCGGATCGCGTACAACTCAGATGGGCGGAGGTCCGCCCGAAGGAGCGCGACGATGAAGGCTCGATGGTGGTTGGGCGTGCTGCTCGCGGCGCTGCTGGGCGCGTCGGCGGCGGCGCACGCATGTGACTCGTACGCACCGGGCGGCGGACCGGCCGGTTCGGGTGACGCCACGCAAGGCAAAAGCGGCGGCTGAGATCCGTAGCCGGGTACGGGCAGCGGGGCATGATCGATCATGCCCTTTTTTGCGATCCGATTCGTTCTTTTTGGGAATCAGTTAAAGCCATATCGCGTGTTTATTGGTCGAATCGATTCGAATAGAGTGCGATCCATTCTCATCCACTCATGAAGGAATTCGCCATGAACCCCCAACGCCTCAACGATCTCGGCGCGACGCTGCTGCGCGTCGCACTCGGCGTGCTGTACCTCGCGCACGTCGCGCAGAAGGTGTTCGTCTTCACGCTGCCCGGCACCGCGCAGTTCTTCGCGTCGATCGGCCTGCCGGGCTGGCTCGCGTATGTGACGACGTTCGTCGAGCTGGCCGGCGGCCTTGCGCTGCTCGCGGGCTTCCGCGTGCGGATCGCCGCGCTGGTGCTGCTGCCGTTCATGCTCGGCGCGGTGTCCGCGCATCTGCCCAACGGCTGGAGCTTCGCGTCGCCGAACGGCGGCTGGGAATATCCGGCGTTCTGGGCCGTCACGCTGGCCGTGCAGGCGCTGCTGGGCGGCGGCGCGTTCGCGCTCGGCGCACCGCGCGCCGCGACGCGAACCGCATAAAAGAGGGCGGGCATCGGCGCAACCCGTTCCGGTGACACCCCGTTTGCCGATATCATCGCTCCCTGTATCCGCAATTGAGCGGCGCTTGCCAGGGCGGCAGGCGCCGCGTGGCTTTTTCGGGGGAATTCATGACGGTCATCGTGGTGGCGAATCCGAAGGGCGGCGTGGGGAAAAGCACGCTGTCCACCAATCTTGCCGGCTATTTCGCGGCGCAGGGCGCATGGGTCGCGCTCGCCGATCTGGACCGGCAGCAGTCCGCGCATGCGTGGCTCGACCTGCGGCCGGCCGGCCTGCCGGCGATCGAGGCGTGGGATCTCGATCCGGACGCGCCGTCGAAGCCGCCGCGCGGACTCGAATACGCGGTGATCGACACGCCGGCCGGCCTGCACGGCAACCGGCTCAACGTCGCGCTGCAGCTCGCCGACAAGGTGATCGTGCCGCTGCAGCCGTCGATGTTCGATATTCTCGCGACCCAGCAGTTTCTGGAGCGCCTGGCCGGCGAGAAGGCGGTGCGCAAGGGCAGCGTGGAGGTCGGGATCGTCGGGATGCGGGTCGACGCGCGCACGCGCTCGTCCGATCAGCTGCACCGTTTCGTCGAAGGGCTCGGGCTGCCGGTGCTCGGCTACGTGCGCGACACGCAGAACTACGTGCAGATCGCCGCGCACGGCCTGACGCTGTGGGACGTCGCGAAAAGCCGCGTCGAGAAGGATCTCGAACAGTGGCGGCCGATCGTCGAATGGGCCGAGCGCCGCGCGCCGAAAGCGGAGAAGGTCGCCAAGGCGTCTTGATCCTCGAGGGCCGGACGCCGGCGAGGCCAATTACAGCAGGGCGAATGAAGAAGGGCCTGATCCGGCATCGTGACGGATCAGGCCCTTCCCGCATCGGCGACTGCGCGGTGCCGGCCGTCATGGCGCGCCGGCCGCCGCGTGAATCAGGTCCAGTTCTGCGTCGGCACGTGATCGCGGTGGCCCTTGATCTTGTTGCCTTCGTCGATGAACACGAGCTTCGGCTTCCAGCCGGCCTGCAGCTCGGCTTCATCGACCATCGCGAACGCCGCGATGATCACGAGGTCGCCGAGTTGCGCGCGGCGCGCCGCCGAGCCGTTCAGCGAAATCATCCCGCTGCCGCGCTCGCCCTTGATCGCGTACGTCGAGAAGCGCTCGCCGTTGTTGATGTTCCAGATGTCGATCCGTTCGTTTTCGATGAGGCCCGCCGCTTCGAGCAGGTCTTCGTCGATCGCGCACGAGCCTTCGTAATGCAGCTCGCAGTGCGTGACGGCCGCGCGGTGGATCTTCGATTTGAGCATATGGCGCTGCATGGTATCTCCGTGATGCGTGAGAGGCGAGGGCGGGCGGCCCGTCAGATTTCCAGGTTGTCGATCAGGCGCGTCGCGCCGAGTTTCGCGGCCGCGAGCACGACGAGCGGCTCGCCGGCTTCGAGTTCGGCGGCGCTCGGCGCGATCAGGTTCGCGCGGCGGCGGATCGAGATGTAGTCGGGCGCCCAGCCGCGCTCGGCCAGGTGCGTGCGCGCGGTCTGCTCGAGCTTGCCGAGGTCGCGTTCGCCGCCGAGCACGCTGTCGCGCACGCGCTGCAGTGTCTTCGCGAGTTCCGGCGCCTCCTTGCGCTCGTCGGTCGTCAGATAGCGGTTGCGCGACGACAGCGCGAGGCCGTCCTCGTCGCGCACCGTCTCGGCCGCGATGATCTCGACCGGCAGCGCGAGCTGCTGGCACATCCGGCGCACGATCATCAACTGCTGGTAATCCTTCTTGCCGAACACCGCGACGCGCGGCTGCACGCAGGACATCAGCTTCGCGACGACCGTGCACACGCCGGTGAAGAAGCCCGGGCGGAACTCGCCCTCGAGGATCCCGCCGAGGTCGTCGGGCGGCAGCACGCGGTACTCCTGCGGCTCCGGATACATGTCGCGCTCGGTCGGCGCGAACAGCACGTAGACGTTTTCCTTCTGCAGCTTCTCGATGTCGTCCTGGAGCGTGCGCGGATATTTGTCGAAATCCTCGTTCGGGCCGAACTGCAGCCGGTTGACGAAGATGCTCGCCACGACCGGGTCGCCGTGCTGGCGCGCGAGGCGCATCAACGACAGGTGACCTTCGTGCAGGTTGCCCATCGTCGGCACGAACGCCGTGCGGTTCTGGCCGCGCAACTGGTCGCGCAGTTCCTGGATCGAGCTGATGACTTTCATGATCGGGTAGCGGGTTCCTCGCGCAGGCGCGCGTTGGCGCCGCAACAGCGGCGTCGGGGTCGAAGCGGAGAACGCCGGCGCGCGGGCGGCGCATCGGGCGTCGGCGGATTGTAGAGGATTTGGCCGCCGGACGCATCGAAAAAAGTACGATCGTTCATTTTTAAACCGGGCGCACCGCGAGCGAGCCGCGCGGGCGGGCCCGGCGGCGGGATGCGGTGTGTTTCGGTGTGCGGGGGTGATGCGGGCGCGGCGGCGCGCGTTACGCGGGCAGGTACGCGAGGCGCACGTAGATCGGCGCGAACGGTTCGGCCTGCGTGATCTCGACGAGCGATTCGCGCGCGAGTTCGAGCATCGCGATGAAGTTCACGACGACGACGGGCACGCCGCGCGACGTGTCGAACAGGTCGGCGAACTCCATGAAGCGTGCGTTCTGCAGCCGTCGCAGGATCAGGCTCATGTGTTCGCGCACCGACAGCTCCTCGCGGGAGATCTTGTGGTGCTGGACGAGCTTCGCGCGCTTGAGCACGTCGGCCCACGCGGCGCGCAGGTCGTCCGAATCGACGTCCGGGAAGCGCGGCGTGATGCTCTGCTCGATGTAGACCTCGGCGCGCAGGAAGTCGCGGCCGAGCTGCGGCAGCTGGTCGAGGCGTTGCGCGGCGAGCTTCATCTGCTCGTATTCGAGCAGGCGGCGCACGAGTTCCGCGCGCGGATCCTCGGCTTCCTCGCCGGTATCGGCCTTCTTGACCGGCAGCAGCATCCGCGACTTGATCTCGATCAGCATCGCGGCCATCAGCAGGTATTCGGCCGCCAGCTCGAGGTTCGACGTGCGGATCTGGTCGACGTAGCCCAGATATTGCGCGGTGACCTGCGCCATCGGGATGTCGAGCACGTTGAAGTTCTGCTTGCGGATCAGGTACAGCAGCAAGTCGAGCGGGCCTTCGAACGTCTCGAGGAACACCTCGAGCGCATCGGGCGGGATGTAGAGATCCTGCGGCAGCTTGAAGAGCGGCTCGCCGTACAGGCGTGCGAACGCCGCGACACCGTCGACCGTGTCGGGCGTCGAATCGGCGCCCGCGGGCGCGGCGATCGCGTCGTCCTGCCGGGCGGCGCTGGCCTCGTCGGCGGCGCTCACGTCGTCAGAAGTTCTGGTAGTAGACGTAGGACGTTTGCTTCACGCGCGATTCCTGCTGCTCGGCGCGCTCGTCGAGGTCGATCGGCTGCTTGTCCCACAGCAGCGAGCGGCCCTTGCGCTGCTCTTCTTCGAGCGTCGGCTTCTGTTGCTTGAGCTGGTTCAGGAATTGCGTGACGTCGGACTGATACGGCATGGCTTGGCTTTCCGTTTCGGGCGGCGCACGATGCGCCGGGTTCGCGATGGCGGGATTTTACCGCATAGCGGGGAACAGCCGGCGGCAATCGCGCGTCGAATCCGCTGGCGCGACACCCGCGGCGCGTCCGGCCGCCCCCGCGCGCGTCGCGTTGCGTCCAGGCGTCAAAGCGGCGCCCGTGCGGGCAGCGCCGCCGCCCTGTGGTCAAATACGGGGTTTTCCGCAAAATCACCAACCGAGGACGAGGTCATATTTGGCGGGTCAGGTGAACCAGCAGGCACATACGGCGCATGAGGCGAGCCCGCGCGCGGCGCGTCACCGCGGTCGTCGCGCGCGGCGCGGCGCCGGTGCGGCGGCCCGGGCGGCCCTCGCGGGCTGTCTCGCCGCGTGCTTCGTGCTGCCGGCGTATGCGAAGTACGACGTCGAGATCGACTCGCCGCGCGCGATCCGCAAGCTCCTCGAGGCCCATCTCGACATCGCGCGTTTCGCCAAGCGAGACGACATCAGCGACGACCAGTTCGACTTCCTCGTGACCGCCACGCCGCAGCAGGTGCGCGACCTGACCGCGACGGCCGGCTATTTCTCGCCGGTCGTGCGCACGGACGTGCGCACGCGCGACGGCAAGCGCGACGTGCGCGTCGCGGTCGATCCGGGGCCGCAGACCGTCGTGTCGACGGTCGACCTGGCGTTCAAGGGCCCGGTCGAGACCGAGGATCCGAAGCAGGAGGCCGCGACCCGCTTCGCGTTCTCGCTGAAGCCGGGCGACCCGTTCACGCAGTCCGACTGGGACGGCGCGAAGGGCGCGGCGCTCAAGCAACTGCAGTCGCGCCGCTACCTGGGCGCGAAGATCGCGTCGTCGGAAGCGCGCGTCGATCCGCGCACGCAGCGCGCGACGCTGGCCGTCACGTTCGACAGCGGCCCGACGTTTACGATCGGCAAGGTCGACGTCGACGGCGTGCGCCGCTATCCGGAAAAAATCGTCACGAACGTCAATCCGCTGTCGGAAGGCGAGATCTACGACGTGCAGCGGATCACCGAGCTGCAGCGGCAGCTGCAGAACACGCCGTACTACGCGAGCGTCGCGATCGACGTCGGCGACGATACGGCGAAGCCCGAGCGCACGCCCGTGCACGTGAAGGTCAGCGAGTTTCCGTACAACAACATTCGCGGCGGCGTCGGCTACGCGACCGATACGGGCCCGCATGTGCAGGGCTCCTACACGTATCTCGACACGTTCGGCGCCGCGTGGCCGCTCACCGTGTCGGGCCGGCTCGACCAGATCCAGCAGTACGGCCAGGTCCAGCTGTCGATGCCGCCCGGCGAAAAAGGCTGGACCAACAGCGTGCTCGCGTCGTACACGAACACCAACGTGTCGGACACGCGGATCTACAGCGCGCGGATCGGCGCGCAGCGCACCCGCACCGGTCAGTTCATCGACTACGCGTATTCGCTGATGTTCTACCAGGACCGGCTCGACCAGAACGGCGCCGGCCCGACCACCAGCCGCGCGCTGGTGCCGCAGTGGGCATGGACGCGCCGCAACGTCGACGATCCGCTGTTCCCGCGCTCGGGCAACCTGATCCACGCGGAGGCCGGCTTCGCGATCAAGGGCGTGCTGACCGACCAGACCTTCATCCGCGGCTACGCGCGCGGCCAGCAGTACGTGCCGATCGGCAAGCGCGACCTGTTCGTGTTCCGCGCGGAGCTCGGCGGCGTGTTCACGAGCGGCAGCTCGGCCGGTGTGCCGGCGTCGCTGCTGTTTCGCGCGGGCGGCTCGAATTCGGTGCGCGGCTACGGCTACCAGAGCATCGGCAACAGCGTCGACGGCTCCGTGCTGCCGACCAAGTACCTGATGACGGGCACCGCCGAATACCAGCACTGGTTCAACCGCGACTGGGGCGCCGCGACCTTCTTCGACATCGGCACCGCGACCGATGCGTGGGGCGAGAAGGTGTTCTACCCGGGCGTCGGCATCGGCGCGCGCTGGCGCAGCCCCGTCGGCCCGATCAACGTCGACGTCGCGTACGGACTGCGCAACCACAGCGTGCGCCCGTACCTGACGCTCGGCATCGCTTTCTGACCTTGTTGCACGAGCCACGACGAACCGCATGACGAAGGATCCGAACGACACGCCGCCGCCTCACGATCCGGACTCGCCCGAGCGCGCGCCCGACGCGCCGCCGCGCGCGCCGCGCCGCGTGCGTGCGGGCCGGATCGTCGCGTGGACGCTCGTGACGGTCGTGCTGCTCGCCGTGGTGGCGGCCGGGCTCGTGCTGGCCGCGGCGACGACCGAGCGCGGCACGCGGCTCGCGTGGCAGACGGCCGTGCGCGTGCTGGGCGGCCGGCTGGCGGGCACGCTGGAAGGCGGCGCGCTCGCGACGGGCGTGCGGTTGCGCGGCTTCGCGTGGACGAGCCCCGGCGGCGCCGGCACCGAAGTGCGGATCGACCGGCTCGACGGCCGCTGGGCGCTGACCCGCGCGCCGTGGCGGCTGTCCGTCGACTACCTTCGCGCGGGCACGATCGACGTGCGGATCGCGCCGGGGCCGTCGACGCCGAGCACGACGCCGCAGGACTTGAGCCTGCCGCTGCAGTTGCGGATCGACGATCTGCGCGTCGATCACCTGGCGATTCACGAAGGCGGGTCGACGACGCAGCTCGACCATCTCGCGCTGAACGGCCGCAGCGACGGCCGCCACCATGAACTTGCGCTCGACGGCGTCGACACGCCGTACGGCGCGCTGACCGCACGCGTGAAGCTCGACGGCGTGAAGCCGTTCGCGCTGACGGGCAACGCGACTTACGTGGGCAAGCTCGCGAACGAACCGGTCAACGCGAGCGCGAACGTATCGGGTTCGCTCGAAGCGCTCGTCGCCGACGTCGCCGCGAGCGGGATGAAGCTGAACGGGCGCGCGCACGTCGAGGCCGCGCCGTTCGGCGCGGTGCCGCTCACGCGCGCGTCGCTCGCGTTCGATCACGTGAACCCGCAGGCGCTCGCGCCGGGCGCGCCGGCCGCCGATCTCGCGGTGCGCGCGGAGCTGGCGCCCGTGACCGCGCCGGCCGGCGCCGCAGCGGCGAAGGGTTTCGCGGTGACCGGCCCGGTGTCGATCGTGAACGCGAAGCCCGGCACGCTCGGCGAGCACCTGCTGCCCGTCGTCGACGCACATGCGACCGTCAATCTCGACGCACACGCGCAGCGGATCGACGGCCTCGCGCTGAAACTGATTCGCGACGGCAGCGTGACCGGCAACGGCGCGCTGACCGGCGGCAAGGGCCGCTTCGACCTGAAGGTCGCGAACCTCGACCTCAATGCATTCGTCGCCGAGCTGCGGCCGATGCGCCTGGGCGGCCCGCTCGGCGTGACGCTCGCAGGCGACGTGACGACCGTCGACTTCAACCTGAACGATCCGAAGCTCGCGCTCGGCGCGCGCGCGAAGGTCGCGCTGACGCAGCAGCAGACGGTGCTGACCGATGCGCGCGTGACGGCGGGCAAGGGACGTATCGACCTGACCGGCGTGTTCCGTCACGACGCGCATTCGAGCTACGACGCGAAGGCGACGCTGACCGCGTTCGATCCGCTGCTGCTCGCCGCGATGCGCGCGCCGGGCGCGGGCGGCGGCAAACCGGCCGCCAAAGCGGCGAAGGCGACCGCGAAGGCGCCGGCCAGGCGCGGCGAGACGCGCGTATCGGGCACGCTGACGGCCTCCGGCGCGCTCGCGCCGCAGGTGTCGACGAAGGCGACCTTCAAGCTCGGCGACAGCCTCTACGACGGCGTGCCGCTGACCGGCGCGGGCGTCGTGCAGCTCGTCGGCGCGCGGATCCTGCCGAGCAACGCGAACCTGTCGATCGCGGGCAACCACGTCGACCTGCGCGGCAGTTTCGGCGCGCCGGGCGACCGGCTGCGCTTCGTCGTCGACGCGCCGGAGCTCGACCGGCTCGGCTTCGGCGTGCAGGGGCTCGTGCAGGCGCAGGGCGAGCTGACCGGCAGCTTCGCGCACCCGAACGTGACGGGTACCTACAAGGCCCAGCACGTCGTGGTCGGCTCGAACCGGATCGGTGCCGCGCAGGGGCGCGCCGACATCCGCGACGGCGCGCACGGCGCGCTCGTGTTCACGGCCGACGCGACCGACCTCGCGCTCGGCTCGCTGCAATTGAAATCGCTGCGCGCGAACCTCGACGGCACGCGCGCGAAGCACACGCTCGACGCGTCGGCGATCGGGACCGCCGGCGGCCGCGTGATCGACCTGACGCTCGCGGCGAACGGCGGCGTGGTCGAGAATCGCGACGGGATGCGCTGGGACGGCACCGTCACGCGCCTCGCGAACCGCGGCACGCCGTCGGTGGCGCTGCAGGCGCCGCTTGCCGTGTCGGCCGGCGCCGGCCGCGTGACGCTCGGCGCGACGCGGCTCACGCTCGAAGGCGCGGCGATCGACCTGAAGTCGTTCGTGTTCGATCACGGGCAGATGCGCTCGGCCGGCGCCGTGCGCGGCGCGTCGGTCGCGCGCTTCCTCGAGATCCGCCAGGAGCTGACGGGCCAGCGGCCGCCGGTGCGCACCGACGTCGTGCTCGATGCCGACTGGGATTTCTCGCTCGGCGCGAACGCGACGGGCTACGTGCAGGTGAAGCGGCGCGGCGGCGACGTGACGATCGAGACCGGGCGCGGCATCGCGTCGCTCGGGCTGACCGACCTGTCCGCGCGCGCGAGCTTTGCACCGGGCAACCGGCTCAACGTGGTGGCGCTCGCGAAGGCGAACCGGGTCGGCACGCTCGACGCGAACGTCACCGTGCCGTTCGCGCTGCGCGACGGCGTGTTCGGCGTCGTCGACGACGGCCCGCTGGCGGGCCGCATCGACGCCGACATCCCGTCGCTGAAGTCGACCGGCAACCTGTTCGGGCCGAGCTACCTGCTCGGCGGGCGCGCGGCGCTGAAGCTGACGATCGCGGGCACGCCGGTGAAGCCGAACGTGTCGGGCATGCTGACGGGCGACGATCTGTCCGCGACGCTCGTCGACCAGGGCGTGCAGCTGAAGGACGGCATCGTGCGCGTGAAGCTCGCGGAGAACCTCGTCGAATTCCAGCAGGTCGAGTTCCACGGCGGCGACGGCACGCTGCGCGCGATCGGCCGCGTGCGTCTCGACGGCGAGGCGCCGGACCTGACCGCGAGCATCGTCGCGGACAAGCTCGAGCTGTTCGCGGCGCCGGACCGCAAGCTGTCGCTGTCGGGCAAGGCGACCGTCGCGAACGACGGGCCGCGCGGCGCGCTGTCGATCGACGGCAAGTTCGTCGTCGACCGTGCGTTGTTCGACCTGCCGGAAGACGCGGCGCCGCACTTGTCCGACGATGTCGTCGTGGTGCGGCCGGACGGGACCGTGCGCGGCGAGACGCCGACCGGCACGGCGGTCGCGAAGCCGCAGAAGGTCGAGGACAAGCCGGCGCCGTCGCTCGCGCCGCGCGCGAACATCGACATCGGCCTCGGCAACAACTTCCGCTTCAAGGGGCACGGCGCGGATCTCGGGCTGCGCGGCACGATCACCGTGATGAGCGCGCCGGGCGTGCCGCTGCGCGCGGTCGGCAACGTGCGCGTGACGGAAGGGTCGACGTATACGTCGTTCGGCCGCAAGCTCGCGGTCGAGAACGGCTTCTTCACGTTCAACGGCCCCGTGTCGAATCCGGGCGTGAACATCCTCGCGATGCGGCGCAACCAGGAGGTCGAGGCCGGGGTGCAGGTCGTCGGCACGATTCAGTCGCCGACGGTCAAGCTCGTGTCCGAGCCGAACGTCACGGACAACGAAAAGCTGTCGTGGCTGCTGTTCGGGCACGGCACCGACCAGGGCAACAACGTCGGCCAGCAGAATGCGATGACCGCCGCGCTCGGGCTGCTTGGCAGCGCGACCGGCAGGCGCGTCGCGCAGAGCATCGGTCTCGACGAATTCTCGATCGGCCGCAGCGACGTCGGCCTCACCGACGCACAGGTCGTGCAGATCTCGAAGGCGATCAACGAGCGTTTCGTGCTCGGTTACGAGCAAGGGCTGCAATCGGCGAGCAACGCGTTCAAGGCGACGATCAACCTGACGCGCTTCTGGTCGGTGTCCGCGTATGGCGGCACGTTCCAGGGCGTCGACCTGAACTACACGCGGCGCTTCGATCGCTGGTTCGGCCAGCGGTGACGATGCCGCGCGCCGGCTCGCATCGCCGTCGCGCGGGCCCCGGTGCGAACATAAAAAAGCCCCGCACGCATCGGTGCGAGGCTTTCTCGTTCAAGCGGCCGTGCGTGCGGCTTACTTCACGCGCATGCCGGGCTTCGCGCCGCTGTGCGGCTCGAGGATGTAGAGGCCCGGCTCGGCCTTCTCGTCGGCAGCCGACGCGGCGAGCACCATCCCTTCGGACAGCCCGAACTTCATCTTGCGCGGCGCGAGGTTCGCGACCATCACCGTCAGCTTGCCGACGAGCTGCTCGGGCTGGTACGCGGACTTGATGCCCGAGAACACGTTGCGGGTCTTTTCCTCGCCGATGTCGAGCGTGAGCTGCAGCAGCTTGTCCGAGCCTTCGACGGCCTGGCACGCGACGATCTTCGCGATACGCAGGTCGATCTTCGCGAAATCGTCGATCGAGATCGGACCGTCGTCGGCGTCGTTCGCGGCAGCCGCCTTCGCGTTCGCCTTGGCGTTCTTGCCTTCCTTCGCGGCGTTGGCCGTGGCCGCGGCAGCGGCGCCGGAGGCCTCCGCCTGCAGCGAATCGCGGTTCGCGGCGAGCAGCGCGTCGATCTGCTTCGGATCGACCCGCGTCATCAGGTGCTGGTACGCCTTGATCGGCTGCGTGGACGACAGCGGCTTCGCGGCGTCGGCCCACGTGAGCGGCGCGATCCCGAAGAAGGCCTCGACGGCTTCGGCCACGCGCGGCATCACCGGCTTCAGCGCGAGCGACAGCAGGCGGAACGCCTCGAGGCTCACGCTGCAGGTTTCGTGGAGGGCGACCGCATTGGCCGGATCCTTCGCGAGTTCCCACGGCTTCGCGCCGTCGACGTATGCGTTCACTTCGTCGGCGAGTTCCATCGTCTGGCGCAGCGCGCGGCTGTATTCGCGCGCTTCGTAGTGCGCGGCGATCGCGGGAATCGCATCGCGCAGCTTCGCGACGAGCGGATGGTTCATCGCGCTGTCCTGCACGCGGCCGTCGAAGCGCTTCAGCAGGAAGCCGGCCGCGCGGCTCGCGATGTTGACGTACTTGCCGACGAGATCGCTGTTCACGCGCGCCTGGAAGTCGTCGAGGTTCAGGTCGATGTCTTCCATCGTCGCGTTCAGCTTCGCGGCGAAGTAGTAGCGCAGCCATTCCGGGTTCAGGCCGGTGTCGATGTAGCTCTGCGCGGTGATGAACGTGCCGCGCGACTTCGACATCTTCGCGCCGTCGACCGTCAGGAAGCCGTGCGCGAACACGTTGGTCGGCGTGCGATGGCCCGAGAACTCGAGCATCGCCGGCCAGAACAGCGTGTGGAAATACAGGATGTCCTTGCCGATGAAGTGGTACTGCTCGGCGGTCGAGCCCGACCGGATCCACGCGTCGAAGTCGATGCCCTTGCGGTCGCACAGGTTCTTGAAGCTCGCGTAATAACCGACCGGCGCATCGAGCCACACGTAGAAGTACTTGCCGGGCGCGCCCGGGATCTCGAAGCCGAAGTACGGCGCGTCGCGCGAGATGTCCCAGTCGGCGAGGCGGGCTTCGCCGGCGTCGCCGAGCCATTCGCGCATCTTGTTGGTGGCTTCGGGCTGCGCGAGGCCGCTGACCCACTCGCGCAGGAACGACTCGCAGCGCGGGTCCGACAGGCGGAAGAAGTAGTGCGTCGACGTCTTGCGCACCGGCGTCGCACCGGACACGACCGAATACGGATTAAGCAGTTCGGTCGGCAGGTAGGTCGAACCGCACACTTCGCAGTTGTCGCCGTACTGGTCCTTCGCGTGGCACTTCGGGCATTCGCCCTTGATGAAGCGGTCCGGCAGGAACATTTCCTTGACCGGGTCGTACGCCTGCTCGATCTCGCGCTCGGCGATCAGGTCGTTGTCCTTCAGCGCGAGATAGATCTTCTCGCTCAGCACGCGGTTCTCGTCCGAGTCGGTCGAGTAGAAGTTGTCGAACGACACGCCGAAGCTGTCGAAATCGCGCTTGTGCTCGGTCCACACGCGATCGATCAGCTGCTTCGGCGTGAGGCCTTCCTTCTCCGCGCGCAGCATGACCGGCGTGCCGTGCGTGTCGTCGGCGCCGATGTAGTAGACCTCATGGCCGTGCATTCGCAGCGTCCGCACCCAGATGTCGGTCTGGATGTACTCGACCAGATGGCCGATATGAATCTGGCCGTTGGCATAGGGCAGTGCGGACGTAACGAGGATCTGGCGGCTGCCTTGCGGCGCCGCGGCCTGCACGGAAGTGAGGTCGGATGCGGACATAGGGTCTGTAGAAGAACGGCGGGAAACGACGGAAACTGCGATTCTAGCAGGGGCGCGGGCAGGTCAGCCGGCGCGGGCGCCATGGACCGGGCGCCGGAGAGGGCGGGGCCGCCGTGGCGGCGTGCCCGGCGGCGCGATGCTGCGGCGCAGCACGCAAATTCCGGGCAAAAAAAACCGGGGCGGATACGGCCCCGGAGCAACAACGACAAGAGGAGAATGGTGACGCGCCGGCTGCGCCAGCCGCGTACCGTAAAGTACAGACCGCGGGCCGAGACAGAAGTTCGAAATTTTTTTCGATTTGTTACGGGCCCCGCGGGAAGCCTTGTGCGGCGGGGGCGCGCGCCCCCGTTTCCTCCTCTCGCGGCGATGCTTACTGCTGTGCTGCGCGCAGGTAGATCTCGACGCGGCGGTTTTGCGCACGGCCGGCTTCGGTCGCGTTGTCCGCGATCGGGTTCGACGGGCCCATGCCCTGTGCCGACAGGCGGCCGCCGGCGACGCCGCGCTGCACCAGCGCGTTCACGACGCTCTGCGCACGGTTCTGCGACAGCGTCTGGTTCAGCTGTGCCGAGCCCGTGCTGTCCGTGTAGCCGACGATCGATGCCGTCACTTGCGGGTTCTGGTTCAGCGTCGTCGCCAGGTCGTTCAGCAGCGGCGTGAAGGCCGGCGTGATCGCGTACTGGTTCGTCGCGAACGTCACCGAGCTCGGCACGTTCAGCTTCAGCGAGCCGTCCGGCTGCTCGGTCACCTGCGTGCCCGTCTTGGCTGCCGACGGCGCGAGCTTGTTCTTGATCGCTTGCCAGTTGTAACCCGTCACGCCGCCGACCAGTGCGCCGACGCCCGCGCCGATCGCCGCGCCCTTGCCGCCACCGGCCAGCGCGCCGATGCCCGCGCCCAGCGCCGCACCCGTGCCGGTGCCGACGGCCGTATTGTTGCCTTGCTGCGTGGCGCAGCCTGCCAGCAGCGCGCCGGCGAGTGCGAAGACGGACAGGCGAGTCGCGATTTTCATGTTCATCTTGGATTCCTCTCTTGGTTGAACGAGTCGACAACGACAAACAACAGTTACGGCTCCCTGCACGGACGCCCGAAAAAGGAAGGGCAGGCCCGTGCTCGCGGCAGCCGCCGAGGCGGCTGCATGCCCTGTTCGCCAGCGGGGCTGTTCCGGACAGGGCGACGCATCAGCCTCTACAATATAGGCGGTGGGCGGCCGATTTGGCCCCATAGCATGCCGCACGCGAAGATTGCTCCGACGCGCGCGTTCGCGCAATGGCGTGCAACAGATTCTTTCACTTTTCCCGATTTTCGCAGCGTTATTTGATATTTTTTGACGTTCGCGCGAGAGAAAAACGTTTTCACGGAGTTTCGATGAGCATTGACCGGGCACAAGTCGACGCCGCATTGGCGGCTGTCGTCGACCCCAATACCGGCCGTCCGTACGCGGCGAACAAGGGCGTGCGCAACGTCGCGATCGACGGCGACGCCGTGGCGGTCGACGTGGTGCTCGGCTATCCCGCGCGCAGCCAGCACGACGACGTGCGCGCGCGCATTGAAGACGCGCTGAAAGCCGTGCCGGGCGTGCGCGACGCACGCGTCGCCGTGTCGCAGGAGATCGTCGCGCACACGGTGCAGCGCGGCGTGAAGCTGCTGCCGAACGTGAAGAACATCGTCGCGGTCGCATCGGGCAAGGGCGGCGTCGGCAAGAGCACGACGGCCGTGAACCTCGCGCTCGCGCTCGCCGCGGAAGGCGCGTCGGTCGGCATTCTCGACGCCGACATCTACGGTCCGTCGCTGCCGACCATGCTCGGCATTCACGGCCAGCGCCCCGAGTCGCCGGACAACCAGTCGATGAATCCGCTGGTCGGCCATGGGCTGCAGGCGAACTCGATCGGCTTCCTGATCGAGGAAGACAACCCGATGGTGTGGCGCGGCCCGATGGCGACATCGGCGCTCGAGCAGCTGCTGCGGCAGACCAACTGGCGCGAGCTCGACTACCTGATCGTCGACATGCCGCCGGGCACGGGCGACATCCAGCTCACGCTCGCGCAGCGCGTGCCGGTGACGGGCGCCGTGATCGTGACGACGCCGCAGGACATCGCGCTGCTCGACGCGAAGAAGGGCCTGAAGATGTTCGAGAAGGTCGGGATTCCGATCCTCGGCATCGTCGAGAACATGAGCATCCACATCTGCTCGAACTGCGGCCACGAAGAGCACATCTTCGGCGCGGGCGGCGCCGAGCGGATGGCCAAGGATTACGGCGTGAACGTGCTCGGCAGCCTGCCGCTCGACATCGCGATCCGCGAGCGCGCCGACGGCGGCACGCCGACGGTCGCGGCCGAGCCGGACGGCGCGCTGGCGCGGCGCTACCGCGACATCGCGCGCGGGGTCGCGCTGGCGATCGCCGAGCGCGCGCGCGACATGACGTCGAAGTTCCCGTCGATCGTTGTTCAAAATACGTAAAACCCTTGCGGGGCGGGGCCTCACGCTGTTTACGGCGCCGCGAGGCGCGGTATCATGGCGACTTTCCCCGGGTCCCTTTACCCGCCCGGCATGGCCGCCGTATCGAACGGCCGCCAGCCGGCATGAGGATCGAATGAACCAACGACATCACGGCGTGTACGCCGGCCGCGCGCGGCGCGCGCTGCTGGCCGCCGCCGCGCTGGGCCTGCTGGCCGGCTGTACCTCTTTTTCCTCGTCGCACGAGAAGCGCGCCGACGCGCAACTGCAGCCGACCGTCGGCTCGCAGACACGCGGCGCGGTGACGTTCGTCGAACGCCCGGACGGCGTCCAGGTCACGTACAACCTGGCCGGCCTGCCGCCGAACAGCGATCACGCGCTGCAGGTGCACGAGCGCGGCGACTGCAACGCGGGCGACGGCTCGAGCGCCGGCCAGGTGTTCGCGCCGGCCGCCGACCGGTTGCGTGCGGGCGCGCGCGTCGCCGGCGATCTCGGCAACATCCATGCGGATGCGAACGGCGTCGCGGCCGGTTTCATCGTTGCGCCCGATCTGGCCCTCGACGGCGTGCGCTCCGCGCTGAATCGCGCGGCGCTGGTGCACCGCGAACCGAGCGACCCGGCGTTTCCGCAGCATGCGGCGGGCCCCGCGCTCGCTTGCGGCGTGATCCGTTGACGGCCGCCGCGTGCGCGCGCCGATGATCGCGTAAAATGTCCGCCTTCCCCGGCCGCCGCCTTGAACCGGCGGCCGTCGTTTACCGTCACGCAGCGTTTCCTGGCGCCCCGTTATGAGCATCAAGTCCGACAAGTGGATTCGGCGCATGGCCGAAGAACACAAGATGATCGAGCCGTTCGTGCCCGATCAGGTTCGTGCGTCCGAGGACGGTCGCAGGATCGTCAGCTACGGCACGTCGAGCTACGGCTACGACATCCGCTGCGCGGACGAATTCAAGATCTTCACGAACATCAACTCGACGATCGTCGATCCGAAGAACTTCGACGAGGGTTCGTTTGTCGATTTCAAGGGCGACGTGTGCATCATCCCGCCGAACTCGTTCGCGCTGGCCCGCACCGTCGAATATTTCCGCATCCCGCGCACCGTGCTCACCGTCTGCCTCGGCAAGTCGACGTACGCGCGCTGCGGGATCATCGTCAACGTGACGCCGTTCGAACCCGAGTGGGAAGGCTACGTCACGCTGGAATTCTCGAATACCACGCCGCTGCCCGCGAAGATCTACGCGAACGAAGGTGTCGCGCAGGTGCTGTTCTTCGAAAGCGACGAAGTGTGCGACGTGTCGTACGCCGATCGCGGCGGCAAGTATCAGGGTCAGCGCGGTGTCACGCTGCCGAAAACCTGATCTGGTTGCATAACGTCTCACCAGTTTCCGGGTGACCGCTGCGCGTGACGCGCCGCGGTCGTTCTTTTTGGAGAATCGCCCATGAAGTTTCGTTTCCCCGTCGTCATCATCGACGAAGATTTCCGCTCCGAGAACATCTCGGGCTCCGGCATCCGGGCGTTGGCCGAAGCGATCGAGAAGGAGGGCGTCGAAGTCCTCGGCCTCACGAGCTACGGCGATCTGACGTCGTTCGCGCAGCAGTCGAGCCGCGCGTCGTGCTTCATCCTGTCGATCGACGACGACGAACTCATGCTCGGCGAAACGGGCCCGGACGGCGAGTTGCCCGAACTCGCGACCGCGATCATCGAGCTGCGCGCGTTCGTCACCGAAGTGCGCCGCCGCAACGCGGACATCCCGATCTTCCTGTACGGCGAAACGCGCACGTCGCGCCACTTGCCGAACGACATCCTGCGCGAACTGCACGGCTTCATCCACATGTTCGAGGACACGCCGGAGTTCGTCGCGCGCCACATCATCCGCGAGGCGAAGGTCTATCTCGACTCGCTCGCGCCGCCGTTCTTCAAGGAGCTGGTGAAGTACGCGGACGAAGGCTCGTACTCGTGGCACTGCCCGGGCCACTCGGGCGGCGTCGCGTTCCTGAAGAACCCGCTCGGCCAGATGTTCCACCAGTTCTTCGGCGAGAACATGCTGCGCGCCGACGTCTGCAACGCGGTCGACGAACTCGGCCAGCTGCTCGATCACACGGGCCCGGTCGCGGCGTCCGAGCGCAACGCGGCGCGCATTTTCAGCGCGGACCACCTGTTCTTCGTGACCAACGGCACGTCGACGTCGAACAAGATCGTCTGGCATGCGACGGTGGCGCCGGGCGACATCGTGCTGGTCGACCGCAACTGCCACAAGTCGATCTTGCACGCGATCACGATGACGGGCGCGATTCCGGTGTTCCTCACGCCGACGCGCAATCACTTCGGCATCATCGGGCCGATCCCGCGCGACGAATTCAAGCCGGAGAACATCCGCAAGAAGATCGAGGCGAACCCGTTCGCGCGCGAGGCGCTGCGCGAGAACCCGGACATGAAGCCGCGGATCCTGACGATCACGCAGAGCACGTACGACGGCGTCGTCTACAACGTCGAGATGATCAAGGACCTGCTCGGCGACCTGCTCGACACGCTGCACTTCGACGAAGCGTGGCTGCCGCATGCGACCTTCCACGATTTCTACCGCGACATGCACGCGATCGGCGACGGCCGTCCGCGCACGGGCGCGCTCGTGTTCGCGACGCACTCGACGCACAAGCTGCTCGCGGGCATCTCGCAGGCGTCGCAGATCGTCGTGCAGGATTCGGAGAACCGCACGTTCGACAAGCACCGCTTCAACGAGGCGTACCTGATGCACACGTCGACGAGCCCGCAGTACGCGATCATCGCGTCGTGCGACGTCGCGGCCGCGATGATGGAGCCGCCGGGCGGCACCGCGCTCGTCGAGGAATCGATCGCCGAGGCGATCGACTTCCGCCGCGCGATGCGCAAGGTCGACGCCGAATACGGCGACGACTGGTTCTTCAGCGTGTGGGGTCCGGACGACCTGTCGGAAGAAGGCATCGGCTCGCGCGAGGACTGGATGCTGAAGCCGAACGACCACTGGCACGGCTTCGGCCCGCTGGCGGAAGGCTTCAACATGCTCGACCCGATCAAGGCGACGATCATCACGCCGGGGCTCGACGTCGACGGCGAGTTCGGCGAGACGGGCATTCCGGCCGCGATCGTCACGAAGTACCTGGCGGAGCACGGGATCATCGTCGAGAAGACGGGCCTGTATTCGTTCTTCATCATGTTCACGATCGGCATCACGAAGGGCCGCTGGAACTCGATGGTCACCGAGCTGCAGCAGTTCAAGGACGACTACGACAACAATCAGCCGCTGTGGCGCGTGCTGCCGGAATTCGTCGCGCAGCATCCGCGCTACGAGCGCGTCGGCCTGCGCGACCTGTGCACGCAGATCCACGACGTGTACCGCGCGAACGACATCGCGCGCCTGACGACGGAGATGTACCTGTCGGACATGGAGCCGGCGATGAAGCCGTCGGACGCGTTCGCGAAGCTCGCGCACCGCAAGATCGACCGCGTGCCGCTCGACGAGCTCGAAGGCCGCGTGACGAGCATCCTGCTCACGCCGTACCCGCCGGGCATCCCGCTGCTGATTCCGGGCGAGCGCTTCAACAAGACGATCGTGAACTACCTGCGGTTCGCGCGCGACTTCAACGAGCGCTTCCCGGGCTTCCACACCGACATCCACGGCCTCGTCGCGGAAGAGGTGAACGGCCGCGTCGAGTACTTCGTCGATTGCGTGCGCGACTGATGGCGGCGCAGGGACGAATCCGGACGATGCGTGCGGCGCTGGCCGCGCTCGTCGTCTGGGCAGGCTGGTCGGCAGGGCCGGCGGGGCTGAGCGTCGCGCATGCGGAAGTGGCGGCGGCCGACCCGATCGACGTCGCGATGCGGCAGTGCCTCGCGCGGCGCGACCGGTCGTCGACGGCCGGCCAGATCCAGTGCATGGGCGAAGCGCAGCAGCAGTGGCAGGCGGTGATGGACGGTGCGTACCAGCGCCTGTCGAACGACGCGCCGGCCGACGCGAAGCGCGGCTGGCAGGACAGCCAGCGCCGCTGGGTCACGTGGCGCAAGGATGAAGTTCATCTGCTGAAGGCCGTGTACGACACGACGCGCGGCACCGCGTACGCGATGTCGAGCGCCGACATGCAGTTGCAGCCGGTGCGCGATCGCGCATTGGCGCTGCGCGCGGCGGCCGACCGCTATGCGCCGCCTGCCGCCGTGCCGGTGGCGGCCACGAGCGGTGCGCAAGGCGACACCCGGGGCGGTGCGGGCACTGCCGCGGCGGCCACCGGCAAGCCGGCGAACGCGCCGCGCGAACCGGCCATTCGCCGCGTGCGGCCGTGCGTGCAGGATGCCGCGTGCGAGCACGCGCTGTTCGATTTGAACCGCTATTACCAGAAGCTGCGTCGCAAGATGCCCGCGCATTCGGCCGCGACGCTCGTGCGTGCGCAGCGCGCGTGGGTCGCGTTCAGCGATGCGACGGCGCCGCTTGTCGGCGAGGACGGACGCGTCGACCTGATCGGCGCGCGCATCGCGACGATGAAGCGTCTGTCGGAGACGGCCGGCAACGACTGACGATCGCCGCGACGCCGGTCATTCGGCGCGGAAACGGAAAACGGGCACCCGAGGGTGCCCGTTTTGCATGTGGCGTGCCGCGCGCGGCGCCTACGCGGGCTGCTGCGTGTCCAGACGGCCGAACCACGACGGCACGAGCGCGACCGCATCGTCGAGCGACGCGAGCACGTGCAGGCTCAGCGCGACGATCTCGGGTGTCGGCGCCTTCAGGTCGGGCACGGTGACGACCGATGCGCCCGCGCCGGCGGCCGATTGCGCGCCGAAGTCGCTGTCCTCGAACGCGACGCACGCGTGCGCCGGCACGCCGAGGCGTTCGGCCGCGAGCCGGTACACGGCGGGGTCGGGCTTGCCGCGCGCGACTTCGTCGCCGCCCGCGATCGCGCGGAAGAACGGCAGCACGCCGACCGCATCGAGCCGCGCACGGATCACGTCGCGCGCGGACGACGATGCGACCGCGCACGGAATGCCGGCCTGCGCGAGCGTCTCGAGCAGCGCCAGTGCGCCCGACTTCAGCGGAAATTTCGGATGAGGTTCGGGCGCGGCGAGCCGTTCGCGCACGAGAGTGCGCACGGCGTCGAACGTGGCGGTGTCGCCGATCAGCCGCGCGAGAATGACCTGGCCCTCGGCGAACGAGCGGCCGACGATCTGCAGGTAGTCGATCTCGGTCAGCACGATGCCATGTGCGGTCGACACGTCGATCCACGTGTTCATGATGGTCCGCTCGGAATCGACGAGCAGGCCGTCCATGTCGAAGAGCGCGGCGGAGAAGGTCATCGGCGGTATCCGGGAAGCGGGAAGGGCGTCGGGCGGCGCGGCGGCCGCCCGAGCGAAAGACCGACGCCGAAGGCGCCGGTCCGTGCCGACTGGCTTACTTGCCGAGCGCGGCGCGAGCGGCCTTGACCGCCGCACGCACTTGATCGGGCGCGGTGCCGCCCGGGTGGTTGCGGCTTGCGACCGAACCTTCGAGCGTCAGGTAGCCGAACACGTCGTCGCCGATCAGGTGCGCGACGTTCGGCAGTTCCTGCTTCATTTCGTCGAGCGTCAGGTCGGCGAGGTCGATCCCGCGATCGTCGCAGATCCGCACCGCGTGCGCGACGGCTTCGTGCGCATCGCGGAACGGCAGCCCGCGCTTCACGAGATAGTCGGCGAGGTCGGTCGCGGTCGAGAAGCCCTGCAGCGCGGCCGCGCGCATCGCGTCCGGCTTCACCGTGATGCCGGCGACCATTTCGGCGAAGATCCGCAGCGTGTCGGCGACGGTGTCGACCGTGTCGAACAGCGGTTCCTTGTCTTCCTGGTTGTCCTTGTTGTACGCGAGCGGCTGGCCCTTCATCAGCGTGAGGAGCGCCATCAGGTGGCCGTTCACGCGGCCCGTCTTGCCGCGCGCGAGCTCGGGCACGTCCGGGTTCTTCTTCTGCGGCATGATCGAGCTGCCGGTGCAGAAGCGGTCGGCGATGTCGATGAAGCCGACGCGCGGGCTCATCCACAGCACGAGTTCTTCGGAGAAACGCGACACGTGCGTCATCACGAGCGCGGAGGCCGCCGTGAATTCGATCGCGAAGTCGCGATCCGACACCGCGTCGAGCGAGTTCGCGCAGATGCCGTCGAAGCCGAGCGTCTTCGCCACGGCGTGACGGTCGATCGGATAGCTGGTGCCGGCGAGCGCGGCCGCGCCGAGCGGCAGGCGGTTCACGCGGGTGCGGCAGTCGCGCATGCGCTCGGCGTCGCGCGTGAACATCTCGACGTACGCGAGCAGGTGGTGGCCGAACGTCACCGGCTGCGCGACCTGCAGGTGCGTGAAGCCCGGCATGATCGTGTCCGCGTTCTGTTCGGCGAGGTCGACCAGCGCGCCGCGCAGATCGTTCAGGAGGCCGCCGATGCGGTCGATCTCGCCGCGCAGCCACAGACGGATGTCGGTCGCGACCTGGTCGTTGCGCGAGCGGCCCGTGTGCAGGCGCTTGCCGGCGTCGCCGATCAGCGCGGTCAGGCGCGCCTCGATGTTCAGGTGGACGTCCTCGAGATCCAGCTGCCATTCGAATTCGCCGCGCTCGATCTCGCCCTTGATTTGCGTCATCCCGCGTTCGATGGCGGCGAGGTCGTCGGCGCTGATGATCTTCTGCGCCGCGAGCATGCTCGCGTGCGCGAGCGAGCCGGCGATGTCGACGAGCGCGAGGCGCTTGTCGAAAAACACCGACGACGTGTAGCGCTTGACCAGCTCCGACATCGGTTCCGAGAAGCGGGCCGACCAGGCCTCGCCCTTTTTGTGCAGTTGGGACGTCATGGCGATTCTTCGAAGGGGAGTTGGGCGGCGTGCGCCGCCGAGGGAATCCCGCAATTCTAGCATTCGCGGGGCTGGCGGCCGGCGCGCGCGTCGGCCGCGAAAAGGCGCGGATTACCGGGGGCCGCAGGTCAGCGGCCCGATGCGCGGCAGCGTGCCGTCGTCCGGGCGCCGGTACGCGAATTCGACGGCGCAGTCGCGGCCGCCGCCCGAGATTTCGAGATGATTGTTCGCGCCGAGGCCGTCGACGAAGGTCAGGCCGTCGTAGCCGACGATCGTGCGCTGGCCGCTTTCGACGTGGCGAACCTCGAGCCCGGGCGGCAGCGGCGTGCCGTCCGGCGCGCGCAGCGCGATCGACGCGGCGCTGTAGCGCGTCACCGCGAAGTGCGCGAGCACGCCGGAGCGCGCCTGCGGCACGACGTCGAGCGTCGTGTCGGCGATCCGCGCGTCGGCGGGCAGCGCGGTGCCGTCGATCGCGACGCGATTGCTCTGGTACGCATTCAGGTCGGGCACGAGCAGGTAGCCGGCCCGGTCCGTCTCGCCGATCAGCCGGTTCTGGTGCAGCACGGGGACGCGCCCGGTGTCGGTCGAGACGAGCGCGAAACCGTCGTCGACGCGGCGCGCGGTCATCAGCCGGCCGTCCATCAGCACGAACGCACCCGTGACGTCGACCGACGCGTTGCCGCGTCCGTCGAACGATTGCGCGAGCAGCGTGACCTGGCCGGCGCGGCCGAGATACTGCAACTGCCCCTGCGCGTAGCGGATACCCGCGTTGGCGCCCGCCTGCACGTTCCAGCCGACGCCGCCGCCGTAATCGGGCGGCTTCGTCGCGTTCAGCGTGTAGGTCGAGTCGCCGTTCTGCCGGCCGGCGTTCGCCGAGACGGACGTGTTGCCGCCGAGCCCGATGCTCAGGCTCACGAAGAAGCCGCGTGCGTCGTGTTGCCGGAAATCCTGGAAGCCGCTGAACGTGATCGAGCTCAGCCCGCCGAGATTGACGAGGTACGCGATCGAGCCGATCCGCGACGGGGCGACGCCCGGATACTTGAGGCCGAGATAGCTGAACGACAGCGTCTGCGCGCGCAGGAACGGGAACGAGACCGTGACGCGGTCGGTGGCGCGCGAGACCGGCACGCCTTCGCGGCTGCCGAGGTCGCCGTAGTCGCCGAAGGCGCGCAGCGTCTGCGCATCGATCGAGAAGCGCGGCGTCACGTACTGGTAGCCGACGCCGGCCTGCACGCCCGCGCGGCCCGGCGCGCTGAGCGCCAGCGATGCGTTCGCCACGCCACGCTCGCCGAGGCGCGCGAGCGCGCCGGCGCCCGCGTTGTAGACGCCGGCCGTCGCTTCCGCATGCGCCTCGACGGTCAGCCGCTCGCTGATGCCGTAGCGCAGCGAGCCGCTCGCCGCCGGCGTGCGCGCATAGTCGAACGAATCATTGCCATACGCGCGGCGCAGGAACCCGGCTTCGGCCGAATAGCTGGCGAGGCCGGGCGCGAGCAGGCGCGTGTCGACGTACAGCGGAATGGTCGTCGCGATCGAGCGGCCGAGCGCGTCGCGCGTGACGACCGTCGCGTTGCCCGCGCCGGTGATTCCGGGCACGCTGTTGATCACGAACGGCCCGCTCGGCACGTCGCCGCTGAACTGGCGCACGTTGTTCACGTACAGGTCGACGGAGGTCGGCACGACCGCGCTGCCGGACAGCGCCGGCACCGGAAACGTGACGAGGTCGGGGCGCAGGCCGAAGTTGCTGCGCCACTGCACGCCGCCGAGGCGCAGCGAGCGGGTCCATGACAACGACGACGAAATCGTGTCGCCGATCTGGGTCGTCGTGAGCGTGCCGGGATTCGAGTGGCTCCACGACGTGTCGTAGCGCACGTAGCGCCGGCGGTCGTCGTACAGGTACGCGATGCCGGTGCTGCTGAACACGCCGGCCGGATCGAAATAGCGCGCCTCGCTCCAGACCGCGAGCGGGGCGTGGGCGATGGTTTGCGCGTAGGCGTCGTAGTTCAGCACGAAGCCGCGGCCGGAGGTGGCGGGTGGCGCGGCCGCGAGCGCGCGCGTATCGAACGTGTGCGGGATGCGCAGCGCATCGGACACGCGCAGGTCGAGCGTCTGCCGACCCGCGTCGTAGTCGTAGCGCAGCCCCGCGAGCGTATCGAGTGCGACGAGCGTGTTCGACGGCGCGGTCGCCCGGTCGCCGGTCGCGATGCCCAGGTCGTTCAGGTCGGCGGACGCAGCGTACAGCCGGCCGTCGATTCGCTGGAAGCGCGCGATGCGGTGCGTCGGTTCACCGTTGAGCGACACGTCGAGAAACAGTGTGTCGGGTGCAGGCGCGGCTGCGGCTGCCGCCGGCATCGGCGCCGGCGCCGGCTGCGCACGGACGGCACCGGCATGCGGTGCCAGCGCCGCCGCGAGTGCCAGCACCGCGGCGGCGGGCCGGGCGTATCGGGCGGGGCAGGCAGCCCGGAGGGCCGTGCTCGTTGTCGGAACGGGCAACGTCTTGCGATCCTCCGGCGTGGATCAGGGCGGTGCCAGCCGGGCTTCGACCGGCTGCGCGTTGACGGTCGCCTGGATCCTGACGAACCCGGCCGCGCCCGCGTCCAGCTTGAGCGGCCAGCGTCGCGTGCTGCCCGCGAGCGCATAGCCGAGCAGGCCGCGCGTGACGTCGTGCACGGTGCCGCGCGCGTCGACGAGACGCACCGCGGAAATCTGCGCACGACGTCCGCCGCGGTTGTCGACCGCGAGCCGCGTGCCGGATCCGTCGCGCTCGACGCGCCAGTCGAGGCGTGGCGTTTGCGGTGTGCCGGCGGGCTCGACGAAGATGGGCACGGAATAGCGCAGCCGGATCGTGATGCCGTTCTCGGCCGGCGTGCCGGGCGCGGGCAGTTCGTCGATCAGCACGCGATAGCTTTCCTCGGCGGCCGGCGCGCCGCGTCCCGTGCGTACGAGCCGGATCAACTGCTCGGCGTTCGCGCCGATCTGCAGCAGCGGCGGCGAGGCGGCGAGCGCATCGGTCGGCGTCATCACGTCGTCGCCGTTTTCCTGCGTCCAGCGATAGGCGCGAACCTGGCCGTAGATCGGCTGCCCGCCCGGATTGCTGAGCGTCATGCTCGCCGCGGCCGCCGACGGCGGCAGCTCGATCGTCACGGGCGTGATCTGCAGTGTGGCGGCGCACGTGGCCGCGGACGCCGACGCGACGCACAGCGCGGCCAGGGCGCGCGGGATCGATGCCACGGCGCGTCAGAAGTACACGGTGGCGGTGACGGCGGCCTGGTAGGTGTCCGGCTTCGGCGTCGCTTGCGTCGGCACCTGGCCGTACACGTTCAGCACCTGCGCGGAGCCGGTGCCGGTGCCGCCGACGGTGTCGGTGCCTTGCGTGTTGCCCCAGACCGTCGTGTGGCCCGAGTCCTGGTAGAGCTGGTAGCCGACCGTCGTGCTGGTATTGCCGCTCGTCGTCCCGGCCATCAGCCGGCTGGAGACCGTCGAGCCGCTGACCGAGCCGGCATCGAGTCCGATGTTGTACGGCGTCGAGTTCGAGCAGGTGACGGAGACCGTGGTCTGCTGGTTGATCGCCGCCGTGAGCACGCCGGACGAGCCGAATGCAAGCGGATTCGCGGCGATCGCGCAGTTTGCCTGGATCGTGAGCGTGACGTTGAACTGGGCGGTGGCCGTGCCGTTCGAATAGACTGCGGCAACGGTGACGGGCTGCAGCGCGGGCGCGAATGCGAAGATGGCCGCGAGCGTGGCCGAAAGAATACGACGTCGGGAAGCGTTCATTATGATTATCTCCTGCCGTTCAATGGGGTCGCCCGGCCGCGGAGTGCCTGCCGCGTGGTCTATTGCCGGTCGCCGTAACCGCTCTGTCGTTGGTGGAAGACTACTCCACGGATTCGCTCGCGCGCAATGGAGAAAACGCCGACTCGGAGCGCATTGTCAGGGGTTCGAGATCGATGGCCATCGGCGGTTTTGACATGGATCAAGCAACAGTGCGAATGATCGGTGCTCGGACGGATACCATGAGGGCGCTGCCCGGGCCGGAAGCCGGGTCGAACGGACGGGCATTTTCGGGGGAATGCATGGCGGATCACGGATTCCGCACGGCGCGCCGCTGGTTGCGCGCGCTATCGTGCCTGTTGCTGGTCGTGCTGCTCAGCTTGCCGTGGATGTCGGCCCGCGCGGATTCGTGTTCGGTGACGCCGCCGGTGCCGAGCTTCGGCTCGGTCAGTCCGATTACGCAGCAGGCCTATACGACGAACAGCACGATGACCGTGAGTTGCACGTGGGACACACTGAGCCTGAACACAGGTGTGCTCGTTTGCGTGAACCTCGCCGGCACGAGCCCGCGCTACCTGACCAACGGGGCGAACCAGATGCAGTACGACCTGTATCAGGACTCGGGTTATTCGCAGCCCTGGGGCGCGGTCAGTACCGGCACGACGCCGATATCCGTCTCGTTGACGAAACCCGGGCTCGGCACGTCCGCGAGTACGAACGTGACCATCTACGGCCGCATCGCGGCGAACCAGCCCACCGTGCCGACCGTGAACAATGCCAGCACGGTCTATACGCAGAGCTTCAGCGGCAACCAGGCCGCCTACAGCTACAGTTTTTCGCTGCTCGGCGTGCTGCCGACGCCGTGCGCATCGCAGGCGACGGCGGGCACGATGAGTTTTACCGCCACCGCCACCGTCATCAACAACTGCATCATCAGCGCGACCGGCGTTGCGTTTCCGGCGTCGGGCGTGCTGGCGTCGGCGCTGACCGCGAGCGGCTCGATCAGTGCGCGATGCACGAACGGCGATGCATTCCAGATTGCGTTGAACGGCGGCGCCAGCGGCAGTGTCACTGCACGCACGATGCGACGCACGGGCGGTGGCTCGGTCAGCTATCAGCTCTATCAGGACAGCGCCTTCACGCAACCGTGGGGCGACGGCACCGGCGGCACGACGATGGCGACCGGAACCGGGAGCGGGTTCGCGCAGGCGATCACGATATACGGCCGCGTACCCGCGCAGACGACACCGGCGCCCGGCAACTACAGCGACACCATTACCGCGACGATCAGCTTCTGAACCGCGTCAATCGCGCACGAGCACGACCAGCTTCAGGTCCTCGCGATGCGCGGGCTTCAGCGTGATCTGCTGGTACACGAGGCGGCCGTCGGCCGGATGGTCGAATTCGCGCAGGCCGCCTTCGCGCTCGAACACGTCCTGCGACGCCCAATACTGCGCGAAGGCATCGCTGCCGGCCATCAGTGCGTCGATCAGCGCGCGGGTCGGCGCATCGGCGAGATGGCGGATCGAGTCGGCGCGGAATTCGGCCGCGAGTCGCCGCGCGCGGGTTTCCCAGTCGACGATCAGCGTGCGCGCGGCCGGCGCCATGAACGTGAAGCGCAGCAGGTTGCGGTCGTGTTCGCCGTCGAGCCAGCCCGTGAACAGCGCGGCGGCCGGTGCATTCCATGCGAGCGCGTTCCATTGCCGGTCGAGCACGTAGGCGGGCGTGGCGATCGCGGCGACGGTTGCCGCGAGCGTCGGCGGCAGGTCGCCGGCCGCGACGTCGGGCTCGGCCGGATCGCGCTGCGCGGCCAGTTCGAACAGGTAAGCGCGTTCGGCCTTCGACAGTTGCAGTGCGACGGCGATCCGCGCGAGCGCATCGGCCGACGCCGACACCGGGCGACCCTGCTCGATCCACGTGTACCAGGTGGGGCTGACGCCGCACAGCTGCGCGACTTCCTCGCGCCGCAGCCCCGGCGTGCGGCGGCGCGGGCCGGGCGGCAGGCCGACGGCCTGCGGCGACAGCCGTTCGCGGTGCGCGCGGATGAATTCGCCGAGTGCGCGGGCGGGCGTCGCGTCGAGGGGCGGGGTGGGGGCGGAGGACGGCAGGTTCATGCGGAAACGGCTGAAAAGGGGCGCCGAAGGCGCGAAGGATCAGGCAGGTGTAACAAATACCAGAATAACTGCTTAACTTGTACTGGTACAAGCGCGGCCCTATTGTAGCGATTCGCGCGCTGACAGGCAGCGAGCGCCCCACCCAAAGAAGGAGCGAACGATGAAACACCACGACCAGGTCGCCGACGCATTCGGCACGACGGCCGCCGCCTACCTGACGAGCACGGTCCACGCGACGGGCGCCGATCTGCAGGCGCTGGCCGACGCCGTGCGCGCGACGCCCGACGCCGCGGTGCTCGATCTCGGTTGCGGTGCGGGCCACGCGAGCTTCGCGGTCGCGCCGCACGTGCGCGAGGTGGTCGCATACGATCTCGCGGCGCCGATGCTCGCGACCGTCGACGCCGCCGCGCGCGAGCGCGGGCTCGCGAACATCCGCACGCAGCAGGGGCCGGCCGAACGGCTGCCGTTCGAAGCCGGCACGTTCGACTGGGTGGTCAGCCGGATGAGTGCGCACCATTGGCACGACGTGCGCGCGGCGCTCGCCGAGGTGCGTCGCGTGCTGAAGCCGGGCGGCCGCGTGCTGATGATCGACATCGCAGGCAACGACCATCCGCTGCTCGACACCTATCTGCAGGCCGCCGAAGTGCTGCGCGACGCGTCGCACGTGCGCGACTACCGTGCCGACGAATGGCTCGCGATGTTCCGCGACGCTGGGTTCGACGCGCACGTGCAGAGCCGCTGGCGCTTGCCGATCGATTTCGATACATGGGTCGAGCGGATCCGCACGCCGGCCGACAGCGTCGCGGGCATCCGCGCGCTGTGGGCGCATGCGCCCGACGAGGTGCGCGGCTACTACGCGGTGCGGACGGACGGCTCGTTCGAGCACGACGCGCTGCTGATCGACGCGCAATGAGCGTATGAGGCGACACGGCGGCCGGCGCCGTCGTGCCGCTCCATGAAAAAAAGCCGCGATACGCGTGGTTGCGTATCGCGGCTTTCGTTTTGCGGCTTTCGCTTCGCGATGCCGGCGCGGCGCCGGGCAGGCCCGCGCCGCGCACGGATCAGCCCGTATTGCGCAGGCCGGCCGCGATCCCGTTGATGGTCAGGTGAATCCCGCGGCGCAGCCGCGCGTTCGTGTCGCCCGCGCGGTGACGCTTGATCAGCTCGACCTGCAGGTGGTTCAGCGGATCGAGATACGGGAAGCGGTTCTTGATCGAGCGCGCGAGCAGCGGGTTGGTCGCGAGGCGGCCTGCGTGACCGGTGATTTCCGCGAGCGCCTGCGACGTGCGCTCCCATTCCGCGACGATCCGCTCGAACACGTGCTTGCGCAGCTTGCGGTCGGCGACCAGCTGCGCATAGCGCGACGCGACCGCGAGATCGGTCTTCGCGAGCACCATGTCCATGTTCGACAGCAGATTCGCGAAGAACGGCCAGGTCTTGTTCATCTTCTTCAGCAGCGCGACGCGCTTCGTGCGTTCGGCTGCGTCCTGCGTACCGTCGAGATACGCGCTCACCGCGCTGCCGAAGCCGTACCAGCCCGTCAGCAGCAGCCGGCACTGGCCCCACGAGAAGCCCCACGGAATCGCGCGCAGGTCTTCGATCCTGCGGTGCTTCGGATCCTGCAGCTTGCGCGAGGCCGGACGGCTGCCGATGTTCAGCTCGGCGATCTCGGTGATCGGCGTCGACGAGAAGAAGTAGTCGGTGAAGCCGGGCGTTTCGTAGACGAGCGCGCGATACGACGCCATCGCGGCGTCGGACAGCGTCTGCATCACGGCTTCGAACGCGGGCAGCTGGGCGGGCGCGTTCGATTGCGGCAGCAGCGACGCCTCGAGCGTCGCGGCGACCACCGTCTCGAGATTGCGCCGGCCGATTTCGGGGTTCGCGAACTTGCTCGCGATCACCTCGCCCTGTTCGGTCAGGCGGATCTGGCCGTTCACGGTGCCCGGCGGCTGCGACAGGATCGCCTGGTAAGTCGGGCCGCCGCCGCGGCCGACCGTGCCGCCGCGGCCGTGGAACAGCCGCAGCGTGATCTTGCGTTCGCGGAACAGGTCGACGAGCGCGAGCTCCGCGCGATACAGCTCCCAGTTCGACGTCAGGAAGCCGCCGTCCTTGTTGCTGTCCGAGTAGCCGAGCATCACTTCCTGCTCGGCGCCCTGGTGCGCGATCAGCGCGTCGATGCCCGGCAGTGCGAAGTATTCGCGCATGATGCGCGCGGCGTCGCGCAGGTCGGGGATCGTCTCGAACAGCGGAATCACCATCAGGCCGTTGCGCGCACTGTCGTGAGCGGCGCCGAACGCGCCTTCGAGCAGCCCGGTTTCCTTCTGCAGCAGCAGGACTTCGACGAGGTCGCTGACCGTCTCGGTGTGCGAAATGATGTAGTTGCGTACCGCGCGCGGACCGAACTGCGCACGCACCTCGCGTGCCTTCTCGAACACGCCCAGCTCGCTCTGCGCGAGCGCCGAGTATTCGATGTACGGCGAGCGCAGCGGGCGCGGATCGGCAAGCGCGGCAAGCAGCGCGATCAGCTTGTCGTCCTCGGAGAGCGACGCGTAGTCTGCGTGCACGCCGGCACGCGCGAACAGCTCGGCGACCACGGCTTCGTGGATGTCGGAGCTCTGGCGCAGGTCGATGCTCGCGAGATGGAAGCCGAACACCTCGGCCGCGCGCACGAGCGGTGCGAGGCGCGGCGCGGCGAGCGACGTGCCGTGGTGTTCGTCGAGCGAGGCGGTCAGCACCTTGAGGTCGGCGACGAAGGCCTCGGAATCGGCATACGGCACCGCGCGCACCGGCGGCGCGCCGCGGCCGGCGCTGCGCACGGGCACCGTGCCTTCGCCGAGTCGTACGCGCGCGCTTGCGGCGAGCCGCGTGTAGATGCCGATCAGCGCACGGCGATACGGTTCGTCGACACGGTGCGGCGACTGGTCCGGCGACGCGGCCGCGAGCGCTTTCACCGCGTCGTTCGCGCCGACCAGCAGGTTCGACACCGACAGCTCGGCGCCGAGCTTGTGCACCTGTTCCAGGTAGTGTTCGAGAATCACCGCGGCCTGGCGGTTGATCGCTTCTTCGAGCGTCGGGGCGGTCACGTTCGGGTTGCCGTCGCGGTCGCCGCCGATCCAGCTGCCCATCTGGAAGAACGCGGGCACGCGCGCGGACAGGCCGTGCTCGGCGAGCGCGGCCTCGATGTCGCCGTACAGCGCAGGCAGCTCGTCGAGGAACGTCGCGCGGTAGTACGACAGCGCGTTCTCGATTTCGTCGCCGACCGTCAGGCGCGCGTCGCGCAGCATGCGGGTCTGCCACAGCGCGGTCACGCGCGCGCGCAGCATCGATTCGTTGTACGAGCGTTCGCGCGCCGTCAGCGGCTGGTCGCGCTCGGCGAGCAGGCGCGCGATGTCGTGCTGCGCGTCGAGGATGCTCTTGCGCTGCACTTCGGTCGGGTGCGCGGTCAGCACCGGGACGATCAGCGCATCGTCGAAGAAGCGCTGCAGCAGGCGCTTCGACGCGTTGCCGGTCGTCTTCAGCTGCTCGAGCGCGTACGCGACGGTGCCGGGCTGGGCCGCGGAGCCGGCCAGCGCGTGGATGCGGCGGCGGCGGTTGTGATGGCGGTCTTCCGCGATGTTCGCCAGATGCGAGAAATAGCTGAACGCGCGCACGACGCTCACCGTCTGCTCCGGCGTCAGCTTGCGCAGCTTTTTCTCCAGCGTTTGCGCGGCCTCGCTGTCGTCCTCGCGGCGAAACTTCACCGCCGTCTGGCGAATGGTCTCGACGACGTCGAACACGGTGTCGCCTTCCTGTTCGCGCACCACGTCGCCGAGCAGGCGGCCGAGGTAGCGGATGTCCTCGAACAGCGGGCCGTCCTTGTCCTCGCGCGTGCGGGCGCCGGGCTTCGCCGCGCCGGCCTTGCCGTTGGCCGGGGTGGCGGTCTTGATCGCGCGTTTTGTCTGACGTATCGGGTCTTTCGGTTTCGTTGCCGTTTTCGCACGGCCGTTCGCGGCGGTGGCGATGGAGCCCGTCTGGGCGTCGGAGGAGGGCAAGGCAGCATTGCGGCGCGTCGTACGGGCCGATCCGGAAGACTTCACGATGGGTTTCCTTGGGAAAGCTCGAGTCAAAAGGGACTGCGGGGACTGCGGAAACTACGGGAACTGCGGTCAAGCAACCAGCTACATGCGGCACATCCGCGCATCGGTGTCGCCGCCGGCGCCGAAGCGCGGCGGGCGCAGGCGCCGGGCCCGGGCGGGCCGGGGCGTGCGTGCTACCATTGTTCGATCTTCAATCCCGTCCTTCGATTGTTCCTGCAATGAATTCCGAGATCTCTTCGGCCGGGCCGCGGTCGGCACAAGCCCCCGTGACGCTGACGATTGCTTCGCGCGAGAGTCGCCTGGCGATGTGGCAAGCCGAACATGTGCGTGATGCGCTGCGCAAATTATATCCAGCTTGTGACGTGAAAATCCTCGGGATGACGACCCGTGGCGATCAGATTCTCGACCGCACGCTGTCGAAGGTCGGCGGCAAGGGCCTGTTCGTGAAGGAACTGGAGAATGCGCTCGCCGACGGCCGTGCCGACCTGGCCGTGCATTCGCTGAAGGACGTGCCGATGGCGCTGCCCGACGGCTTCTCGCTCGCCGCGATCATGGAGCGCGAGGATCCGCGCGACGCGTTCGTGTCGAACGACTACGCGTCGCTCGACGCGCTGCCGGCCGGCGCGGTCGTCGGGACGTCGAGCCTGCGCCGCGAGGCGATGCTGCGCGCGCGTTATCCGCACCTGAACGTGCTGCCGCTGCGCGGCAACCTCGACACGCGCCTGTCGAAGCTCGATCGCGGCGACTATGCGGCGATCATTCTCGCGGCCGCGGGCCTGAAGCGCCTTGGCCTCGAAGCGCGAATCCGCGCGCTGATCGGCGTCGAGGACAGCCCGCCGGCCGCCGGCCAGGGCGCGCTCGGCATCGAAATCGCCGCGCATCGCACGGACGTCGCCGGATGGCTCGCGCCGCTGCACGACCCGCGGACCGCGCTCGCGGTCGAGGCCGAGCGGATGGTGTCGCGCGCGCTCGGCGGCAGCTGCGAGGTGCCGCTCGCCGCCCACGCGGTGTGGCGCGCGGGCGAGCTGTACCTGACGGGCCGCGTGTCGACGACCGACGGACAGCGCGTGCTGACCGCGGAGGAGTGCGGTGCCGTCATGACCGTCGCCGATGCGCTCGCGCTCGGCCGCGCGGTGTCCGACGAGCTCGAGGCGCAGGGCGCGCGCGACATCGTCAACGCACTGCTCGCCGGCTCGCAGGCCGGCAAGGGCGACGCCTGATGGCGGGCGGCGCGCGCGCGTTCACCGCCGTCCTGACACGCCCGGACGGTCAGTCGGCCGCGCTTGCGGCCCAACTGGCCGAGGCCGGTTGCGACGTGCTCGAATTCCCGCTGATCGACATCGCGCCGGTCGACGATCCGGCGCCGCTCGACGCCGCGTTCGCGGCGCTTGAGCGTTACGCGCTCGTGATCTTCGTGTCGCCGAACGCGATCGACCGCGCGCTCGCGCAGTACGGCGCGATCTGGCCGAATGCGCTGCCGGTCGGCGTCGTCGGCCCCGGCAGCGTCGCGGCGCTCGAGCGCCACGGCATCGCGGCGCCCACGCATCGCGTGATCGCGCCGCAGGCGCCCGCCGATGGCGGCGTCCCGCATTACGATTCGGAAAGCCTGTTCGCGAGCATCGAGGCCGCGTTCGGCGGCGCGCACGCGCTCGCCGGCCGGCACGTGCTGATCGTGCGCGGCGACGGCGGCCGCGAATGGCTCGCCGAGCGGCTGCGCGAAGCCGGCGCGGAGGTCACGCTGGTCGCCGCGTACCGGCGCGTCGTGCCCGAGCCGCGCATCGGCGCGTGGGAGCGCGTGCATGCGCTGCTCGCCGGCGCGCCGCACGCGTGGCTCGTCACGAGCTCGGAGGGCGTGCGCAACCTGCACGAACTCTCTCGCGCGCATCTGAACGACGCCGAGATCGAGGCGCTGAAGCATGCGCCGCTCGTGACGCCGCATCCGCGCATCGAGCAGACCGCGCGCGCACTGGGTTTTGATAGGATTACGCTGACCGGCGCGGGCGATGAGCGCATCGTCCGCGCGTTTCGAACGATGGCCGACGAGGCCGTCCAACCGGCGACAGCCGCACCGGTGACTAAACGCATGACAGATACCAACGATTCCAAAGGCGTCGCTTCCCAGCCGGCCGCTGCATCCGCACCGCCGTCCACTCCTCCTTATCTCGCGTCCGAACCGCATGCGCGCCGCGGCGGCAGCGCGGCGCTGTGGTTCGTCGTCGTCGTGCTCGGCTGCGCGGCGGGTGTGGGCGGCTACGCGCTGAACCGCAAGGTCGACCGGCTCGACGAGTCGTTCGTCGCGCGCCAGAAGGCGCTCGATGCGCAGACGGCCGAAACCCGCACGAAGACCGAGCAGGCGCTCGCGAGCACGCATCAGGTCGACACGCAGCTTGCGCAGCTCGACGGCAAGCTCGCCGACGCGCAGAGCGCGCAGCAGGCGCTGCAGCAGCAATACCAGGACCTGTCGCGCAACCGCGACGCCTGGATGCTCGAGGAGGTCGATCAGATGCTGTCGAGCGCGAGCCAGCAACTGCAGCTGACGGGGAACACGCAACTCGCGCTGATCGCGCTGCAGAATGCCGATGCGCGCCTCGCGACGTCGCAGAGCGCGCAGGCCGTGACGGTGCGCAAGGCGCTCGCGCAGGACATCGAGAAGCTGAAGGCCGCACCGTCGGCCGACCTTACGGGCCTCGCGATCAAGCTCGACGACGCGATCGCGAAGATCGACGCGCTGCCGCTGTCCGGCGAGGCGATCGTCCCGCATGCGGCACCGAAGGCCGTGCTGGCCGACGCTGCTTCGTCGGCCGCGGCCGTGGCCGGCGAGCCGCGCTGGAAGGTGTGGTGGCATGACTTCTCGGCCGGGCTCGGTCAGCAGTTGAAGGGCCTCGTGCAGGTGCGCCGGATCGACAACGCCGACGCGATGCTCGCATCGCCGGACCAGGGCTACTTCGTACGCGAGAACGTGAAGCTGCGCCTGCTCACCGCGCGGCTGTCGCTGCTCGCGCGCAATGACGGCGCGATGAAGGCCGACCTGCATGCGGCGCAGGCGTCGCTCGGCAAGTATTTCGACCAGGCATCGAGGGACACGCAAACCGTCGAGGATCTGCTCAAGCAGGTCGACGGCGCATCGCTGACGGTCGCGGTGCCGAACCTGAACACGAGCCTGAACGCCGTTCAGCAGTTCAAGAGCCGGGGGTAACGATGACGCTTCGAGGAATCGTCTGGCTCGCGATCCTGTTCGCGATCGCCGCGGCACTCGCCACCGTCGGCCATTTCGACGCGGGGCAGGTGCTGCTCGTCTATCCGCCGTACCGGGTCGACGTGTCGCTGAACCTGTTCGTGATCTCCATCGTCGTGTTGTTCATCGTCGTGTACGCGCTGCTGCGCATCGTGCGCAACATCTGGCGCATGCCGCAGCGGGTCGCCGCATATCGTGCGCGCTCGCGCAACGAGAAGGCACAGGCGTCGCTGCGCGATGCGATCGCGAACCTGTATGCAGGCCGCTTCTCGCGCGCCGAGAAGGCCGCGCGCGACGCGCTCGCGGTCGATGCGAACCAGGGCGCCGCGAGTCTCGTCGCGGCGACCGCCGCGCACCGGATGCACGAGTACACGCGCCGCGACGACTGGCTGTCGAAGGTCGACGCGCCGGAATGGCAGGATGCACGGCTGCTTGCCGCGGCCGACATGCGCGCGGATGCGCGCGATGCCGACGGTGCGCTCGCCGCGCTGGCCGACCTGCAGGCGGGCGGCAAGCGCATTCATGCCCAGCAGGTCGCGCTGCGCGCACAGCAGCAGTTGAAGAACTGGGCCGAGGTGCTGAAGCTCGCGAAGGCGCTCGAGAAGCGCGAGGCGCTGCATCCGGCCGCGGCCGTGCGGCTGCGCCAGCAGGCGGCGGAGAATCTGCTGCGCGAACGCCGGCACGACCCGGACGCGCTCCTCGAGGTGTGGCAGTCGCTGTCGCCGCTCGAGCGCCAGTCGCCGCGCCTGGCCGATCTCGCGGCCGACCTGCTGGTGACGCTCGAGCGCCGCACCGAAGCGCGCCGCATCGTCGAGGAAGCGCTCGCGCACAACTGGGATGCGCGCCTCCTGCGCCGCTATCCGGACACGGCCGGCGGCGACGCGTTGCCGCTGATCCAGAAGGCCGAAGGATGGAAGAAGGATCACCCGGAGGATGCCGACCTGCTGTTCGCGCTCGGCCGTCTCTGCCAGCAGCAGCAGCTGTGGGGCAAGGCGCAGTCGTTCCTCGAAGCCGCGCTGAAGCAGGCCGACAACGAGGCGCTGAAGGTGCGTGCGCACCGTGCGCTCGCTCGCCTGTTCGAGCATCTCGGCGAAACCGACAAGGCGGCCAAGCATTACCGCGAAAGCGCGCTCGCGATTACTGTGGTCTGATGCAGGCTGCGGCCGCTTGCTGCAAGCGGCACGCAAACTAGCGAAAAAATGCCCCGAAGGCCGAATGGCCTTTGGGGCATTTTTTCGTGCTCCAGTGACGCACGCGTTCGCGATTGCTTTGATGATCGGGCCATTCGTGGCCCGGTCGGGCCAAAAATGGCCCGATAAATCTCTTTTATTTTCAATTGGTTGGTTTTGGGCGGGCCACGAATGGCCCGATTTCCCCTCGGGAAAATCAATTTTCCCGGCTTCGTTTTCTTCGTCGTTCGTTCGACATGTCGCGTTTCGTCACTAATGGTTTGATATTAAAGGATTAAATCCCCATACGCGGAAGTTGGCATGGCAATTGCCTTAGCAAAGCAGTCATCACCGATGGCAACACGGTCAGAGGGCCGTGTCGGTTCCAACAACAAGGACTGCATTCATGCCGACTCCCGCTTATATCAGCATCCAGGGCAAGACCCAGGGCAACATCACGCAGGGCGCCTTCACCGCCGACTCCGTAGGCAACGTCTATCAGGAAGGCCACGAAGACCAGATCCTGGTGCAGGAAGTCGAACACCTGATCGCCACCCCGACCGACCCGCAGAGCGGCCAGCCGTCGGGCCAGCGTGTGCACAAGCCGTTCATCTTCACCTCGCCGCTCAACAAGGCCACGCCGCTGCTGTACCAGGCCCTGGCCTCCGGTGAAATGTTGCCCGAGGTGGAAGTGAAGTGGTACCGCACCTCCACCGAGGGCAAGCAGGAGCACTTCTTTACCACCAAGCTCGAAGACGCCACCATCGTCAACATCAACACGGTGCTGCCGCATGCGCAGGATGCCAGCAAGGCCGAGTACACCCAGCTGGTGAAGGTGGCCATGGCTTACCGCAAGATCACCTGGACCCACGCGATCGCCGGCACCGAAGCCTCGGACGACTGGCGCAAGCCCCAGGAAGCCTAAGCCTGGGTCACCGTGCGGCCGGCGCTTGCGCCGGTCGCTCAACTCAGCATGTAGAGCACCGGCCCGATAACGGGCTGGTAAGGAATGCTCATGGTTGATCGAACTGACCTGCGCTTTACCTTCTCCGAGTAGCCCCAGGAGCCCACCCATGCTCATCAGCTTTCCTTTCTTGCGCGTGCCCAAACCGCGGACCGACGACGACCAGAACGACGGGACATTCGGCTTGGGGGAAAAGAGCGGCAAAGGCACCTTCCCCGTCAGTCACCAGTTCGGCTGGCACGGCGGTGTGCATCTGGTGGCGCCGGGCGGCGACGCGAATCCAGAGCCGGTACGTGCCATCGCCGATGGCGAAGTCGTGTTCGCCCGCCCCAGCGCACCCAAGCCGAAGCAAACGCCAAGCGAGGCAGAACGCGACGCCAACCCCCTATACTACTACGCCGGCTGGACCAGCAACGGCGTCGTCATCCTTAAGCACCGGACCGAAATCGGCGACGGCGTCGAGGTGGTCTTTTACTCGATCTACCAGCACCTGAGCACCGTGGCGAACAAGCCGGGCACGCAGGAGGCGTTGAAGTCGGGCACCAAGGTGTATCGCAAGGATCCGATCGGTCAGGCCGGCGACATCTACGGTAAGCCTAACCGCGTCCACTTCGAAGTCGTCGCGGACGAAGCGAACGTGGCAAAGCTGATGGGGCGCAGCAAAGGCAAGCTACGGGGTAACGAAGGGCGGCGAAACTGCGTCTGGGGCGACATGCACATCGTGGTTCCCGCCGGCACGCCCCTGTACGCGACCAACCCACGCTTCGAAACCCGGAAATATGTGGTGCGGGCCTTCAATTCCGCCGTAGGCGCGGCCAACGATACGCTCGAAAGCGTCGCGCAGCGCTTCCGCACCACGCCGGAGCGCATCCTCGCGCTCAATGGTAAGAAGGCCACGGAGGCGAGCACTTGGTGGTCGAAGGTCACCGGCGCACGACAAAGGGCCACACAGCCAAACTCCCGGCTCACGGGCGCACAGCGTACCATCCGCGTGCCCGCGGTCTACGGGGCGGCGGTCGCGACGCCGCCCGATGATTTGACCGCCGAGGTGTGGGCGCAGTGGACAGTGCAGCCGGTTGGCCGAACCAAGGAAGCACTGATCGTCACCCTGAGCGAGGCGCGCGGCGACATTACCGTGACCACGCGCGGCGCCAGCGGCGAGCGCAGGGGCCGCAGTTCTGAGGCCAAAGGAGGCTATAACCTCTACAAGACTGCGACAGATACCTACCCCGGATGCCCAAGCGCAGGCTATGAGATGCTGCGCTTCGGTCGTATCCTGGGTCCGGACGCGCCCGGTGCCGCAGATCTGCACGAAGGCCGTCTGCCGCATTTCCGCAAGATCGCCATCGACGCGAACACCGCCGCCTTCGTCAACCTCAACTGCGCGGGCGTCAAGGTGTACAGCGACGCTGACTTTCCGCACTGGCAGGGTTGGACTTTTATCGATGACGACACCGACGGCAATAGCCGTTGCGACTCGAGGCAACTGCTCGACCTGATCGAGTCGACGGCACCCACACTTCACCTCGCCCCGGGCTTGCCCAGCCCTGGCGAAGTGGCGCACGGCGCTACCGATGCCGTTACCCAATATCGTGGCCGACTGATCCGCGCCTACGCCAAGGCGCAGACGGGTGAAATGCGCGAGCGCTTAAGCTACTGCGTGGTCAAGATGCCCAGCGAATGGGTGCGGGACGACTTCGACAAACGCTGGGGCTGGCTGAAAGGCACCGAAGGCGAGCCCGCTGTTGCAAACATTGTGTTCCCGAGGTCCCTGGACGATCCGGCGTACGAAAGGCTCAAACGCCATCATGAGGCACTGGCGTTTTGGGAGGAGGCGGTGGAGAGAGGGCTGACGCTGGATAAAGAGCATTATCACTTTCATCCAACGCGATTCATCAACACGTTCAATAAGTGCAAGTGGATAAGCAAGGAAGAGCTCGCGCGAATTTATCCGGACCATTTATATAATCTCAGGGAAGTACCCGAGCCAAACGCGGTACGTGAAAAGTATCGCTTGGCATTGAATTGTGTGATGTTGAAGTATGCCGTCACTACGCCGACAAGGATGGCTCACTATTTGGGCCAAGGAGCATTGGAGTCAGGTCTGCTTGCGCGAATGGTAGAGGCGTCGAACACACAGTTTTACGCAAGCCTTCAATTGGAAAGTAATGGCTATTACAACAACCCCCTTGATACCTACTTTCATTACCTTGATGGGCGGTTGGGGAACGTTGATTCCGGCGATGGCATAAAATACCGAGGGCGCGGCATGAAACAGCTTACAGGGCGAGTGAATTATGCCAATTATTGGGTCTATCGTGGTTGGCTCGCACTTGGCTCATTTGACGCGTCATGGTGGAGTAAGGCGTCTTTGCGTCGCCCCATAATCACTGATCCACAGCGTATTAGCATCGTGCCATTCAACTGCATTGATGCGGGTGGGTGGTATTGGACCGCAGGCGCCGCCAGCAACAGCTTTAAGACGATAAACGCGGCTATCGTTGAGAATTCGATTTCCGATCAGGATGTGTTTAATGTATCGAGGGCTATTAATGGGTTGAATGGGAGAACGAAAAATCCCAATGGGCTGGATCAGAGAATTGCGCACACAAAGAGAATCGCCAAGATAATTATGGATCAAATATGAAGCCGAGGCGATCTCTGTTGCTTGCGTGCCTCTTTGTATGGACATTCGACTCTACGGCCGGCGAGCTTGAGTTGGGTGGCGGTGTTGCTATCGAATTACCGGGCTACGCCCATCGGCGGATGTCATTCGATGGATCGACGTGTGTTGATGTTGAGAAGAAAGGATTTTCCTTTGTGACGTGTTTCTCGGAGAGACGGCTGAGCGAATCTGCCAGGGATAATGGATTCGAAAAATACTCTGATCTTTCGTCTGAAAATAAAGGCCGGATACAATCGCTGCCATCCGAAGCGTATGTCTATGTAATGGGTGGTTCTTATGGTTGGCTCTATCCAGCGACGCATAAGAGGCTGGGCAAATTCGATGTATATGAGGTTGATAATGTGTTGTGTCGCGATGATTCGCCAGGTTTAGGGCAACCTGCCACATGCTATGCGGCAGCCTTGTCGCCACTCGTCATCAGAAACCTGTCGCTATCCATTTATATCGACGCCATTATTGATGAACCTGCTATCCCAGGAAACAAAATTAGTGCCAAGGCAAAATGTCGCGTCGAATCCATTCGTGCGTTTATTGGAACACTTAAAATTCGTGCGAGAAACGAGGGGCGGTGAGGGTAGAACGGAATTCGCCTCGACGGACGACCGATGAGGAAGTGAATATGAAAAGCTGTGTCTCGGCCTCCTTCGCATGGTGGCACATTCGAAGATATTAAAATTCCGATGATCCCGCTGAGACAGGGCGCGTTATGGCTTTCATTCGAAGGGTTTTGTTCGTGTTTTCAAGAAGTATGGGTGGCTTTATAAAGCCGAGTGACCCTGACCCAAGAAATAGTCCGGTTCAAAAGTAGAGAAATTCGGCATGATGTGTCCAAGCGGACACGAAGGCCATGCCATGAAGACGAGCAAGTTTACGGAAGAGCAGATCGCATTTGCCCTGAAGCAAGCCGAGCCGGGTACGAAGGTCGAGGAGATCTGCCGCAAACTCGGAATAAGCGAGGCGACTTTCTACAATTGGAAGAAGAAATTCGGAGGGTTGGGGCCTTCTGAACTGCGCCGCTTGCGCCAGCTCGAAGAGGAAAACGCGAAGCTGAAGCGGCTCGTGGCGGACCTGAGCCTGGACAAGGCCATGCTGCAGGACGTACTCGCAAAAAAGCTCTGAAGCCTGCCCGTCGGCGCATGTTGATCGATGAATTGCGTGATCGCTATCGAACCAGCCTGATGAAGACTTGCGCGTTGTTTGGCATGTCTCGTTCGCTGTATCGGTATCAGTCGGTTGCGCGTGATTCGTCGGCGCGGCTCATGCGTATCAAGGAAATCACCGCCACGCGCGTGCACTATGGGTATCGGCGCGTTCACGGGGTCCTGCGACGGGAAGGCTGGCGAGATAACTGCAAGCGCGTCTACAGGCTGGATCGGGCGGAGGGCCTTTCACTGCGGCATAAGCGGCCACGACGTAACAAATCGGCTCGGCTGCGACAGCCCAAGCATATCGTGACCGCGATCAACCAAATCTGGAGCATGGATTTCGTTGCGGATGCACTGTTCGACGGGAGACGTCTACGGACACTGACCGGTTCACCCGAAGTGGATGGCGATGAGTAGCGTGGCTCAGAAGAACGGGGCCAGAAAAATGGCATCACCTTCACTTTCTATAATGAATATTGGGCGTTCAGAGGTCGGGAGATTGATGAGAGACTTAAATTACGGCTGTGATCGGCTGTCGATGAAGTACAGAGAACGCGCGACAACGCGCACGTGACCGACGCCAATATCCGACTACCGGCAAACGTGATCGCGTTGCGCGATGCGGTCGCAACGGAGCCTGACAACGCGACCCAGAGTGCTGCGGCGTGTTGGTCTTGGATGGGGGCATCTCAATATGCCGATGAAACGACTCCTTTGCAGAGAGACGTTGTGTTCGCATCGCATATCTCAGTGCGGTCGATTCCCCCCTGACGGAAAATGTCAGGGGGTAGCTGCGGGCGCCGTACCGTCTGCGTCACGTCGCAAGGAATGGCAACGACCCGTTCTCCCGAGTCGTTGTACGGATTCGCGTTGCGCATCACCTGTCGACAAGCCGCTTCGGCACCGACAGCGCAAGCAGTCCGCCGAGCACGAGGAACCCGGCGAGCATGTACATGCCCGCGTCGTTGGCGCCCGTCGCCTGCTTGAGCCAGCCCATCATGTACGGGCTCAGGAAGCCCGCGAGGTTGCCGATCGAATTGATCATCGCGATGCCCGCTGCAGCGGCCGCACCGCCGAGGAACGCGGTCGGCAGGCTCCAGAACAGCGGCAGCGTCGTCAGGATGCCCATCGTCGCGAGCGTGAGGCCGAGCATCGCGAGCGCCGTCTGGTGCGCCCAGATCACCGACAGCACGAGCCCGAGCGCGCCGAACGCGGCCGGAATCGCGAGGTGCCAGCGTCGTTCGCGGCGCTTGTCCGCGCTGTGCGCGATCAGGATCATCGCGACCACCGCCGCCGCATACGGAACCGCCGACAGCAGGCCGATCATGAACGTGTCGGTCACGCCGGTCGCCTTGATGATCGTCGGCAGCCAGAAGCCGACGCCGTACAGCCCCATCACGAACGAGAAGTAGATGAGCGCCATCAGCCACACGCGCGGGCTCGCCATCACCGCGCCGAGCGGCAGGTCTTCCTTCGTTGCTTCTTCCGCGTCGACGTTGCGCGCGAGCAGCGCCTTTTCGTCGTCGGTGAGCCATTTGGCCTTCGCGATCCGGTCGTCGAGCGCGAAGAACACGAGCACGCCGGCCAGCACCGACGGGATCCCTTCGAGCAGGAACAGCCATTGCCAGCCGTGCCAGCCGCTCACGCCGTTGAACGCCTTCAGGATGAAGCCGGAGATCGGCCCGCCGATCACGCCGGACAACGCGACTGCCGTCATGAAGAACGTCGTCATCCGGCCGCGCCGGTGCGCGGGATACCAGTAGGTGAGGTACAGGATCACGCCGGGGAAGAAGCCGGCTTCGGCGACGCCGAGCAGGAAGCGCATCACGTAGAACATCGCGGGCGTCGTGACGAACATCGTCAGGATCGAGATCACGCCCCACGTCGCCATGATGCGCGCGATCCAGACGCGCGCGCCGACCTTGTGCAGGATGATGTTGCTCGGCACTTCGAACAGGAAGTAGCCGAAGAAGAAAATCCCGGCGCCCAGCCCGTAGACCGTGTCGCTGAGATTCAGGTCGCTCGCCATCTGCAGCTTCGCGAAGCCGACGTTCACGCGGTCGAGATACGCGACCACGTAGCACAGCAGCAGGAGCGGCGTGAGCCGCCAGGACACCTTGCGGTAGGTTGCTTCCTCGAATGCGCCGGACGAGCCCGGCAGCGACTGCGTCGATGTTGCCATGTTGTCTCCAGTTCTTGTCGTGGTCCGGACCTGGGGCGTCGGCGCCCGATCCGGTGTCGTGCGAAGCAATGATGATGCTTGGATACGGCGCAGGCCGGCGATGCCGGTGCGCGCAATTCACGGCGGTGCGGCTAGATGCAGCGCCCGCCGTCGACTTCGAGGCAGACGCCGGTGATGAACTCGGCTTCGTCGGATGCAAGGTACAGCGCCGCGTTCGCAATGTCCTGCGGCGTCGAAAAGCGGCCGAGCGGAATCGTCGCCAGGAACCGGCGGCGATTCTCCGGCGTGTCCTCGCAGCCCATGAACTCGGTCATCAGGCCCGTCTCGCCGAGCACCGGGTTGATGCAGTTCACGCGGATCCGGTCGGCGCCGAGCTCGGCTGCGAGCGACTTGCTCGCGGTGATCATCGCGCCCTTCGTGCTGTTGTACCAGACGAGGCCCGGGCGCGGCCGCACGCCGGCCGTCGACGCGACGTTCACGAACACGCCGCCGCCCTGGGTGCGGAAATATGGCACGAAGGTCTGCACGCTCCAGAACAGGCTCTTCATGTTGACGGCATACACGCGGTCGAACTCGGCTTCCGTCACGTCGAGCACCGGCTTGTTGCGGTGCGTGGTGCCGGCGTTGTTCACGACGATCTGCACCGAATGGAAATCGTCGAGCGCGGCTTGCAGCAGCGCGCGCCAGTCGGTGTCCTTCGACACGTCGCCCGCGACCGCGATCGCCTTGCCGCCCGCCAGCGCGATCTCGCTCGCGACGCGCTCGGCCGCCGCGCCGTTCAGGTCGTTGACGACGACGTTCGCGCCTTCTCGCGCATAGGTCTTCGCGATGCCCTCGCCGAAGCCCGAACCGCCGCCCGTGACGATGGCCGTCTTGCCGCTCAGCCGCATGATGTGTCTCCTGTGTTGGAAGCGTGCGTGGTGTTTCGGTGCGCGGCCGGTCGTCGCCGGCCGCGTTCGTCCGGTTCAGCCGTGCCGGATCGCGATCGTCTTCAGCGCGGTGAAGCCGTACAGCGCCTCGAAGCCTTTCTCGCGACCATGCCCCGAGTGGCCGACGCCGCCGAACGGCAGCTCGACGCCGCCGCCCGCGCCGTAGTTGTTGATGAACACCTGGCCCGCGCGCAGGCGGCGCGCGAGACGCAGCTGGCGTGCGCCGTCGCGGGTCCAGATGCCGGCGACGAGGCCGTACGGCGTGCCGTTCGCGAGCGCAACCGCTTCGTCTTCGTCGACGAAGCGCATTGCGGCAAGCACCGGGCCGAACACTTCTTCCTGCGCGAGGCGATGCGACGGCGGCACGTCGCGCAGCAGGGCGGGGGCCTGATAGAAGCCGCTTTCGGGCGCCTCGGCGACGACCTGGCCGTGCGCGGCCATCGGAATGCCGTCGTGCTGCGCGTCGGACAGGAAATCCCACACGCGCTGCTGCTGCTTCGCGTTGATCAGCGGGCCGCAGTCGAGATCCGCGCGGCTCGGGCCGACCCGCAGCCCGTTGAAGGCGGTGGCGAGCCGTTCGACGAGCGGCTCGTACACCGCGCGCTCGATCAGCACGCGGCTGCCGGCCGAGCAGGTCTGCCCGCCGTTCTGCACGATCGCCGACACGAGCACGGGCAGCGCCGCGTCGAGATCGGCGTCGGCGAATACGATCTGCGGCGACTTGCCGCCGAGCTCGAGCGTGACGGGGACATGATTCTCCGCCGCCATCTGCGTGACCAGCTTGCCGGTTGCGGGCGAGCCGGTGAACGAGATGTGGTCGATGCCGGGATGGCGCGCGAGCGCGGCGCCTGCTTCATGGCCGTAGCCGGTGACGACGTTCAGCGCACCGGACGGCAGCCCGGCTTCGGCGGCCAGCTCGGCCACGCGCAGCACGGACAGGCACGCATCCTCGGCCGGTTTCACGACGCATGCGTTGCCGGCCGCGAGCGCCGCGCCGACGCTGCGCCCGAAGATCTGCATCGGGTAGTTCCACGGCACGATGTGGCCGGTGACGCCGTGCGGCTCGCGCACCGTGAGCACCGTGTAGCCGGCCTGATAGGGGAGGGTCTCGCCGTGCAGCTTGTCGGCGGCGCCCGCGTAGAACTCGAAGTAGCGCGCGAGCGCGGCGGCGTCGGCACGCGCCTGCTTCAGCGGCTTGCCGGTGTCGCGCGCCTCGATCGCGGCGAGTTCCTCGAGGTGGTCGGCGACGCGCGCGGACAGCCGCATCAGCACGCGGCCGCGCTCGGCGGCGCTCGCCGCGCCCCACGGGCCCGCGAACGCGTCGCGGGCCGCGGCGACCGCGCGCTCGATGTCGGGCGCGGTGCCGCGCGCGATCGTCGCGAACGGCTGACCGTCGGATGGGTCGACGACCGGAATCGTCTCCAGTTGCGCGGGCAGCGTCCATTCGCCCGCGATGAAGTGCTTCGCCTCTTCCATGCCTGCTCCTGTCGACCCGGGTTGGCGCTTCGGCGCTTGCTCGGGTCCCATGCAAATCTGTTGGTGCTTCAGCGGTTACGCGGATCCCATGCAACGTCGCCCGCGGTTCGATGGCCGGACATCCGGAACGATTATCGCGCCGATCGTCATCCGGACGCCACCGATCGATTGGCTATAATGGCGCATTCCCTGCGGGGACGCCCGCGGCGGTGCATCGGCTGCGGCGCCCTGTCCCGAATTCCCATCGACCAACAGAGAGCGCTATGAGCTTCAATCATGTTCCGGCCGGCAAGGACCTGCCGCACGATTTCAACGTGATCATCGAGATCCCCGCGCAAAGCGATCCGGTGAAGTACGAGGCGGACAAGGAGCTGGGTCTCCTCGTCGTCGACCGCTTCATCGGCACGGGCATGCGCTACCCGGTGAACTACGGCTACATCCCGCAGACGCTGTCGGGCGACGGCGATCCGGTCGACGTGCTGGTGATCACGCCGTTCCCGCTGCTGGCCGGCTCGATCGTGCGTTCGCGCGTGCTCGGCATGCTGCAGATGACCGACGAGTCGGGCGTCGACGCGAAGCTCGTCGCCGTGCCGCACGACAAGGTCTGCCCGATGACGGCGAACCTGAAGTCGATCGACGACGTGCCCGAGTACCTGAAGGACCAGATCAAGCACTTCTTCGAGCAATACAAGGCGCTCGAGAAGGGCAAGTGGGTGAAGGTCGAAGGCTGGGCCGGCATCGACGCCGCGCACAAGGAAATCGCCGACGGCGCCGCGAACTACAAGAAGTAAGCCGGCAGGCCGGCCTTGCGGCCGGTTCGTTCGGAACGCAAACCGCGCGTGTCTCCTCAGGAGGCCGCGCGGTTTTGTTTTGTGCGCGCGGTGGCGCGTGCGAGGGTTTTCTTGCGGGCCGGCGCCGGCTGGGCGCCAGCACTCGGCGCGGCCTTCGCACGTTTCGCGCCCGTTGCGCGGCGCGCGGGGGCAGCGGGGGGCGTGACGGCCTCGACGACTTCGGCGGTGGCCTTCCTTGTCGACGGACGGCCGCGCGCCGGGGCGGAAGCAGGGGCGGCGGGTCCGTTCGCGGCAGGCTTGCCGCCGGCTGCCGGCGCTTTCCGTTTCGGCAATGCGTTCGTCGCCGGCTTGTCCCGTTTTGCCGGCGTGCCGCGCGCGGCGGTCTTTTTCCCTTCCGTGTCGTCGGCGGTCCCGGCACGTTTCCTGGAGACAGGCGAGGTTTTTGCCGACGTTGGCGCCGTTGCGGCGCGTCGGGTCTTCGCGATTTTCACGGACGTGGTCTTTTTTCCGGCAGTTCCGCTCTTCGCGGCCTTATCGCGAGCCTCTTCAGTTTCGGCCGGCCCGTTCGCGATGTCGGCGCGCTTCGCCTTCACCTTCTTGCCGTCCTGCGGCACTGCGGCGTCGACGTTTCCGTCGATCGACATCCCGGCCGGCAACACCGATTCGAGCGTCCGGATCCCGGCCGCCAGCTCGCGTTTCTGCGCGGCCGTGAGCCGCTTCACCCAATATTCGGCGCGCGACGCGATCGACCGGTCGGGCAGCGGGAACGATGCGAGCACGGCGCGCGGCTTGCGCGAGCGCGTATAGCGCGCGCCCTTGCCGGACGCGTGCTCGTCGAAGCGCGCGGCGACGTCGGTCGTGATGCCCGTGTAGACGCTGTCGTCGGCGCACTCGATCAGATACAGAAACCAGGACATGGGAAGGCGGCGGGATGCGAAGCCGTCAGTGTCTCAGAAATGGCGGGCGTCAACGCCACCGATCGCCGTGACCGTCGCCGAAGCGGATGTGCCGGCCGGCCGATGCTACCCGGCACTCCGCCGGAACGGATCGTGTTCGCGCAGCTCGTCGACGTACGCGTGGATATGCTCGGTCTCGCGTTCGAGAAAGCGCGCGACCGCATCGGAGAACGCCGGATGCGCGAGCCAGTGCGCGGAATGCGTGACGGTCGGCAGGAAGCCGCGCGCGAGCTTGTGCTCGCCCTGTGCACCGCCTTCGAACGTGTCGAGCCCGGCCTCGATGCAGAACTCGAGCAACTGGTAATACGCCGTTTCGAAATGCAGGCACGGCACGTGTTCGAGCGCGCCCCAGTAGCGGCCGTACAGCGTGCCGCCGCTGCCGTTCGCGCCGCGCCGGTACACGGCGAGCGAGCTCGCGATCGGCTTCCCGTCGGCTTCGGCGATCACGAGCAGCAGGTTCTCCGGCATCGTCGCGCCGATCGCGCGAAAGAAGTCGAGGTTCAGGTACGGGCTCGAATAGTGCTCGCGGTAGGTCTGCCGGTAGCAGCGCGTGAAGAAGCGCCAGTCGGCGTCGGTGATCTGTTCGCCGGTAAGCCGCCGGAACGTGACACCGGCATCGCGCACCTTGCGCCGTTCCGCGCGGATGTTCTTGCGCTTCTTCTGCTCGAGCGTGCCGAGGAAGTCGTCGAAATCGCGATAGCCGTCGTTGAGCCAGTGGAACTGCACGCCTTCGCGCAGCATCATTCCCATCGACTCGAGCAGCCGCGCTTCGTCTCCGGTCGGGAACAGCACGTGCAGCGACGACACGTCGCTCTGCTCGGCGAACGTCAACAGCGTGGCCGCGAGCCGGCGGCGTGCGTCGTCGTCGGCGGCGAGCAGGCGCGTGCCCTGCACGGGTGTGAACGGTACCGCGCACAGCAGCTTCGGGTAATAGGGCAGGTCGTTGCGCTGATATGCATCGGCCCACGCCCAGTCGAACACGTATTCGCCGTACGAATGCTGTTTCGCGTAGACGGGCGCGGCGGCCGCGAGCCGGCCCGTGCGCGCGTCGGTCAGCGTGACGAAGTGCGGCGACCAGCCGGTGTCGTCGACCGCGCAGCGCGCGACGTGCAGCGCGTCGAGGAATTCGTGGCGCAGGAACGGCGTCGGCTGCGCGTCGCGCTCGAGCAGTGCGTTCCATTCGTCGGCCGGCACCTCAGCGGGGGACGACAGGATGCCCGTGCGATAATCGATGCGTTCGTGTTTCAAGCGTGAATCCGTACTGTTGGATGCCGCCGGATGCGTGCCGCCGTGGCCCGCATCCGGGACGATTTCGTCAGCCGTTCAGGGCGCGCCGCCGGGCTGCGCCGATCCCGTCATGAAGACCCGACTCGCTCTCGCCCAGATCAACGTCACCGTCGGCGATTTCGCCGGCAACGTCGCGCGGATCATCGCCGCCGCCCGCGCCGCGCACAACGACGGTGCGCACCTGATGATCGCGCCCGAACTCGCGCTGTCCGGCTACCCGCCGGAAGACCTGCTGCTGCGGCCCGCGTTCTACACGGCGGCGGCCGCCGCGCTCGACACGCTCGCCGACGCGCTGCGCGCGTTCGACGGGCTCGCGGTGCTGGTCGGCCATCCGCTGCGGAGCGCGGGCGGCGATCCGCACGCGCCAGCCGTCGATGGTAATGCAAACCGCCCGATCGAGCGCGGCGTGCCGCCGACCGACACCTACAACGCGGTGTCGCTGATCGTCGGCGGCGAGATCGTCGGGACGTACCGCAAGCAGGATCTGCCGAACGCGGACGTGTTCGACGAGAAGCGCTACTTCGCGACGGACACCGAGCCGCTCGTGTTCGAGCTGGAAGGCGTCAGATACGGCGTGATCATCTGCGAGGACGCCTGGCATGCGTCGGCCGCGCAGATCGCGAAGGCCGCCGGCGCGCAGGTGCTGCTGATCCCGAACGGCTCCCCGTACCACATGAACAAGGAAGCGCTGCGCATCGACATCCTGCGCGCGCGGATCCGCGAAACCGGGCTGCCGATGGTGTACGTGAACCTCGTCGGCGGCCAGGACGAGCTCGTGTTCGACGGCGGCTCGTTCGTGCTCGACGCGCAGGGCGCGCTCGTCGCGAAGATGCCGCAGTTCGACGAAGGGCACGCGATCGTCGAGTTCGATGGCGCGCGCCCGCTGCCCGGCGCGATCGCGCCCGAGTTGCCGGTCGACGCGCAGGTCTATCGCGCGCTCGTGACCGGCGTGCGCGACTACATCGGCAAGAACGGTTTTCCCGGCGTGCTGATCGGGCTGTCGGGCGGCGTCGATTCGGCGCTGGTGCTCGCGGTCGCCTGCGACGCGCTCGGGCCCGAGCGCGTGCGCGCGGTGATGATGCCGTCGCGCTACACGGCCGACATCTCGACCACCGACGCGGCGGAGATGGCGCGGCGCGTCGGCGTGCGCTACGACGAGATCGCGATCGCGCCGATGTTCGACGCGTTCCGTGCGGCGCTCGCGGGCGAATTCGCGGGCCGCGCGGAGGATGCGACGGAAGAGAACATCCAGGCGCGCATCCGCGGCACGCTGCTGATGGCGCTGTCGAACAAGTTCGGCTCGATCGTGCTGACGACCGGCAACAAGAGCGAGATGGCGGTCGGTTACTGCACGCTGTACGGCGACATGGCCGGCGGCTTCGCGGTGATCAAGGACATCGCGAAAACGCTGGTCTACCGGCTGTGCCGCTATCGCAACGCAACGACGGACTACGGGCTGCGCGACGTGATTCCCGAGCGGATCCTGACGCGCGCGCCGTCGGCCGAGCTGCGCGAGAACCAGACGGACCAGGACAGCCTGCCGCCGTACGAGGTGCTCGACGCGATCATGCGGATGTACATGGAGGAGGACCGGCCGCTCGCGGAGATCGTCGCGGCCGGCTATGCGGAGGCCGACGTCGCGCGCGTGACGCGGCTCATCAAGGTCAACGAATACAAGCGCCGCCAGGCGCCCATCGGCATTCGCGTCACGCATCGCGCATTCGGGCGCGACTGGCGCTATCCGATCACGTCGCGCTTTACCGAACGTCTCGACTGAGCCGCGCTGGGCCGTACGTGGCCGGCCGGCTTACAATCGGGATCGCGATTCTGCATCCAAACGAGCATTGAGGGACAACCATCATGAAACGCATCACCGCCATCATCAAGCCGTTCAAGCTGGACGAAGTCCGCGAAGCGCTCGCCGAAGTGGGCCTCACCGGCCTGACCGTGACGGAAGTGAAGGGCTTCGGCCGCCAGAAAGGGCACACGGAGCTGTATCGCGGCGCCGAATACGTGGTCGACTTCCTGCCGAAGATGAAGATCGAGGTCGTCGTCGCGGAAGCGCAGGTCGACCAGGTGATCGACGCGGTGATCGGCGCGGCGCGCACGGGCAAGATCGGCGACGGCAAGATCTTCGTGTCGGACGTCGAACGCGTGATCCGCATCCGCACCGGCGAAGAGAACGAAGCGGCGGTCTGAGCGCCGCTTCGGGCACGGTCGACCCAGTCGGTCGATCGGGCCGTGGATCATACGATCCCGGCCCGCCAATAAAAAACGGTGCGGATACCCGGAAGGGTACCGCACCGATACGCGCCTCTCGCAGCAGCGTGGAAAGTGTTGTCGAATCGTTCTCTGGACGGCGCCTGATCAGAACAGGTGCTGGATGCCGGCGTAGACGCCGGTCTGGCTGCCGCCCGGATGCGGGTTGCCGGTCGAGACGTCGGTACCCGCGCCGTTTGCGTTCAGGCCGAAGTTCGCGGTCTTGCTGTTGCGTACCGTCGCGACTTGCACGTCGAACAGCGTGCGCTTCGAGATGTTGTACGAGCCGCCGACCGTGTAGATGTTCGCGTTGCCGCCGCCGTGGTTGGCGTTCACGTGGTACACGGCCGCGATCAGCGCTGCCGCCGGCGTTGCCTGCCACGTCACGCCGCCCCAGACCTGCTGGGTGCTGGTCACGCCATTGTTCGCGGGCGGGCCGCCGCTGCCGTCTGCGTGCGATGCCTGGTAAGCTGCCTGCAGCTTGAACTGGCCGAGGAACACGTTCAAGCCGGCAAAGTATTCACGCGAATAGTTGAACACGTCCGAGAAGCGGCCGTTGCTGTCGCGCGTTTCGTCATAGATGCCGCGCAATTGGAACAGCGCGTTCGTGTACGTGATCTGAGCGCCGGCTGCACGACCGGGTTGTTTCGGGTCGGTGTTGCCGTTGAAGCTGGTCGAGTTCGAGAACGCGAACTGGCCGTAGAAGTCGAGGCCGTAGAGCGACGGCGACTGGTACGACACGTTGTTGCTGGTCTTGTTCCAGTTGCGGCCGCGCACCAGCGATGCCGACGACCAGCTCGACTGGCCCAGCGGATCGAAGTCCCACACGCCGTTGGCGATCGCGAGTTCGCGACCGAGCAGCAGCGTACCGTAGCGGTCGTTCGAGATACCGACGGTCGCGAAACGATCCCAGATCGAGCCTTGGGTGACGGTGCCGTTCATTGTGTTGAACGCGCCTTCGAGGTGGAACAGGACCTTGTTGCCGCCACCGATGTCCTCGCTGCCCTTCAAGCCCCACAGGCTCGTGCCCCAGTCGCCGCTTTCTGCGCGAACGCGATGGCCATCCTGCAGCCCGTTCATGTACTCGAGGCCGGCATCCAGGCGACCATACAGCGTGACGCTGCTCTGCGCGTGCGCCGTAACCACCCCAGCAGCCATCAGCGCGGCCGCGACCAAAGCTTTCTTCATCATCTCCTCCATACCCTGTCAAAAAGTCAACCCAGACTGCACGAGATGCCCGGAGCAGCGAGCGCCGGGCAAAAGCGAAAAGCGGGATAACCAGGGAGACCTCGTGCAGAGCCGGTAAGCGCGGCACGCGGGCAAGCGGACGGAAAACCGTTGAGCGGTCCCGCGCGGCCGGGTCGGCTTGCGGGGTCTCCTTGTTGTGTCGTGAAGCTAAACTACATTTCACGAACTTCGTTTTGCTACTTTGGTTACTAATTTAGCAAAAATACAATTTTGTGGCGATGGAAATCGTTGTTTGACTAACCGCTGTCGCCAATTTGCCATGCAACACCGTGCGCGATGGGTGCCCAAAGGGGCGTCGATTCCCGGAAAACCCTTGTCACACAAGGGAGACATGGATTCGATAAGCATGGGTCAAGGATTGCCACTATTGACGCCATCGGGGCACGAGCGTAAGCGCCGCAGAGACGAAACTGGTAAGTATTTCGTAATGATTTGGCGGCGGTCAGCCGTTGCCGGGCGAGGCCCGAAACGCTTGTCCGGCAACGGCTGACCGCCGCCCGCCGTGGACGCGCGCCAGGCTCAAGCGGATGCCGCCCGGGCGTCGAGCAACTGCGCGCGAAGCCATCGGTGCGCGTCGGTGCGCGCGTGCTTCGCGTGCGAGTAGATTTTCACGGTGTAGCGCGGGATCTCGAACGGTGCGGGGAAGATGCGGATCGGCGCCGCGTGGCGCAGCGCCTGCGCGGCGCGGTTCGGCACCGTCATCAGGAGTGCCGATTCCGCGATCACGAACGGCGCGGCCAGCACGCTGGGCAACTGCACGGCGACCTGCCGCGCGAGGCCGAGCCGGTCGAGCACGTAGTCGACGACGCCGCGCGACTCGTTCCAAGGCGTGACGACCACGTGGCGTGCCGCGAGGTACTGGTCGAGCGTCAGCCGCCGGCGGATGTCCGGATGCGTGGCGCTCGCGATCACCACGTAGTCGTCCGAGAACCAGTCGAAATCCTCGATGCCCGGCGCGTCGCCGGCCGATTCCTCGTGATAGCCGAGCGCGAAGTCGATGCGTCCGGCCGCGAGTTCGTCGATCGAAATCTTGCGGTCGGAGTGGACGACGCGGATCCGCAGCCGCGGGGCGACCTGCTCGATGCGCGCCAGCAACGCCGGCAGCACGGCGAATGCCGTGTAGTCGCTCGCGGCGAACACGAACGTGCGGTCGCTTTGCGCGGGATCGAACCGGCGCGCGCGGGCGAGCCCCTTCGACATCGTGTCGAGCGCATCGCCGGCCCAGGTGGCGATGTCGTCGGCGCGCACGGTCGGCTGCATCTCGTTGCCGAGCCGCACGAACAGCGCATCGCCGATCGCGTCGCGCAGCCGGGCGAGCGCGTGGCTCAGCGCGGACGGGCTCATCGCCAGTTCGTGCGCGGCCGCGGCGACCGACCTGTGGCGGTACAACGCGTCGAACGCGAGCAGCAGGTTCAGGTCGAGACGGCGCAGGTCGGGATGCATCATGTTCATGTCCAGATGAAGAAACTGCACTTCCTGCAGTTGAACCGCGAACGTAGCATGTCGATCTGTCCGACGCCAGGCACGCTTGCGCGGGCGCCGCATTCCGTTTTCAGTCCGGGCCGAAGGAGGGCTCCTCACCGTGCAAATCGACATTCGTTCCGCCACCGTCGCCGACGTGCCGCAAATCCTGCGCTTCATCACCGAGCTGGCCATCTACGAGAAGGCGGAGCATGAAGTGGTCGCGACACCTGCGTCGCTCGAGCGCAGCCTGTTCGGCGAAGGAACGCCCGCGCGCGCACTGATCTGCGAGGTCGACGGCGAGCCGGCCGGCTTCGCCGTGTATTTCTCGTCGTATTCGACGTGGCTCGGCCGCCAGGGCTTGTATCTCGAGGATCTGTACGTATCGCCGCGCTTTCGCGGCGCGGGTGCCGGGCTGCGGCTGTTGAAGGCGCTCGCGCGCATCGCCGTGGACACCGGCTGCGGGCGCTTCGAATGGAGCGTGCTCGACTGGAACGAGCCGGCGATCCGCTTCTACGAAAGCGTCGGCGCGGCGCCGCAAAGCGAATGGGTGCGCTACAGGCTCGCGGGCGATGCGCTGCGCGCGTTCGCCGACGGCGCACCGGTGGACGCCGTGTAAACGCAAAACGGGCGCCGCATGGCGCCCGTTCGCGTGTCGTCGCGCGCGTTACTTGAGGCTGCCCGACAGGAACCCGCGCAGGCGTTCGCTCTTCGGGTTGGCGAACACCTCGGACGGCACGCCTTCCTCCTCGACGCGCCCCTGGTGCAGGAACATCACGTGATTCGACACGTTGCGCGCGAAGCCCATCTCGTGCGTGACGACGATCATCGTGCGGCCTTCCTCGGCCAGCTTCTGCATCACCTTCAGCACTTCACCGACCAGTTCCGGGTCGAGCGCCGACGTGGGCTCGTCGAACAGCATGACGTCCGGATGCATCGCCAGCGCGCGCGCGATCGCGACACGCTGCTGCTGCCCGCCCGACAGATGCGACGGATACTGCTTCTCGACGCGCGGCGCGAGGCCGACCTTTTCGAGATACTCGCGCGCACGGTCTTCGGCTTCCTTCTTCGGGATGCCGAGCACGTTGACGGGCGCTTCCATCACGTTCTCGATCACGTTCATGTGCGACCAGAGATTGAAATGCTGGAACACCATCGACAGCTTGGTGCGCACGCGTTGCAGCTGCTTCGAATCGGCCGCGCGCAGCGCGCCCGTCTTGTCCGGCGTGGTGCGCACTTCCTCGCCGTCGACGATGATGCGGCCCGCGTTCGGCTGCTCGAGGAAGTTGATACAGCGCAGCATCGTGCTCTTGCCGGAACCGGACGAGCCGATCACGCTGATCACGTCGCCCGAGTTCGCCTTCAGCGACACGCCCTTGAGCACCTCGTTGTCGCCGTACCGCTTGTGCAGATCGTCGACGAAAAGCTTTTGAGTCTGGGAATTCATCAATAGTCCTGCGAAAACTTACTTGCCTTGCGGGCGCAGATACGCGAGCCAGCGACGCTCGGCCTGGCGGAACAGCCACACGAGCGTGAACGAGATCGCGAGATAGAGCAGGGCGGCGATCCCGAATGCGTGGAACGACATGTAGGTCGCCGAGTTCACGTCGCGCGCGATCTTCAGGATGTCCGGCACGGTCGCGGTGAACGCGACGGTGGTCGCGTGCAGCATCAGGATCACTTCGTTGCTGTAGAGCGGCAGCGCGCGGCGCAGCGCCGACGGCAGGATCACGCGGCGATACATCGTGAAGGTGGACATCCCGTATGCGCGCGCGGCCTCGATCTCGCCGTACGACGTCGCCTTGATCGCGCCCGCGAAGATCTCGGTGGTGTACGCGCAGGTGTTCAGCGTGAACGCGAGCAGCGTGCAGTGCATCCCGTCGCGGAAGAACGCGTCGAGCAGTGGCGTGCCGCGCACGACCTGCAGGCTGTAGAGGCCGGTGTAGCAGAGCAGCAATTGCACGTAGAGCGGCGTGCCGCGGAACACGTACGTGTAGAGCCACACCGCGCCCGACAGCCACTTCCTTTTCGACACGCGGGCCACGGCGAGCGGCACCGACAGGCAGAAGCCGAGGCCGATCGACACGACCAGCAGCCACAGCGTGATCGCGACGCCGGTGATCCGGAAGCCGTCGGTGTAGAGGTAGTTGCGCCAGTATTCTTGGATGAGTTCGATCATAGGTCAGCCTTGCGGACACCGGTCGAGTAGCGCTTTTCGAGCCAAATCAGCACGAAGTTCGAGATCGTCGTGATGGCGAGGTAGACCGCACCGGCGATCAGCGTGAAGAAGAAGAACCGCAGCGTGCCCTTGCCGGCGTCCTGCGACGCCTTCACGACGTCCGCGAGGCCGATGATCGACACCAGTGCGGTCGACTTCACGAGCACCTGCCAGTTGTTGCCGATGCCCGGCAGCGCAAAGCGCATCATTTGCGGGAACATGATCCGCGTGAACACCTGCCAGTTGGTCATCCCGTACGCGCTGCCGGCCTCGAGCTGGCCGCGCGGCACCGACAGGAATGCGCCGCGGAAGGTCTCGGTGAAGTACGCGCCGTAGATGAAGCCGAGCACGAGCACGCCGGCGAGGAACGGATCGATGTCGATCTGGTCCCAGCCGAGTGCGTCGGTCGCCATGTTCAGCCAGATCTGCAGGCTGTAGAACAGCAGCAGCATCAGCACGAGGTCGGGCACGCCGCGGATCAACGTGGTGTAGACGGTGCCGACGCCGTTCGTGAAGCGGTTGCGCGACAGCTTCGCGCCCGCGCCGAGCAGGCCAAGCAGGAACGACAGCGCGAGCGAAAGCACCGCCAGTTTGACGGTTTGCCAGGTGCCTGCGAGGATCAGCGGGCCGTAGCCTTGTAGAAACATATGTGGTCCCTGGTGTGGTCCCGGACGGCGCACGCGGTGCGCCGCGAAAGACGCGCCCGCCAAGCTGCGCGGAACGCCCCGTGCGTATCATGACCGTCCGCCCCGGCAACGGTGCCGGGCCAGCCCGTCGCGGGGAGCGGCGGGCGAGGGGCGGGCGGCGCGTGGTGGACTGCCTGTACTGCCGGACGCGGGGCGCCCCCGCATCCGCTTCCCGTCATTGTCTGCGCTCAGCGAGCCGAGTAGACGCTGAACGAGAAATACTTGTGCGACAGCCGGTCGTACGTGCCGTCCTTGTGCATGTCGGCCAGCGCCTTGTTGATCTTGAGCTTCAGGTCCGTGTCTTCCTTGCGCAGGCCGATCGCGGTGCCGTCGCCGATCGTCTTCGGATCCTTCACTTCCGGACCGGCGAACGCGAAGCCCTTGCCGCGCGGCGTGCGCAGGAAGCCGTAGTCGGCCTGCAGTTCATCCTGCAGCGTCGCGTCGAGGCGGCCCGAGCCGAGATCGGCATAGACCTGGTCCTGGTTCTGGTAAGGAATGATCGTGACGCCTTGCGGTTCCCAGTACGCCTTCGCGTAGGATTCCTGCGTCGAACCCTGCTCGACGCCGACGCGCTTGCCCTTGAGCGACGCGACCGTCGGCAGCAGCGGCGAGCCGGCCTTCGCGATCATGCGCGCGGGCGCGTCGTACACCTTGTCGGAGAAGTCGATCTGCTCGCGACGCTTGTCCGTGACGGTCAGCGACGACACGATGACGTCGTACTTCTTCGCCTTCAGCGCGGGAATGATCCCGTCGAGATCCTGCGCGACCCACACGCACTTCACGTTGATGCGCTTGCAGATTTCCTTGGTGAGATCGACGTCGAAACCGACGATCTCGCCGCTCGGCGCGGTCGACTCGAACGGCGGGTAGCTGGCATCGACACCGATCCGCACGGTCTTCCATTCTTTCGCGAAGGCGCTGCCCGCCACGAGGGCGAGGGCGGCGCACAGGGCGGCCTTCTTCATTTCCATCCTTTTGTCGCTCACTTCCGGGGGGCGCTCGCGGCCGGTCGGGCCGGGCGCCGCGGCGTATTCTAGACGGCCAAAATTCGTGTTTCGGCGCGCGGGCAACGGCGCTCACCGGACGGGCGAACGCCAAAAGGGCGGTATTTTACCCGAACGCGATACCCGGAAAACGGCAATCCGGCGCGACCGATGGATTCTTCGATCCGGGCGTTGCGGCAATCGTGGTATTCGCAACGAGCATTGCGCCGATTGGATTCGTGGGTGCAACGATGCAGTGCGCGGGCTGCGGATTGTGGCGCGCTTGGCGCGCCCCTACAGTGCAGGTAAACCCGAAGAAAGAATGTCTGCCTGCCGGAGTGCCCGCCCCATGTTCCAGATCCGCCGCGCCGCCGACCGCTGCCACACGCGCCAAGGCTGGCTCGAGTCGAGTCACAGCTTTCCGCCTGTCGGCGACGCCGAGGCCGCCCATCCGCCGTTCGGCGCGCTGCGCGTGCTGAGCGAGGACCGGATCGCACCGACGCGCGGCTTCGGGATGCAGCCGCGCCGCGACCTCGAAATCGTCACTTACGTGCTGGACGGCGCGCTCGCGCACCGCGACAGCCTTGGCAACGGCGCCATCGTGCGGGCCGGCGGCATCCAGCGGATGAGTGCCGGCACGGGGCTCATGCACAGCGAAACCAATGCGTCGCGCGACCGGGTGCTGCATCTGCTGCAGATCTGGCTGCAGCCGGCCGAGCGCGGCGGGCGGCCCGGTTACGCGGAGCGGCATTTCGCCGACGACGAGAAGCGCGGCCGCCTGCGGCTCGTCGCGTCGCCGGACGGCGGCGACGGCGCGCTGTCGATCGGTGCGGATGCGCGGATTTTCGCGGGGCTGATCGACGGCGACGAGGAGGCGGTATTCGGTGTGCCGGCCGGACGTGGCACTTATGTGCATGTGGCGCGTGGCGACGTGGAGGTCAACGGCCACGCGCTGGCCGCGGGCGACGGCGCGCGGATCGCCGGGGTGGACGCGGTCGCGTTCGCACGCGGACGGGCAGCCGAGGTGCTGCTGTTCGACGTCGCTTGAAACGAAACAGGGGACGCGGGCCGAGTACCCGCGTCCCCTGCGAAGCCGCCCGGGGAGGCGGCCCCCGGCTTACTGCGCCGGCGCCGACGCGGCCTTGGCCGCGCGGTGCTCCTGCCAGCGTTCCTTCATCTTCTCGTGACGCTGTTCCATCCGCGCGAACTGCTGCTTCAGCGCGGTGCTGACCGTCGTCTTCTGCTGGTCGTTCAGTCCGTTGTAGAACGCGAGCCAGGCGGCCGAGCTTTGCTCGCGCAGCTGCGCATTCTGCTGCTCGGCCTGCTGGCGGGCGGCGTGCATCGCGTTCAGGTCAAGGATTGGCTGATTCTGCTGCGCCTTGAACTGCTCGCGCATCTGCTCGTGGCTCTTGCGCATCGCCTCATGGTTCTGCTTCATCGTGTTGACGGCCGTCTGCCATTGCTGCTCCTGCGATGCGTTGAGCTTCAACTGATCGTGCAGCTTCATGATCACGCCGAACGGGCCGCCGTCATGGCCGCCGTGCATCTGGTGCATGCCGGGGCCGCCCGGCGGCGGCATGTCGTTGGGCGGCGCGGCATGCGCGGTGCCGAATGCGAGAGCGAGCACGGTGGCGGCCGCGATGGCCACGCGGGAAGTCTTCTTATACATTTCAGAAACTCCTGTATCCAAAGGGTCCGGCGATGCGGTGCGCGGGTGACGCGTGTGCCGCATCCGGTAAGACGCAGGTTAGCGGCGCGTGTCCCGGCGGGTGTTACGCGGGGTGGCTGCCGGGTTACGGTGCATTACAGTTCCCTTGCGCCGTAACCCGCAGTAACCCTTTCGTTCCTTTGTTTCGTTCTTCGACTCCGCACTCGCGCGGTAAACTTCGAGCCATGACTACCCAGATCCTCATCGTCGACGACGACCAAGAACTCCGTGACCTGCTGCGCGACTATCTCGTGCGCCAGGGGATGGAAGTGTCCGTGCTGCACGACGCGGCGACGCTCGAGAAGCGTCTCGAGCGCGAGCGGCCCGACCTGATCGTGCTGGACCTGATGATGCCGGGCGTGGACGGCCTGACCGCGCTGCGCCAGCTGCGCGCGGCCGGCGACGACATCCCCGTGATCATGCTGACGGCGCGCGCGGACGACGTCGACCGCATCGTCGGGCTCGAGCTCGGCGCGGACGACTACCTCGGCAAGCCGTTCAACCCGCGCGAGCTGCTCGCGCGCGTGCAGGCGGTGCTGCGCCGCCGCCGGGCGACGCCGTCGGCGGCGGCGCCCGAGCAGCGCGAGCCGTTCGCGTTCGGCCGTTTCGTGCTCGACTTCCAGGCGCGCACGCTGGCGGTCGACGGCAAGCCGGCAACGCTGTCGAGCAGCGAATTCGCGCTGCTGAAGATCTTCGTGAACCACGCGCTGCGCACGCTCACGCGCGAGCGGTTGCTCGAGCTGCTGCACGGGCCCGAGTACGACGGCACCGACCGCGGCATCGACGTCCAGGTGTGGCGCCTGCGCCGCATCCTGGAAACGGATCCGTCGACGCCGCGCTTCATCCAGACGGTCCGCGGGCGCGGCTACGTGTTCGTGCCCGACGGCGAGGCCCATGCGCAAACCCATTGATTCACTGTTCGGACGGCTGGCGCTGCTGGTCGTCGGCGTGCTGCTCCTGTCGCACTTCGCGTGGTTCTTCGCGATGCGCCTCGAGCGCAGCCAGATGCAGACGCGTTACGCGGTCGAGGAGGCCGCCTTCCTCGTCGACGCCGTGCGCCAGCACGTCGAGCGCACGCCCGACCAGCCGCTGCCGTCGCGGGTGCGGCTGGTGTCGCCGGACAGTCCCGACGTGCCGACGAGCGCAGGCTCGAATCTGCCGGCGCCGCTCAAGCGTTTTCGCGACGACGTGAGCGAGCGCATGCCGGCCGGCACCCTGGTCGAGATCGGCGCGCCGGGCCACCCGCCGGTGTTGTGGGTCAAGGAGCCGACCGACCGCAACTGGATCGTCGTGCCGGTGCAGCCGCTGCGCCCGCCGCGCTCGCTGGACCGGATGCTGCTGTGGCTCGGCACGATCTTCTCGGCAGGCGTGATCGCCGCGCTGTTCGCGGCCTGGCAGCTGCAGCAGCCGCTGCGTTCGCTGGCGCGCGCGGTCGCGCGCTTCGGCCGCGGCCAGCCGGTGCCGCCGCTGCGCGAGCGCGGCCCGCGCGAGCTGCGCCAGCTCACGCACGGCTTCAATCAGATGGTGGAACAGGTGTCGCAGGCCGAGAGCGATCGCGCGGTGATGCTGGCTGGCGTCGCGCACGACCTGCGCACGCCGCTCGCGCGGATGCGCCTGCGCGCGGAAATGATGGACGACGCGCGGCTGCGCGACGGCGTGGTGCGCGATGTCGACTCGATGTCGCACATCGTCGACCAGTTCCTCGTGTTCGCGCACGGCGGGGCGGACCGCAGCGAGCCCGTGCCGGTCGACCAGACCTGCGAGCGGATCGCGCGCAGCTATCGCGCGGTCGCACCGAACGCGCCGGCGGTCCAGACGCATCTGGCCGCCGACGAAGGTTTCCGCCTGCCGACCGCGACGCTCGACCGGATCCTGTCGAACCTGCTGGACAATGCGCATGCGTACGGCGCGCCACCCGTGCTCATCGAGACGTTGCGTACGCCGACGGGTTACGTGTTGTCGGTCAGCGACAGCGGCGGCGGGATCGCGCCGCGCGACCTGGCGGCCGCGACACGGCCGTTCGTGCGGCTCGACCCCGCGCGCGGCGGCAATGGCCACAGCGGGCTCGGGCTCGCGATCGTCGAGCGGCTGGTGCTGAGGCTGGGCGGGGCGTGCGAGATCGGCAATCGTCCCGAGGGCGGCCTGCGCGTGGCGATGACGTTCCCGTTCGACGTGGTGCCGAAGGACGAACTGCACGCCCAGGCCGCGTAAGCGGCGGATGCGGCGCCTGCCGGGCAGGCGCCGCGCGGCATCATTCGCCGAACAGCGTGCCGAGCGTCTCGGCGGCGTTGCTGTCGATGGTGTTGTAGGTCACGCTCGTGGCCTCGAAGATATAGACGGTCGTATAGCGGCCAAGGCGCTCCAGAATCTCGTCCTGCAGCGATTCCGGCACGACGTTCATGTTCAGGTACCATGCCGTCGACGACAGCCGCGTCTGGAACGACCCATATTCCTGCATCAGCTCGTAGAACGCATCGGCATCCTGATCGCGGCAGACGATCACCAAGTTTCCTGCCATTCCCTTCCTCCCGCTGGTCGGTCGATCCCTGGCGGCTGTGGTCGACACCGACGCCAGGGGCTAGCCCCGATCATACCTGCTTCGCCGCAATCGTCCGATGACGTCCGGCATGGTTTGCGTCCGCATGCGGCTGGCGGGTTCCCGGCCGGCCCGGATCACGGCATAATTCGGGGCCTGCATGCCGGCCGGAGGACTGCGGCCGGGCTGCTCCGCATCGCACGCCTGCTGTTCGCCCGCGTGCCGGGCACGATCCGTGCGCCGTCCGCGCGTCGCATGGCGCCGCGCCGGCCCCGGACGGTTGAACCTGAAATACAGGTTGGTGTAGTGTCGTGCCGTCGCGGCCCGACTCGCCGCGCCGGGGGCGCAGCGTGCACGCACGGCGCCTCGCGCCGGCGTCAGATCGTGAATCAATCGAATTACCGCGTCGAATTACCGCGCCCGTGCGCTTTGCCATGAATCAACATCGTCTGCCGGCTTCGTTCGGCCTTACCGGGGAGGGCGCCTGATGGACGTCGGATTCTTCAATCCGAACCGGACCGCCAACGCGTCCGCGTGGCGCGTTCTGCCGAACCGGTGGGACTTCATCGCGTTCCCGCTGATCATCTGCCTGATCGCGATGGCGGTCGTCGGCTTTCATGAAACGATGGCGCCGATCGGGACCCTTCAAACCCAGAAGATCTCGCTCGATCCGTCGAACCTGCCCGAATACGCGCTGCGCACCACGCTGCGGATGCTCGCCGCGATGGTCGCGTCGCTCGCGTTCACGCTGATCTACGGCACGCTCGCCGCGAAAAGCCGCCGCGCCGGCATGGTGCTGATCCCGATCCTCGACATCCTGCAGTCGGTGCCGGTGCTCGGCTTCATCTCGTTTACGGTCACGTTCTTCCTCGCGCTGTTCCCGAGCCGCGTGCTCGGCGCCGAACTGGCCGCGATCTTCGCGATCTTCACGAGCCAGGCCTGGAACATGACGTTCAGCTTCTACCAGTCGCTGCGCACGGTGCCGCGCGATCTGGACGAAGTGTCGCGCGGCTTCCACCTGACGTCGTGGCAGCGCTTCTGGAAGCTCGAGGTGCCGTTCTCGATGCCGGGGCTGATCTGGAACATGATGATGTCGATGTCGGGCGGCTGGTTCTTCGTCGTCGCATCGGAGGCCATCACCGTCGGCAACCAGACCATCACGCTGCCCGGGATCGGCGCGTATCTCGCGCAGGCGATCTCGGACAAGAACCTCGGCGCGATCGGCTGGGTGATCCTGACGATGACGGTGGTGATCCTGGCCTACGACCAGTTCCTGTTCCGCCCGCTGATCGCGTGGGCCGACAAGTTCCGGATGGAGAACACCGCGTCGGGCGACGCGCCGCAATCCTGGCTGCTCGACCTCGTGCGCCGTACGCGCCTGATCCATCAACTGCTCGTGCCGGCCGGCTGGTTCTTCGCGAAGGCCGCGCGGATTCCGCTGCGTCTGCCGGTGTCGGGCGCGATGCGCTTCACGCTGCCCAAGGTCGAGAAGAAGGCGTCGCGCACCGTCGACATCGCGTGGGCGGTGCTCGTGCTGCTCGGCACGGCCTATATCGTGTGGCGTGTCGTCAGCTTCGTGTCGACCGGCGTGACGATGGCCGAAGTCGGCCACGTGATCGTGCTCGGGCTCATCACGCTGCTGCGCGTGGTCGTGCTGATCTCGATCGCGTCCGTGATCTGGGTGCCTGTCGGCGTGTGGGTCGGGCTGCGCCCGAAACTCGCCGAGAAGCTGCAGCCGCTCGCGCAGTTCCTCGCCGCGTTCCCGGCAAACCTGTTGTTCCCGGTGTTCGTGATCGTGATCGCGCGCTTCCACCTGAACGCCGACATCTGGCTGTCGCCGCTGATCGTGCTCGGCACGCAGTGGTATATCCTGTTCAACGTGATCGCGGGCGCGACGTCCTATCCGAACGACTATCGCGAAGCCGCGACGAACTTCCGGATCCGCGGCTGGCAGTGGTGGCGCCAGGCGATCCTGCCCGGCATCTTCCCGTACTACGTGACCGGCGCGATCACCGCATCGGGCGGCGCGTGGAACGCGAGCATCGTGTCGGAAGCGGTGCAGTGGGGCACGACCCGGATCGAGGCGCACGGCCTCGGCGCCTATATCGCGCAGACCACCGCCGCCGGCGACTTTCCGAAGATCATCCTGGGCATCGCCGTGATGTCCCTGTTCGTTACCCTGTTCAACCGCCTGCTGTGGCGCCCGCTGTATGCCTTCGCCGAAGCGAAGCTGCGGCTCGACTGAGACCGATTGAGAGCGAAACGCGATGCACAATCCGAATGCTGTAAACGCCCCCGTCCAGACGTCCCAGCCGCCGCGCCTCGGTGAGGAAATCCTGCGCGTCGATCACGTCTGCCGCGGCTTCAACAAGACGCAGGGCGAACTGCTCGTGCTCGACGACGCGAACCTGTCGCTGCGCGAAGGCGAGATCGTCGGGCTGCTCGGCCGTTCGGGCTCGGGCAAATCCACGCTGCTGCGGATCATCGCGGGGCTGATCGAGCCGACCGGCGGTGAAGTGACCTACCTCGGCAAGCCGCTGACCGGCCCGGCCGAAGGCGTCGCGATGGTGTTCCAGACCTTCGCGCTGTTCCCGTGGCTGACCGTGCTGCAGAACGTGGAAGCCGGGCTGGAAGCGCTCGGCGTCGGCGCGCGCGAGCGGCGCGAACGCGCGCTCGCCGCGATCGACCTGATCGGTCTAGACGGCTTCGAGAACGCATACCCGCGCGAGCTGTCGGGCGGCATGCGTCAGCGTGTGGGCTTCGCGCGCGCGCTCGTCGTCGACCCGACGATTCTGCTGATGGACGAGCCGTTCTCGGCGCTCGACGTGCTGACGGCCGAAACGCTGCGTACCGACCTGCTCGACCTGTGGACGCAAGGCCGCATGCCGATCAAGTCGGTGCTGATCGTCACGCACAACATCGAGGAAGCGGTGTTCATGTGCGACCGGATTCTCGTGCTGTCGTCGAACCCGGGCCGCGTGATCGCCGAGATCAAGGTGCCGTTCAAGCATCCGCGCAACCGTCTCGACCCGGCCTTCCGCAAGCTCGTCGACGACATCTACGCGAAGATGACCGCACGCCAGACCGGCGAGGCGACGAAGAAGGGGCTCGAGCTCGGCAGCTGGCTGCCGCGCGTGTCGACCAACCTGATGGCCGGCCTGATCGAGACGCTCGCGATGGCGCCGTACCACGGCCGCGCCGACATGCCGGAAATCGCACGCACGCTGCATCTGGAGGTCGACGACCTGTTCCCGATCGCCGAAGTGCTGCAATACCTCGGCTTCGCCGACGTGCGCGAAGGTGACGTGTTCCTGACGCCGCCGGGGCGCGTGTTCGCGGAATTCGGCACGCAGGAGCGCAAGCTGATGTTCGCGGATCATCTGCTGAAGCACGTGCCGCTCGCCGCGCGGATCAAGAAGGTGTTGAACGAGCGCCCGGGCCATCGCGCGCCGCGCGTGCGCTTCGAGCAGGAGCTGGAGGATTTTCTGTCGGACGGTGCGGCCGAGGAAACGCTCGACGCGGTGATCGACTGGGGCCGTTACGGCGAGATCTTCTCGTACAACGACCAGACCGAAATCTTCAGTCTCGAGGACGTCGAGTCCTGAGCCATCGCGCCGGGCCGCAGGGCCCGGCATTCGCATGCGCCGCGCGTGTCGTGCGCCGCGCATCGCCTCGTTACTGCAGGTTGCCCCAGCGGTCGACGGCCGGTTCGGCCGACGCCCACTTCCAGTGCGTGCCTTGCTGGCACGCATTCGCGAAATACCAGTCGGCCTTGTCGCCGTCCTTCACCGAGAACGCGAATTCCTTGCACAGCGCGAGCGCCGTCGAGTACGCACGCGTGACGCGCACCTCGCCTTCGCCGTTTTCGAGCGGCAGCGTGTTCTTCACCTTCCACGGCTTCACTTCGCCGACGGCCAGGCTGCCCGCCGCTTTCGCGATCGCGTCCTGCTGATTCTGATGGAGCTGTTTCATCGTGCGGTTGACGGCTTCGTCGGTCGCCGCTTGCACGGCGATCCCGACACCGACGCCCACGGCCGGGTTCGCGGTGACGAGGCCCGTCGCCGCGCCGGCGAGCGCGCCGCTCGCCGCGCCGACCGAGCCGCAGCCCGACAGCGCGGCGCTGGCCGCGCACAGCGCGCCGATCGCCGCGATACGGATCGCGACGCTCATTGCAGCGCGCCCCAGCGTTCGGTCGCGGGTTCCGCCGACGCCCATTTCCACGCGGGGCCGTCGCGGCAGATCGTGGCGACGTAGAACGCCGATTCGGCGGCCTTGTCGGCCTTCGCGGGCGTGTCGACCGCGAACACGATTTCCTTGCAGTCGAGCGGGCCGATGCTGATCATCCGGCTGACCGTCACGCGGCCCTGTTCGTCGTCCTCGATCGGGAACGAGTGGCGGGTCGTCCACGGCGCGACGCCGCCGACGTCGAGCGGGCCGGCCGCTTTCGCGATCTGCTCCTGCGTGTAGCGGTGCGCAACCCGCTGCGTGTACTGGACGCCCGCACGCGCGCCGGCGACGGCGCCGAGGCCGATACCCGTCGCGACGGCGGCGTTGCTGGTGACCTTGGAGGCAATCGCGGCGCCCGCGATACCGGCGCCGGCAGTCGCGCCTTCGCTGTACAGCGAGTTGCAGCCGGACAGCAGTGTGGCCGTGGCGATCGCGGCCAGCACGATGCGCGCCGGCATGGCCCGACGCGGCGGTTCGAAACGAATGTTCATCCCTGAGTGCAAGTCCTGTCTGGGTGAGCGGCGGCGCATGCGCGCCCCATGCCGCGTCATTGTTTCGCAATTGTCATAGGAAAATTGCAAAGCTTTGACAAATCGGCGGGCGACGGCTCGCGCGCGTACGCGCGGCGCTATTGTCGGACAGTTGGCTGAGCGGGGGTCGAAACGTTACAAATTGAAGGCAATTGTTACCGTGGCATGCGAGCAAGGCACCTAGACTGTTTTGTTATGGAATGTTTCTACGACGGCCCCGAGCCGCGTTGCATATGAGACACCCAGCCATGCGCCGTTCGAAACGGTTTTCTCCCCGGCCGCCCGATGCGGGTGCCGAGCGCCCGCGTCCGCAGACCGACGCGCCGGCCGGCGCGCCCGACGAGACGCCGTCCGACGGCGATCACAACCAGGGCGGCGCACGCCCGGAAGGGCTCGACTATCAACGCGACCTCGGCCAGGAGCAGGACGCCTGATGCCGTCGCCGTTGCATTCCGCCGCCGCATTTCATTGCGCTCTTTGTTGCATCGCTCACATCTGAATCGCCGCGCGACCGCCTTCGGGCCGTCGCGTCTGCCTTGGCGCGCGCCGCGCGTCATCCAATCGAATCGAGGAGGGGAAGCCGCATGAGCAGATTGATCGTGGTATCGAACCGTGTCGCCGCCGGCGAGGACACGCGCCCGAGCGCAGGCGGCCTCGCGGTCGGCGTGATGGACGCGCTGAAGGAAACCGGCGGCGTCTGGTTCGGCTGGAACGGCGAGATCGTCGGTACGCCCGACGCCGCACCCGCGATCCAGCGGGACGGCAACGTCACGTATGCGACGCTCGGGCTGACCCGGCGCGATTACGATCAGTACTACCGCGGCTTCTCGAACGCGACGCTGTGGCCGGTGTTCCACTACCGCGGCGATCTCGCGCGCTTCGACCGGCAGGAGTATGCCGGCTATTTGCGCGTGAACGCGATGCTCGCGAAGCAACTCGCCGCGCTGCTGCGGCCCGACGACCTGATCTGGGTGCACGACTATCACCTGCTGCCGTTCGCGCATTGCCTGCGCGAACTCGGCGTGAAGAACCCGATCGGCTTCTTCCTGCACATCCCGTTTCCGTCGCCCGACATGCTGCGCGTCGTGCCGCCGAACGAGGAGCTCGTGAAGTTCATGTGCGCATACGACATCGCGGGTTTCCAGACCGATGCCGACAAGCAGGCGTTCACCGACTACATCGAGCGGCGCGGCATCGGCGCGGCGAGCGACGACGGGATGCTGCATGCGCACGGCCGCGTCGTGAAGGTCGCCGCCTATCCGATCGGCGTGCATCCGGATGCGATCGCCGAGGCGGCCGTCCAGTACGGCTCGCGCAAGCCGGTGAAGATGCTGCGCGATGCGCTCGCCGGCCGCAAGCTCGTGATGAGCGTCGACCGGCTCGACTATTCGAAGGGGCTCGTCGAACGCTTCCAGTCGTTCGAGCGGATGCTCGCCAACGCGCCGGGCTGGCAGGGGCGCGTGTCGCTCGTGCAGATCGCGCCGCCGACGCGGTCCGACGTGCAGACCTACCAGCGCATTCGCGAAACGCTCGAAGGCGAGGCCGGCCGCATCAACGGCCGCTTCTCGCAGCTCGACTGGACGCCGATCCAGTACCTGAACCGCAAGTACGAGCGCAATCTGCTGATGGCCTTCTTCCGGATGTCGCAGGTCGGCTACGTGACGCCGTTGCGCGACGGGATGAATCTCGTCGCGAAGGAATACGTCGCGTCGCAGGATCCGGCCGATCCGGGCGTGCTCGTGCTGTCGGAGTTCGCGGGCGCGGCGGCCGAGCTGACCGGCGCGCTGCTCGTCAATCCTTACGACCTGTCGCAGATGGCCGACGCGCTCGAGCGCGCGCTGTCGATGCCGCTCGCCGAGCGGCAGGCGCGTCACGAAGAGAACCTCGCGCGCCTGCGCGAGAACAATCTGTCGGTCTGGCGCGATACGTTCGTCGCCGACCTGCGCAGCGTCGCGGCGGCCGCGTCGGTCACGCAGCGCGCGGGCCGGCGAGCCGTGCATGTCTGAGCGCATGGAGGAGGGCGGCGCGGAGGCGGCGTCCGCCCGCTTCTTCGTCGTCACGGGCGGCCCCGGCTCCGGCAAGAGCACGCTGCTCGATGCGCTCGAGCGCTGCGGTTTCGCGCGCTCGCACGAGGCCGGGCGAGGTGTGATCCGCGACCAGATGGCGATCGACGGTCCGGCGCTGCCCTGGCGCGACCGGGCCGCGTTTGCCGAGCAGATGCTGAACTGGGAGATGCGTTCGTATCATCTCGCACGAGGCGCGCGCGGGCCCGTGTTCTTCGACCGCGGCGTGCCGGACGTGATCGGCTACTTGCGTCTGACGGGCCTCGCGGTGCCCGCGCATGCGGAGGCTGCGGCGCGGCGCTTCCGTTATCACCGGCGCGTGTTCATCGCGCCGCCGTGGCCCGACATCTACACGCGGGACACCGAGCGCCGGCAGGATTTCGCCGAGGCAGTGCGCACCTACGACGCGATGGTCGACTGCTATACGGCCTACGGGTATCGGCTGATCGAGCTGCCGTGCGTGAGCGTGAAGGCGCGTGTGCGCTTCGTGATGGACGCGCTCGACGCCGCGTGACCGGCGGGCGCCGCGCGCGGCGGCGTCAGGTCGTCGCGTCGGGGCGCGGCGACGCGATGCGCAGCATGCTGACCACCGCGGCGAGCGCCGCGAACACCGTGGCGACATAGAGCGCGATCGTCGGCCCGCGGTCGGGCGCCAGCCCGAAAATCAGTGCGACGAGCGCGGCCCCGAGCGTCTGGCCCGTCAGGCGTGCCGTGCTCAGCATCCCGCCCGCGCCGCCGCTGCGCTCGCGCGGCGCCGACGACAACATCGCGCGATTGTTCGGCGACTGGAACAACCCGAAACCTGCGCCGCACAGCGCCATCCGCCACACGATGTCGACGGTGCCCGGATGCGCGCCGATCGTCGCGAGCGACAGCAGCCCGGCCGCGAACAGCGCGAGCCCGATTCCGCCGAGGATGCCGGCCGAGTAGCGATCCGACAGCACGCCGGCAAGCGGCGCGGCGAATACGATCACGAGCGGCCACGGCGTCATGTAGAGGCCGGTTTCGACCTGCGAGAACCCGAGCGAATGCTGCAGCCAGAACGGCAGCGCGACGAACGCGAGCATCTGCGACGTGAACGACGCAACCGACGTGCAGATCGACAGCGCGAACATCGGGATGCGCATCAGATCGACCGGCAGCAGCGGCGCCGGCTGCGACAGCTGCCGCTTCACGAAGAAGTAGCCGACGGCGAACGCGATCGCCAGTTCGCCTGCGACGTACGCGTGGCTTTCGCCGTGACCGAGCCCGTCGACGGCCATGATGAGCAGGCCGAACACGCATGCGTTCATCAGCGCGCTCGGGAAGTCGTACGGCGCGTCGTGCAGCGGGTTGGCCGGCAGCGCCCGGAGGCTGCCGAACACCGCGGCGATGCCGATCGGCACGTTGACCGCGAACAGCCAGGGCCACGACGCGAACGACAGGATCGCCGATGCGACCGTCGGGCCGATCGCCGACGACAGCGCGACCACCATCGCGTTGATCGACAGCCCGCGCCCGAGCATCGACGACGGGTAGATCATCCGCACGAGCGCGGCGTTCACGCTCATGATGCCGGCTGCACCGAACCCCTGTATCACGCGCATCACGGCGAGCACGGGCAGCGAGCCGGCGAGCGCGCAGCCGAGCGACGCCGCGGTGAAGAGCGCAAGCCCGGCGATGTAGATGCGGCGATAGCCGACGCGTTCGCCGAGCGACGCGAGCGGCAGCAGCGTGATCGTGACCGCGAGCTGGTACGCGTTGACGATCCAGATCGACCCGGCATCGGACGCGTGCAGGTCGCGCGCGATCGTCGGCAGCGCGACGTTCGCGATGGCGCCGTCGAGCACGGCGAGCGTGATGCCCAGTGCGACGCAGACGATTGCCCAGTAGCGTTGCGGAAGCGGCAGGCCGGTATCGGCGTTCATGACGGGAGCGAAGGCGTGATTGTCCGCGTGCCCGGATGCCGGTTGCGTGCGCAACCATGCTCGCGGGTGGCGGCGGCGGTGAACGGTCCGGTCAGCCTGGCGGCGCCGGAGCGGGACCGGTCGAGTGTATCACCGGACCGTTTCGCGCGACGCCGCCAGCGTCCGGCCGGCGGCCGGGGCGTGCGCTCAGCCTTCGAAGTCGAGACCGCCGAGCCGCACGAGCGGGTCGGCCTGCGTGCGCGACGCGAGATCGATGTCGCGCGCGCCCTGCCATGCGCTCAGTTTCCTCGGCAGCGCGCTCAGGTAGTGCTCGAATCGCGCGGGCCCGTCGGGTGCCATCAGTCGTTCGATCTCGTCGGTGTCCCAGGTCAGCTCGAGGTTCAGCGGATGCGCGAAGCCGCTCACGTGTTCGTGCGGCGCGCTGCGGATCTGCACGCGCGTCGGTTGCCCGTGCCCGCCGTATGGGACGACGCCGGTCAGCACGTGATCGGCGAAGTAGGCGGCGATCGCCTGCGCAATGCGCGGCGCGAATTCGGTATCGAAACGGCGGGCGGTTTCGGGCTGCATGAAGGCGTCTCCTGTGTGCCGAAAATCGTAGCACGGCGGTGCCGCATTTCGGTGTGCGTGATACGCGTAATGGCGCGTTACCACTTGCTGCATCTGTTACGGCCGTGCGCAGCCACAATGCATCACATCGAATACCACTTCGCGTGGGAGTCCATCATGAAAAGAATTGCCGCAGTATGTGTCCTCGCCGGTTCGCTCGCCGTGGCGGGCCCGGCGTCCGCGCATGGCCGCGACGGGGGCGCCATCATCGGCGCACTGATCGGCGGCGCGGTGCTCGGCGCGATCGTGACGTCGGCGATGAATCCGCCCGTCGCGTACCAGGCACCGATGTATCAGGCACCGGCCTATCAGCCGCCGACGTACTACCAGGCACCGGCTTACCAGCAGCCGGCTTATCCGGCCTATCAGCAGGCGCAGTACCAGGACGACGGCCCGGACTACTGCTACGACCGCTATCAGCGCCCGTACGTGTGCGGCGCGCCGGTGTCGGGCGGCTATGCGCGGCCGGCCGGGTGGTAAGCGGGCGCGCGTCTGACGAGTGGGCAGGCTCGGCGCTGCATCGCCGGCGTTGCCGGACTCCCGGCAGGGCGGACGACAAAAGGCCCTCGCAGTGATGCGAGGGCCTTCGTGTTTTGGCGGTCGTCTATCGGTTCGTTTCGGTCTCGTGTGAACCGTGTGCGGATACAAACGGTTGCAATTGCGTCAGTGGCGATGGCCGCCGCCGTTGCCTTGGCCGTTCCCGCCGCCGTCATTCCAGTCGGCGCGGCGTCCGTCGCCGCGGCCCCAGCCGCCATGACGGGCGCGCTCGCCGCGGTCGCGGTCCCAGCCGCCGCGGTCACGATTCCAGCCGTCGCGTCCGCGATCCCAGCCGCGGCGGTCGCGGTCCCAGTCGCGCCCGCCGCCACCGCCCCAGATGTTGACCGTGCCGTACACGGGCGACGGTGCGTAGGCCGGGCCGTACGCATAGCCCGGATCGGAATAGTAGGTCGGTCCGTAGCCGTATCCGTATCCGGCGTCCGGCCCGACGACGCACCCGGCCAGCAGCGTGGCGACGCCGGCGGCGGCAATGAGCTTCAGCATGATGATCTCCGTTGGTTCCCCTATAAGTACCGCGCGCGGGGATTGCCGGCTGTTTGCAATTGTGTCGTCAAATTACAGCCTCGTAAGGTCGTGCGACGAAAGTGTTAGCATCGGGGCCTATTTTGTTTATCAGGAGCACATCGATGAAATTCGCGATCCGGGCCGTCCTGGCCGCCTTTTGCGTGACGACCGCTGCCGCCGCCTGCGCGGCCGGGCCCGCATCGGCGCCCGCCGTGTCGGCAGAATCGATCAAGATGTTCCCGCAGCCGGCGGCTGGCCAGCAGCGCGCGGTGATCGCGTTGCCTGCGCTCGAGAACGAAGGCGACGCGCGCGTCGAGCTGATGATCGGCAAGACGCTGCAGACCGACTGCAACCAGCAATGGTTCGGCGGCGAGCTGACCGCCGAGGACGTGAAGGGCTGGGGCTATACGTATTACCGGCTGACCGACGTGAAGGGGCCGGCATCGACGCTGATGGCCTGCCCCGGCCAGGCGCCGCAGCAGCGCTTCGTGCAGGTGCGCGGTGACGGTCAGCTGCTGCGCTACAACAGCCGCCTGCCGCTCGTCGTATACGTACCGGACGGTTTTGACGTGCGCTACCGCGTGTGGCATGCGTCGAAGGACGTGCAGCACGCCGTCACGCAGTAACGCACCGACCGGCGCGGTCATGCGGGGGCGCTTGCCGCTGCATGACCGCGCGGTCTTGCGGGTTTCTCTCCGGAGCCCGTTACGCTATCCGCCGCTCGCGTCCGCGAGCGCCGGCCATGCGGCCAGCGCGGTTTGCGCGGCCACCTCCAGATCGCGACGGCTCGCGCCGGAGCGCGTCTGAATCGACATCCCTTGTTGCAGCGTCGCGTAGAAGCGCCCGATCGCATCGAGGTTCGCGTGCGCGGCGAGCTCGCCGGTTACCACATCGTCGCCAAGGCGCGCGCGTAACGCGGCGACCGTCTGCTCGCGCATCGCGATCAGCGTGTGCCGGTCGCGCTTGCGACATCGGCGGCATTAGCCGTGCAGATCAGCGCCGAAAACATGGCCAGGGCCGTGAGTGTTCGAATCATGGTCGAGGTCCGTGTGCAGATGAAGGTTCGGGATTCTACGTAATCTCCGATACATGTCGATCGCGCTCGGTCAGGGTGCGATCGCGTGTCGCATGTCGTCGTGATGACGCAGCGATGAATGAAAGAGGATAACGAAATATTTCACAGGTGAAATGTGGAATTCATTTACAAAGTGATCAAGCGTACTTACGATGACGCCAATTTGGGCTAGCGGAACTTCGTATGCGTACAGTCGATCGGGCGACGTTTGCCGCGCTCTGCCTTTGTCTTGCCGCATGTGGCGGCGGTGACGACAACGCTGCCGCAGGCACGCAGACCGTTGCGGGCACATCGACATCGTCCATCGCACCTGCCGGTCCTGCATCCGGTGCATCGGCTTCATCAACGAATTCCGGCAGCCCTGTGTCGACCGCCGGGGCGACCGGTACGGCGTCCGGTGCGACGCGTCAGCCTTCCAATGGCACCGCACCCGTTCCCGTTGCCGATGTGACGGTTTTCCCGGCCGCCGACGGCAGCGACCAGGCCGACGCGTTGCAGAAGGCATTCGACAGCCTGCGCGCCGGCCAACGCCTGGTCATCGCACCGGGACGCTACGTCGTCGGGCATTCGCTTGCCGTGACGGCGCCCCAGGCGGTGATTTCCGGATACGGCGCGACGCTGGCCGCCACGAATCCGGCCGACCAGACGATCGTGATGCGCGGTGCCGGTTCGACGCTCGTCGGCGTGACGCTGGCCGGCACCGGCACGACGCGCCTCACGACGCCCGAGTCGACGAAAGTCGAGGTGACGGGCTCGGACGTCCAGGTGCTCGGCGTGACGATCCAGGGTGGAGCGAGCGCCGGGATCTTCGTGTTCGGCGGCAACGGTATCGCGATCGTGGGCAATACCGTGCGGGCGACGCTGGCCGACGGCATCCATACGACTTACGGTTCGGCCAACGTGCTGGTGCAGAACAATACGGTGGCCGGCACCGGCGACGATCTGATCGCCGTGGTCAGCTATCTCGGCGACGGCCGCCTGAGCAACAACGTGCTGATCGACCATAACGCGGTGTCGGGCAACGCGTGGGGGCGCGGCATCACCGTCGTCGGCGGGCAGGCGGTAACGATCTCGAACAATACGGTCGACGGCGTCGAGAAGGCGGCGGGGATTCTGGTCGCGCAGGAAGACAGCTGGAAAACCTACGGGTCTTCGAACGTCGTCATCAAGGGCAATACCGTGACCAACATCCAGAACGCGAACGTGAACAACGGGCTGCAGCCGACGCAGCAGGCCGCGATCGAGCTAGATACGTGGTCGGGAACCGTGTCGGATGTCACGGTGGCGGACAACCGCGTGTCGGGCTCCGGCTATGCGGGTTTTCGGGCGTACGGGAACGTCTGTTCGTTCAGTGTGACGGGCAACACGTTCTCGTCGATTGCCGGCTTGCCGGTCTGGTTGTTGACGAATGGTTGCGCGGCGAACCAGATCGTCGTCGATGCGAATCGGCTCGGGGACGGCAGTCTGCTGGTGCTGCCGGCCGGGGCGTCGCCGACGGGGACGTTTGCCGTGACGGGCGTGAATGCGAGTCTGATGCCGCAGGTCAGGACGGGGTTGATCCAGTGAGCGGCGACCATTGCGGGGCGGTGCATGCGGGTGGTGGGCGTTATGGGGACAATTCCCGCGAGGTCAGAACCGGCGGCGCTCGCCGGGCGGCGAATGTTCGGGAATAGTTTGACCGCCGACAGGATTCATGCGTCAGGAATGAAGCGGGGCAACACGAATCGCGCGTATGGAAATGGCGTCAGACCAGGGAGTCTGCAGTTGCCTGCATGCCTGATACGGGTTGCGACTACTTTCGCTCCGAGCGGGAATCTGTTGTAATTTCACGTTTAGATACATGGTTGTCGCGTGGGCTTCCGATCCATCGACGAGATGCGTCGGCTCGGCAAAGTGCGTTCATCCCTCGAGATGTCTCCCATCAGCCGCCCTTGATGGCGTCCGAGACAACTGATGTTCCACCCGCAGCGCGACAATCCTGACATCTGAAAGCCGTATCTTTTGCATTTTCGTACAACCCTTGCACCCTCGACGTGTCCGGCAAGGTTGCTAACCAGTGCATCCGGCTCAAATATTTTGGTTGTCAGACGAAGTGAAACAGTTCCTCCAAATTGTCCCATCGCGACATCAACATGCGAGTCGCGATGACTATCCGGCTCGTCACGCTGGTTGAGTAGGGCATCCGCTGTTATCTCCTTCCAGGGCAGGGCGGCTAGCCGCTCGACGTTCAACACAGGATTCTGATGAAAGCAGTCATTCTTGCGGGTGGGCTGGGAACGCGCATTTCGGAGGATACGGTCAACCGCCCGAAGCCGATGATCGAAATTGGCGGGAAACCGATCCTCTGGCACATCATGAAGATTTATTCCGCTTACGGTGTGAACGACTTCGTGATCTGCTGCGGCTACAAAGGCTACATGATCAAGGAGTATTTCGCGAATTACTTCCTGCATATGTCCGATGTCACTTTTGATATGCGGACCAATGAAATGCAGGTGCATCAGCAATATTCGGAACCCTGGAAAGTCACGCTGGTTGATACGGGCGAATCGACCATGACGGGGGGGCGTCTTCGTCGCGTGAAGAATTTCGTCAAGGACGAGGCAGCGTTCTGTTTCACGTATGGTGACGGCCTGAGTGACGTCAACATCACCCGACTCGTCGAGTATCACCAGAAGAGCAACGCACTCGCCACCCTTGTGGCCGCGTTTCCGCCTGGGCGCTTTGGCGCGCTGGATATTCACGACAACAAGGTCACGTCGTTCAAGGAAAAGCCGAAGGGTGACGGCGGCATGATCAATGGCGGTTTCTTCGTGCTGTCGCCGAAAGTGATCGATCTGATCCCCGGCGATGCGTGCGTCTGGGAACAGGAGCCGCTCGAGCAACTTGCCGAGCAGGGCAACCTCGCAGCCTACGAGCACGAAGGATTTTGGCAGCCGATGGATACGTTGAGGGACAAGTTGCTCCTCGAAAAACTTTGGCAGACCAATGAGGCGCCATGGAAGGTATGGTCATGATTGCCCCATCGTTCTGGTCCGGAAAACGTGTCTTTCTGACAGGTCATACGGGCTTCAAGGGAAGCTGGTTGACGCTGTGGCTCCATTCGCTCGGGGCAGAGGTCACGGGTTATGCGCTCGCGCCCGACACCACGCCGAACCTGTTTTCCCTTGCACGAGTGGACGAGGGTATCGAGTCAGTCATTAGCGATATTCGCGATCGCGGACAGTTGCTCAACGCACTGCGCCGTGCTGAGCCCGAGGTCGTGATCCACATGGCAGCACAATCGCTCGTTCGCGCGTCATATGCGAGCCCGGTGGAAACATACGAAACCAACGTAATGGGCACCGTGCACGTGCTGGACGCAATCCGCCAAGTACACAGTGTCCGATCGGTCGTGGTCGTTACGACCGACAAATGCTACGAAAACCGCGAATGGGAATGGGGTTACCGCGAGAATGAAGCAATGGGCGGCTACGACCCATATAGCAGTAGCAAAGGGTGCGCAGAACTCGTTACCGCCGCGTATCGCAATTCGTTTTTCAACGAAGCCGCCTACGATACACATCGCGTGGCAATTGCGAGCGCACGTGCCGGTAATGTGATCGGAGGTGGCGACTGGGCATCGGACCGTCTCATTCCGGACATCGTCAAGGCGATCGGCGCCGGCGAAATCGTCAGCATCCGCAACCCTCACGCGATTCGCCCCTGGCAGCACGTGCTGGAGCCGCTTGGCGGCTATCTGCTGCTTGCCGAGAGACTGTACGTCGAAGGGATACGTTACGCCGGAGCATGGAATTTCGGGCCAGATGATACCGATGCACAATCAGTGCAGGCGATTGTCGAGCGCATGACTTCCCGGTGGGGTGACAACGCACGCTGGCAGCTGGATGGAGGCGATCATCCGCACGAGGCTACCTACCTCAAGCTCGACTGTTCAAAAGCACGTGCCCGTCTCGGATGGCGGCCCCGTTGGGACCTCGACTTAACCCTGGACAAGATCGTCGATTGGTACAAGGCGGCGCGCGAGTGCGAGGACGTAAGGACACTGACGCTTGCCCAGATCGCCGACTATACCCGGTCATAGCTATTTATCATCGCAATGAACACAGATCAAATCCGCACGCAAATCATCGAGCTCGTCAAACAGTATGGCGAGCTCGCGACTCGACGCCCTGCCTTCGAGCCTGGCCAGACGGCGGTGCCTCCGTCAGGCAAGGTGATTGGCGCACGGGAAATGGAACTCATGGTCGAGGCATCCCTCGATGGTTGGCTGACGACGGGACGATTCAACGAAGCGTTCGAAAAAAGGCTCGCGGCGTATCTCGGCGTCGAGTACCTGATCACCGTGAACTCCGGCTCGTCGGCGAATCTAGTGGCATTCTCGACCTTGACCTCGCCGAAACTTGGTGACCGCGCCATTCGTCCGGGTGACGAAGTCATCGGCGTCGCGGCAGGGTTTCCGACGACGGTCAACCCGATTCTTCAATTCGGTGCGGTTCCTGTATTCGTAGACGTCGAATTGGGGACGTACAACATCGATGCGACGAAGATCGAGGCGGCCATCTCGCCCAAAACCAAGGCGATCATGCTCGCCCATACGCTTGGCAACCCGTATAACCTCGAGGCAATCACCGCGTTGTGCAGGAAGTACAACCTGTGGCTGATTGAAGACTGCTGCGACGCGCTCGGCGCAACTTACAATGGCCAACTGGTCGGCACCTTCGGCGATATCGGCACGCTCAGTTTCTACCCGGCCCATCACATCACGATGGGCGAGGGTGGCGCGGTGTTCACCAACAATCCGGAATTGAAACTCATCGCCGAATCCTTCCGTGACTGGGGCCGCGACTGCTATTGCGCGCCCGGTAAGGACAATACGTGCGGCAAGCGCTTTTGCTGGAAGCTCGGCACGCTCCCGGAAGGCTATGATCACAAGTACACGTATTCCCACCTTGGCTATAACCTGAAGATCACCGACATGCAGGCGGCGTGCGCACTCGCGCAAATGGACCGGCTGGATGGATTCGTTCAGGCGCGCCGCGAGAATTTTGCGTATCTGCACGAGCGTTTGCAGACTTGTACGGAGCATCTGCTCCTGCCGCACGCGACACCGAACGCTGATCCGTCGTGGTTCGGCTTTCCCATCACGCTGAAGCCCGAGGCAGAGTTCTCGCGCGTCGACTTGCTGACTTACCTCGACCAGAACAAGATCGGCACCCGCTTGCTGTTTGCCGGCAACCTCACGCGTCAGCCTTATATGATTGGTCAGGAATATCGCGTGAGCGGCGCTTTGACGAATACCGACATCGTGATGAACCAGACTTTCTGGGTCGGCGTCTACCCGGGGCTGAGCCACGAAATGCTTGACTTTATCGTCGAGAAAATTGAGACGTTTGTCGGCGTCAATTTCTAGGCGTTGTCATCGATGCGGAAGCCGTACCCACGAGAAGATCTCGAACTGATCGTTCAGCATACGGCGAATGTCTGGGCGGATTTCCGTGGAGCGCGACTATTCATCACGGGTGGCACGGGTTTCATCGGATCGTGGTTGCTGGAAGCAGTCCAGCACGCCAATCGGACACTCGGTAGCGGGATCGAGGTTGTCGTACTGAGTCGCAATCCCGAAAAGGCGCGCACGTTCGCGCCGCATCTTTATGCAGCTCCTGACCTGGCATTGTACGAAGGTGATGTCATCGATTTCGAAACGACGACGGGCACGATGGGTGCGATCGACCTTTGCATCCATGCAGCGACCGACGTCGCGGACATCACGAAGGCTGGCGATGGTTTGCGGGTGTTCGATGCGAATGTGACCGGTACACGTCGGGTGCTGGATTTCGCGTGCTCGAATGGTGCGACACATTTTTTGCTGACGTCGAGCGGCGCCATATACGGGCGTCAGCCCTCGACGCTGGAGCGGACGCCTGAGAGCTATTGTGGCGCGCCTGATACGCTCGACACAAAAGCGGCGTACGGGCACGGAAAGAGGTCGGCTGAATGGCTCGCATCGACCTACGGCGAGCAGCATGACATCGATGTTTCCATTGCGCGAATCTACGCGCTCGTCGGGCCGGGTATCCCGATGGACGGTCCATTTGCCGCCGGCAACTTCATCCGCGATGCGCTGGCGGGGCAGCGCATCGTCATCAAGGGCGACGGGCGGCCCCTACGCAGCTATCTGTACATCGCCGATGCCTGTGTCTGGCTTCTGCGCATGCTGCACGGAGGCGTGACGGGGCGCGCCTATAACGTAGGCTCGGAGCGCGCAGTGTCGATTCTCGAACTCGCTCGCATGGTGGAGACGCTATGCAGGGCACGCGAGGCCGCCGTGCCGGACATGGCGCCTGCGTCCGGTCCGGCGCCGCGCTATATACCTTCGACCTCTCTAGCGCGTCATTCGCTTGGCGTGGCGGAGTATACGACTCTGGAGTCGGCTCTTGCCAAGACGATCAACTGGAACCGAAACACGGTCATCGCATGAAGACATTTGAATCGTCCCGGCTTCGCAAGACCATTCTCGATATGGCGTTCGCAGGATCGACCGTCCATATCGGTTGTGCATTTTCCATCGTTGAGCTGCTGGCGGTGCTGTACCGCAAACACCTGCGCTACGAGCCAAGCGATCCGCGTTCTCCCGGTCGCGACTATATGGTCCTGAGCAAAGGCCACGGTGTGATGGCTCAGTATGCCTGTCTGAATGAAATAGGCTGGCTCGCCGACGATGAAATCGCCCATTACTTTGGCAATGGCACGCGCCTCAAGGGACTCGCCGACGCGCACGTGCCCGGTATCGAAGCTACGGCAGGGTCGCTCGGACATGGCCTTTCCGTCGGAGTCGGTCTTGCGTTGGCTGCGAAGCGAAACGACACCGATCAGAAGTGCTATGCGCTCGTTGGAGACGGCGAACTGAATGAAGGCTCAATCTGGGAGGCGGCGCTCTTTGCGGCCCAGTTCAAGCTGGACAACCTAATCGTCATCGTCGACGCAAATGGATTCCAGGCCATGGGCACGACAGACGAAGTGATCGGACTCGGCGACATCCAGGCCAAGTTCGAGGCATTTGGTTTCGATGCCGTCTCTGTCGATGGTCACGACGAAACCGTAATCGATCAAGCGTATCGGACACTGAAGACCCGAAAAGACGGGCGCCCGAAAGCGATGGTGGCTCGCACGATCAAAGGCAAGGGCGTCTCGTTCATGGAGCATGAAAATATCTGGCACTACACGCGACTCACGGCGCAAACCTATGACCTCGCGATTGCCGAGCTGGGAGAGAAGCGATGAGGGATGCATTTTCTGATGCGATTGTCGGCGCGGCGCGGCAAGATCCCAAGGTTCTTCTGCTGACGGGCGATCACGGCTACGCGCTCTTCGATGCATTTCGCAAAGCATGCCCCGATCAATACATCAATTGCGGCATCGCAGAGCAGAACATGGTGGGCGTAGCCGCAGGTCTTGCCAAGGGCGGATTCAAACCGATCGTCTACGGACTCGCCGCATTTGTGCCGATTCGCGTTCTGGAGCAGATCAAGATCGATGTCTGCTATGAAGGTCTGCCGGTGACTTTCATCGGCGATGGCGCGGGAGTGGTCTACGCGCAACTGGGTACGAGCCACCAAAGTACGGAAGACATTGCTGCGCTTCGCGCGATCCCGCAGCTGTCGATATATTCTCCTGCTGACCGGTTCGAGCTGACTGCATGCATGCAGGACATCTCGGACAGACAGGCGCCTGCCTATCTGCGGATGGGCAAGGCGGATCTTGGCGATGTGCATTCCGTTCCGATCGACTCGTGGCGCGCTGGCAACGCTGTCCCACTGACGAACGAAGCGCACCCGAGCCTTTTCATTGCGACAGGTTCGGGTGTGCGGCTGGCTCAAAAGGTCGCGGCTGCTGTTGGTGGCGCGGACATCGTCTCCGTACCCTGCATCAAACCCTTTCCTGTCGAGTCGATTCACCGGCTTGCAGCGGGCAGGCAAGCGATCGTGACGTTTGAAGAGCATTCGATTTACGGTGGATTGGGTGGCGCCGTCGCGGAAGCGCTGATGGGAAGTTTCGTCGGGACGTTCGTGCGTATAGGCATTCAAGACAGATTCAGTACGTTCTGCGGCAACTATCCCTATTTGATGGAAAGTCATGGTCTTTCCCCGGATGCCGTCAAGGTGCAAATAAAGAAGGCACTCGATGCAAGCGTCTAATTTCGACCGCGAGCCTTTGACAAAGACGTTTGTCCAGCTATTGCGTTTTCTGGTTGTCGGAGGGCTGAACACACTGGTTGGCTACTCGTTGTTTGCGGTTCTGACTTACGCGGGTCTCGCTTATCCCGTCGCTATCGGGCTCGCCACCGTTGGCGGTGTGCTCTTCAACTTCCAGAGCGTCGGACGGCTTGTATTCGACGGTGCACCGAGGTCGCGCTTCTGGCGATTCGTCGGTGTCTACTGTGTGATCTACCTGTTGAATCTCGGCGGAGTGCGGTTGCTGCTCGGTCTTGACGCAAACATCTATATTGCGAATGCTCTGACGTTGCTTCCGCTCAGCGTCATTGCGTTTATCCTGAATCGCCGTTTTGTCTTCAACCTGTCATGAAGCATATAACCGTTGTCACGCCTTGTTTCAATGAAGAGGAAAACGTCCGGGCTGTCTACGAAGAGACACGTCGCGTGTTCTCGACGATTCCGGAGGTGACCTACGACCATCTCTTCATCGACAACGCATCGACGGATTCGACGGTCAGCATCCTGCGAACGATCGCTGCGGATGATCCGGCGGTTGGCGTGATCGTTAACGCACGGAACTTCGGACACATCCGATCACCGATGCATGGTCTTTTGCAGGCCAAGGGCGATGCTGTCATTCTGCTGGTCGCCGACCTGCAGGACCCGCCCGAACTGATGCGCGAGTTCGTGAAGAACTGGCTCGCTGGCGCACCCGTCGTGGTCGGCGTAAAGCCTGAATCGAAAGAGTCAGCGCTCTTCTTCGCGCTGCGCAGGATGTACTATCGTCTGGTCACGCAGATCGCCAACGTCACGCTGATCCAGAACTTTACGGGGTTCGGGCTTTACGACCGCAAGGTCATCGAGATCCTGCGACAGATCGATGATCCATACCCTTACTTCCGCGGCCTCGTGTGCGAGATCGGGTTCGAGATCAAACAGATTCCATACGTCCAGCCGCGCCGCAAACGGGGGATATCGAAGAACAACTTCTACACGCTCTACGATATCGCAATGCTGGGTATTACCTCGCATTCGAAGGTACCGTTGCGGCTTGCCACGATCGCCGGGTTTGTCCTTTCCGGCCTGAGCCTTTTCGTCTCGTTCATGTATTTCGTCTTGAAGCTCGTGTTCTGGAGCAGCTTCTCGATGGGCAGCGCTCCGATGCTGATCGGTCTATTTTTCTTTGCGTCGGTGCAGTTGTTCTTTATTGGCCTGCTTGGCGAGTATGTGGGCGCGATTCTTACCTATGCGCAAAAGAGACCGTTGGTGGTCGAGCGCGAACGGATCAATTCGGGTGGGACCGCCATTGAGGCTCAAGCGGTCTCGAGGCCGAATTGATCGACAGTCCAGATGATCTCCTGAGCAAACGGCATGAACGATCGACCTCCCGGCAGAATCTCCCACATGCAATCGTCAGAAAATCGGTTGGCTTCCGAGTGGACTTTTTCAGGCACGCTGATGATGGTGTGTCTGGTCGTGGGCTGGCAGCTATCGGGTGCAGCCTATCTCGGTCTTCATCTCCCGCTCATCTATGGAAGCGATGGCATTTTCACTCTCTCGTTGATACAGCGTGCGGTGAGGAGTCACTGGTTCTTCAGCACTGAACTATTGGGCGCGCCGTTCGGCGCTAGTCTGTATGACTATCCGATTCCGGACTCGGGCAGTATGCTCGTGCTCAAGGTTCTTGGCCGGACTTTCGGTAATCCCGCTACCGCGCTCGACCTCTACTATTTGATTGGATTTCCACTCAATGCGGTCGCGGCATACTGGGTGCTCCGGAAGCTTCGGATCTCGAAGGTGCTGAGTTTCGCGGGAGGATTCATCTTCACGCTGCTTCCGTTCCATTTTCTTCGACTCCACCATCTCTTTTATACTTGGTACTTCGCCGCACCGATGTTCGTCTGGTTCGCCAAGCGGATCTGGGATGGTGAAATGTCTTTCAGTTTCGAGCGACGCGCCGTGAAGAGAACGCTGCTCGATGCGTTGATCCTGCTCGTGCTTTCATGTTTCGGCGTGTATTACGCGTTCTTTGGCGTTCTTTGCCTGCTTACGGCCGGCATCGTGCGATCGGTTCAACAAAAGGCGATTAAGGCGATCTGGCCTGCCATCGTGGCCGTGACGATCGTATCGTTCGGCATTGTGGCCAACGTCAGTCCGAACCTGATCTATCGGATGCAGCACGGCGTTAATCAGGAGGCGGCGTGGCGCTCGCCCGGCGAAGCGGAACTATACGGTCTCAAGATCGATCAGCTTCTGCTGCCGCGGCCGGATCATCGTTATAAGCCGTTTGCAAAGCTTACGGCGGACTACTCGACGACCTTTCCGCTCGTCAACGAAAATGCCTTTGCATCGCTTGGCATCATCGGCAGCGTTGGCTTGCTGAGCCTCGTGATTTTTGTGGTCGTGCCGACGCAGCGGCGCATTCCTGAAGAGCCCCTGCAACTCCTTGCAAGTCTCACGATCGTGCTGGTGTTGTTCTGCACGATCGGTGGATTTTCCGGCATATTCAGCCTGCTCGTCAGCCCGATGATTCGAGCCTGGAATCGGGTCAGTGTATTTGTTGCCTTTATGTCAATTGCTGCGGTATTGCTGTTGATCCAGCGATATCTGTGCGCCGGCGAACGCGCTTCTCTCCGGATCGCGACGTTCACTTTGGCGTTGTGTGCATTTGCGCTATGGGATCAGACAACGTCGCCCTCTCTGACTCGTCTTGAAAAAAACAAGGTTGAATTCAATAGCGACGCGAGTTTCGCGCGTGCGATCGAACAGCAGGTTCCGGCCGGAAGTGCGATCTATCAATTGCCATACGTCGGGTTTCCCGAAGGACCCACGCTCAACCGCCTCGAGCCATACGATCTGGCACGCCCCTTTTTGCATACCAGTGCGCTCAGGTGGAGCTTCGGCGGTATGAAGGGTCGCGACGGCGATCTGTTCTTTCGCTACCTCGCGCTCGAACCCGTCGCACGGCAGATAGAAGTGATCAGGCGAATCGGCTTCAACGGTATCTATATCGACCGGCGCGGTTATGCTGACAACGGCGCTGCCATCGAAGCCGAGCTTACTCGGAACCTCGGTGTTGCGCCGACTGTCAGCCGGACCGGCGACCAGGTCTTCTTTGCTCTTGCAAGCCGGTCGGCTGGAACGACCAACGTGGATCTTTCCGGAATGACGGCACATCAGATCATGGAGCGGGCTGGCTATGTGGTCGACAAATTGGGGCCGCGGAACAACAACTCACTCAGCGAAGGCATTGACCTTACCCAAACAAGTTTTCCGAGGTTCCTCGAGAACGTTCGCGGTTTATCGATGCGAGAAGACTGGGGGCGTTGGTCGGATGCCAGTGTGTTCCCCGGTGTGGAGTTGACCTTCGTTCAGCCGCTTCCAGCACGATTCACGCTGCACGTGCGCATGCAGGGATACGGGCCGAACATTGGGAAACCTTCAAGCATCGTGATTGGTCAACAGACCGAAACCGTGATTCCAGGTGCCGAGATTCGCGAATTCGCGTTGCGCTTTGACAATCCCACTGCAGCACGCGCAATCTGGATCCAACCGGCTTTGCCGCGCTCTCCGCAGCAAAGCGGTACGGGTAACGATGGCCGGCTGCTTGGCGTCGGCATACAGAAGATCTGGATAACGACCGGGGACGCCCCGGCGCTGGAAAGCGAATCGCGACGATACCCCGCAGGTGCGTGATTTCGGGGCTGGAGGTGACTCGGCCCACAGCAAACAGGGCGAGTCGGGATCTAGCAAAGTTCGTTTTCCGGGAAGACGAACATGAAGAAGCGCTTTGCGGACGAGCAAATCATCGGTTGTCTGAAGGCGGCCGGGGCCGGTATGCCGGTCAAGGAGCTGTGCAGGAGCACTGGGTTCAGTGACGCATCGTTCCACCCTTGGCGCGCGAAGTTCGGCGGCATGGGGTATCTGAAGCTCGCCGACTCAAGGACCTGGACAGCGAGAACACGCGGCTCAAGAATCTGCTGCCTGGAGCGATGGTCGACATGAAAGCGCTCAAGGTGGTCGTGAAGGGAAAGCGCTGAGCCCCCAAGCCAAATGCGAAGCGGTGATGGCGATTCGGGAGAAGGTCGATATCTCCGAACGCGGCGCCTGCCGGCTTGTCGGGTTTTCCCGCGGTGTGTTGCATTGCGACGCGAAGCCGGGGCCACGAGAACGAGGTACTAGCAGCGCGTCTGGTGGAACTGACGCACGAACGTCGTCGGTTCGGCTAGGGATGACTGCCGCTCCAGCCATGATGCGGATCGAGGTGTTCCCTCATGCCTGCATCATCCGTCTGCGCTCCGGCAGATAGACGCCGAGGGCGAGCGTCTTCTGCTTGCCAAGGAAGCGGTAGGACAAACGCCAGTACTTCGCGCCGTTCGGTTGGACGAGCAAGAATATCCCGTTGCCGTCCGTCAGTTTGTATGGTGCCGCGCTGGCCCTCGCGTTCCGCACCTGTATGTCAGTGAGAGGCATTGTTGGTATCCGTGTTGTTGGTATCCGCTGATACCAACAAAAATACCCAACCCTTTCTCTGGCTGTCACTGAGCAGCCTTGGGTAACGATGGGAGCTAGAAGGCCGCCAGACGGGCCTGAGCGGGCGATTTCTTGTGAATCTTGGGGATGGTTGGGAGCTTGGCTGGTCCCCCCGACAGGAATCGAACCTGTATCTAGCGCTTAGGAGGCGCTTGTTCTATCCATTGAACTACGGGGAGAGCCATGTCCGCAGTTTCACGCACAGAAGACGCGAACGGGACGGCGATGTGGACAGCGCGCAGAGTATAGCAAACGCGCGGCGCATCGGCGGACGGAATGCGTGCCGATGCGCGCCGCGCGCGCTCGATCGTGTCCGGAAGCCCGAATCAGAAATCGACGACGACGAAATCTTCCTTGCCCACGTCGCACAGCGGGCAGCGCCAGTCGGCGGGAATGTCGGCGAAACGGGTGCCGGCGGGGATGCCCTCGTCGGGCAAGCCTTCCGCTTCGTTGTAGACCCACCCGCAAATCAGGCAGACCCAGCTCTGGTATTCGGTTACTTCGCTCATGTGGTGCTCGGAATGATGAAAATCTGTGATGCCGTCCGCGGTGTGGCCGGCGGACGAAAGGCGCAATGGTACCGGAATTTCGCCGAACGCCTCTGCAACGTCGTTTTAAACGTGCGCATCGCGAACAACGGACGTCATCGCGCGGGCCGCGCACGCAGTGTATGCTTCGTGAGCCTTTCAATCTGAAGGAGGAAACGATGCTCAACAAGAAGTGGATCGCGGGTGCGGTATGTGTCGCGGCGCTGGCCGTGTCGACGCTCGCGCGCGCCGAGGCGCGCGTGTTCTTCGTCGAGCCGAAGGACGGCGCGACGGTGTCGAGCCCCGTGCACGTGAAGTTCGGCCTCGAAGGCATGGGGCTCAAGCCGGCCGGCGACATGACGCCGGATACGGGCCACCATCACCTGCTGATCGACGGCAAGCCGGTGCCGAAGGGCGACGTGATCCCCGCGACGGACCATTCGCTGCACTTCGGCAAGGGCCAGACCGAAACCGACGTGACGCTGCCGCCCGGCCAGCACACGCTGACGCTGCAGCTCGGCGACGGCGCGCACCGCTCGTACGGTCCCGAACTGAGCTCGACGATCTCGGTCAACGTGAAGTAATCGCACCGCCCGCATGCGCGCACCCGGCCGGGAAGCTGCGGCCGGATGCCCGCCGCGGGAGCTGCGCAACATCGCCGCGTCGCATGCCGGCCCCGTCCGCCGGGCGCGCCGTCATGCCGCCGCGGCACGAAATGAACCGCGCACCGGCCTAGTCCGTCCGGCCATCCCGGCGCAGGCGTCCGCCACCGGTACAATGGGCGCTTCCGATTTCTCTCTTCGCCGTCTCCCCATGTCGCTTTATTCCATTACCGGCGCGCAACTCGCGTTCGGTCACGTCGCGTTGCTCGATCACGCGGATTTCTCGCTGGAGGCCGGCGAGCGCGTCGGCCTGATCGGTCGCAACGGCGCGGGCAAGTCGTCGCTGCTGAAGATCGTCGCCGGGCTGGCGAAGCCCGACGACGGGCTGATCACGCGCCAGCAGGAGCTCGTGACCGTCTACGTGCCGCAGGAGCCCGAATTCGAACCGGGCGCGACCGTGTTCGACGCCGTCGCGTCGGGGCTCACGCACACGCGCGAAGTGCTCGAAGAATACGATTCGATCGCGCACCGCCTCGCGGAGACGCCCGAAGGCGCCGAGCACGACGCGTTGCTCGCGCGGATGAACGCGCTGCAGTCGTCGCTCGATGCCCACGATGCATGGAACTGGCGTACGCGCGTGTCGATGACGCTCGCGCAGATCGGCCTGACGGACGGCGACGCACAGGTCGACGCGCTGTCGGGCGGGATGCAGAAACGTGTCGCGCTGGCGCGCGCGCTCGTGCTCCAGCCCGACGTGTTGCTGCTCGACGAACCGACCAACCACCTCGACTTCGACGGCATCCGCTGGCTGGAAGAACTGCTCGTCGCGCAGCGCGCGGGCCTGCTGTTCATCACCCACGATCGCGCGTTCCTCGACCGCGTCGCGACGCGCATCGTCGAGCTCGATCGCGGCCGGCTGCTGTCGTATCCGGGCAATTTCTCCGCGTATCAGACGCGCAAGGCGCAGCAGCTCGAAGTCGAGCGCGTGGAAAACGAGAAGTTCGACAAGCTGCTTGCGCAGGAAGAAGTGTGGATCCGCAAGGGCGTCGAGGCGCGCCGCACGCGCAGCGTCGGGCGCATCGCGCGGCTCGTGCAGATGCGCAACGAGCGCGCGGAGCGCCGCAATTCGCAGGGCAACGTGAAGCTCGACGTCGCGCAGGGCGAGAAGTCGGGCAAGATCGTCGCGGAGTTGACGGACGTGACGAAGCGCTACGGCGATCGCACGGTCGTCGACACCTTCTCGACGACGGTCATGCGCGGCGACAAGATCGGTTTCGTCGGCCCGAACGGCGCCGGCAAGACCACGCTGCTCAAGCTGATCCTCGGCGAACTGAAGCCCGACGCGGGCACGGTGCGCACCGGCACGAACCTGCAGGTCGCCTATTTCGACCAGATGCGCGCGCAGCTCGACCAGGAAAAGAGCCTGGCCGACACGATCAGCCCCGGTAGCGAATGGGTCGAGATCGGCGGCGTGCGCAAGCACGTGATGAGCTATCTCGGCGATTTCCTGTTCGCGCCGGAGCGCGCACGCTCGCCGGTGAAGTCGCTGTCGGGCGGCGAGCGCAACCGGCTGCTGCTCGCGCGCCTGTTCGCGCGGCCGGCCAACGTGCTGGTGCTCGACGAACCGACCAACGACCTCGACATCCCGACGCTCGAACTGCTCGAAGAGCTGCTGGCCGACTACGACGGCACGGTGCTGCTCGTCAGCCACGATCGCGCGTTCCTCGACAACGTCGTCACGTCAGTGATCGCGGCCGAGGGCGACGGCAAGTGGCGCGAATACGTCGGCGGCTTCACCGACTGGCAGATCCAGAGCGAGCGTTCGCAGCAACTCGCGCAGCAGGAGGCGGCGAAGCGCGCGGTGAAGGAGGCGGCGCCGGTCAAGGAAGACGCGGCGAAAAGCGCGGCCGGCCGAAACGCACAGCGCACGGTGAAGCTGTCGTTCAACGAGCAGCGCGAACTCGATGCGCTGCCGGAGAGGATCGCGGCGCTCGAGGAAGAACAGAAGACGATCAACGCGCAGCTGGAGGACGGTTCGATCTTCGCGAAGGATCCGCAGGAAGGCACGCGCCTGACCGAACGGTTCGCGGCGATCGACGACGAGCTCCTCGCCGCGCTCGAGCGGTGGGAGACGCTCGAGGCAAAGCGCAAGCCGGTCTGACGCCCCGTGCGCCGTGTAATTGAACTTGCGACGGCGCGCCACGCGGAACCAGTAAAATACCGCGCGTCCCGGGCAGCGCAGCGAACGCCGCGCGCCCGCTTTCGGAGCAGTCCAAGCACACCGTTGTTTCGATTCGCTTTTTTACGGAACTCAACGTTTTGTCCACGACGTTATCCACACGAGGTGTGGACAACGTCCCGATGAATGACGAAATTCAGCGCCTATGTCAACGAAGAAGCCCAGCGCGGCCTATAGCGAAGCATCGATCAAGGTGCTCAAGGGTCTCGAGCCGGTCAAGCAGCGGCCCGGCATGTACACCCGTACCGAAAATCCGCTGCACATCATTCAGGAAGTCATCGACAACGCGTCCGACGAGGCGCTCGGCGGCTACGGCAAGCAGATCACGGTCACGCTGCATGCCGACCAGTCGGTGTCGGTCGAGGACGACGGCCGCGGCATCCCGTTCGGGATGCACCCCGAAGAGGGCGTGCCGGTCGTCGAGATCGTGTTCACGCGCCTGCACGCGGGCGGCAAGTTCGACAAGGCCGCCGGTGGCGCGTACACGTTCTCGGGCGGCCTGCACGGCGTCGGCGTGTCGGTGACGAACGCGCTCGCGACGCGTCTCGACGTGACGGTCTGGCGCGACGGCAAGATCGCCGAGCTCGGCTTCGCCGAAGGCGACGTCGTGAAGCCGCTCGCGACGCAAGGCGCGGGCCGCGGCGAGAAGAAGTCCGGCACGCGCGTGCAGGTCTGGCCGAATCCGAAGTATTTCGATTCGCCGAACCTGCCGCTCGGCGAGCTGCAGCGTCTGCTGCGCTCGAAGGCCGTGCTGCTGCCGGGCGTCGAGGTCGTGCTCGTCAACGAGAAGACCGGCGAGCGCCAGGCGTGGAAGTACGAGGATGGCCTGCGCGGCTATCTGCTCGACGAGATGAACGGAAGCGAGCTGCTGATTCCGCTGTTCGAAGGCGAGCGCTTCGCCGATGCGCGTTCGACCGACGAAACCTTCGCCGAAGGGGAAGGCGCGTCGTGGGTCGTCGCATGGAGCGAGGAAGGATCGCTCGTGCGCGAGTCGTACGTGAACCTGATCCCGACGCCGGCCGGCGGCACGCACGAGTCGGGCCTGCGCGACGGTCTCTACCAGGCGGTCAAGAGCTTCGTCGAACTGCACAACCTGCAGCCGAAGGGCGTGAAGCTGCTCGCGGAAGACGTGTTCGCGCGCGTGTCGTTCGTGCTGTCCGCGAAGGTGCTCGATCCGCAGTTCCAGGGGCAGATCAAGGAGCGCCTGAACAGCCGCGACGCGGTGAAGCTCGTATCGTCGTTCTCGCGTCCGGCGCTCGAATTGTGGCTGAACCAGCACGTCGAGCACGGCAAGAAGCTCGCCGAGCTGGTGATCAAGCAGGCGCAGGCGCGCACGCGCGCCGGCCAGAAGGTCGAGAAGCGCAAGAGCTCGGGCGTCGCGGTGCTGCCGGGCAAGCTGACCGACTGCGAGACGGAAGATATCGCGCGCAACGAACTGTTCCTCGTCGAGGGCGACTCGGCGGGCGGTTCCGCGAAGATGGGCCGCGACAAGGAATACCAGGCGATCCTGCCGCTGCGCGGCAAGGTGCTGAACACATGGGAAACCGAGCGTGACCGCCTGTTCGCGAACAACGAGGTGCACGACATCTCGGTCGCGATCGGCGTCGATCCGCACAGCCCGGACGACACCGTCGACCTGTCGAACCTGCGCTACGGCAAGATCTGCATCCTGTCGGACGCGGACGTCGACGGCTCGCACATCCAGGTGCTGCTGCTCACGCTGTTCTTCAAGCATTTCCCGCAGCTGATCGAGCGCGGTCACGTGCATGTCGCGCGGCCGCCGCTGTTCCGCGTCGATGCGCCCGCGCGCGGCAAGAAGCCCGCGCAGAAGCTCTATGCGCTCGACGAAGGCGAACTCGAGGCGACGCTCGACAAGCTGCGCAAGGACGGCGTGCGCGAAACGCAATGGAGCATCAGCCGCTTCAAGGGTCTCGGCGAAATGAGCGCGGAGCAGTTGTGGGACACGACGATGAACCCCGACACGCGCCGCCTGATGCCGGTGAAGCTCGGCGAACTCGACTACGAGGCGACCGTCGCGCGGATGACCATGCTGATGGGCAAGGGCGAGGCAGCCGCGCGACGCGGCTGGCTCGAGGAAAAGGGCAACGACGTCGAAGCGGACATCTAAACCCGCGCGGCCGGGCATGACGCCCGGCCCGGCCTCACGCCACTTACGAATACGGAATTCAGATGGACGACAATACTTCCGATCTCTTCGCCGGATCCGACGCACCGGACGCCGATGCGCTGACGCTCGGCAACTACGCGGAGCAGGCGTACCTCAGCTACGCGGTCAGCGTCGTGAAGAGCCGCGCGCTGCCCGACGTGTGCGACGGCCAGAAGCCGGTGCAGCGCCGGATCCTGTTCGCGATGAACGAAATGGGCCTCGGCCCGGACGCGAAGCCGGTGAAGTCGGCGCGCGTGGTCGGCGACGTGCTCGGTAAATACCACCCGCACGGCGACCAGTCGGCATACGACGCGCTCGTGCGTCTCGCGCAGGATTTCTCGCTGCGCTATCCGCTGATCGACGGGCAGGGCAACTTCGGCTCGCGCGACGGCGACGGCGCGGCGGCGATGCGATACACCGAAGCGCGCCTCACGCCGATCTCGAAGCTGCTGCTCGACGAGATCGACCAGGGCACGGTCGACTTCATGCCGAACTACGACGGCTCGTTCGAGGAACCGAAGACGCTGCCGAGCCGCATGCCGTTCGTGCTGCTGAACGGCGCGTCGGGCATCGCGGTCGGTCTCGCGACCGAGATTCCGTCGCACAACCTGCGCGAGGTCGCGGCGGCGGCGGTCGCGTTGATCCGCAATCCGAAGCTCACGCATGCGGAGCTGATGAACCTGATCCCCGGCCCCGACTTCCCGGGCGGCGGCCAGATCATCTCGAGCGACACCGAGATCGCGGCGGCCTATGAAACCGGCCGCGGCAGCCTGAAGGTGCGCGCGCGCTGGAAGATCGAGGATCTCGCGCGCGGCCAGTGGCAGCTGGTCGTCACCGAGCTGCCGCCGAACACGTCGGGCCAGAAGGTGCTCGAGGAAATCGAGGAACTCACCAACCCGAAGCTCAAGCTCGGCAAGAAGACGCTCACGCCCGAGCAGCTCAACACCAAGAAGGCGATGCTCGACCTGCTCGACGCGGTGCGCGACGAGTCGGGCAAGGAAGCGGCGGTGCGGCTCGTGTTCGAGCCGAAGTCGCGCACGATCGACCAGACGGAATTCGTGAACACGCTGCTCGCGTACACGAGCCTCGAGTCGAACGCGACACTGAACCTCGTGATGATCGGCGCCGACGGCCGGCCGGGCCAGAAGGGGCTGCTGACGATCCTCGACGAATGGGTGAAGTTCCGCCAGCTGACGATGACGCGCCGCTGCCGCCATCGTCTCGCGAAGGTCGACGACCGCATCCACATCCTCGAAGGGCGGATGATCGTCTTCCTGAACATCGACGAGGTGATCCGCATCATCCGCGAGTCGGATGAGCCGAAGGCCGCGCTGATGAGCGCGTTCGGTCTCAGCGACCGCCAGGCCGAAGACATCCTCGAAATCCGCCTGCGTCAGCTCGCGCGGCTCGAGAAGATCAAGATCGAGAAGGAACTCGAGGCGCTGCGCGACGAGAAGGCGAAGCTCGAGGAGCTGCTCGCGAACGAAAGCGCGATGAAGCGGCTGATGATCAAGGAGATCGAGGCCGATGCGAAGCAGTACGGCGACGATCGCCGCACGCTGATCCAGCAGGAAAAGCGCGCGACGTTCGAGGCGAAGGTCGTCGACGAGCCGGTGACGGTCGTCGTGTCGCAGAAGGGCTGGGTGCGTGCGCTGAAGGGCCACGGGCTCGACCCGGCCGGCTTCTCGTTCAAGGCAGGCGATCACCTGTATGCGGCGTTCCAGTGCCGCACGCCCGATCGACTGATCGCGTGGGGCAGCAGCGGCCGCGTGTACTCGGTCGACGTGTCGGTGCTGCCGGGCGGGCGCGGCGACGGCGTGCCGGTGACGTCGCTGATCGAGCTCGAGTCGGGCTCGCACCTGATGCACTACTACGCGGCGCCGGCCGACCAGCAACTGCTGCTCGCGTCGAGCAACGGCTTCGGCTTCCTCGCGAAGGTCGGCGACATGGTGAGCCGCGTGAAGGCCGGCAAGTCGTTCATGACCATCGATGCGGGCGCGGTGCCGCTCGCGCCGATGCCCGTGCTGCCGAACGCGACGCAGGTCGCGTGTCTGTCGAGCGGCGGCCGTCTGCTGGTGTTCGGGATGGACGAGATGAAGACGCTGTCGGGCGGCGGTCGCGGCGTGATCCTGATGGCGCTCGACGACAAGGAAACGCTCGTGCAGGCGCTCGCGATCGACCCGGCCGGCGTCGTGCTGATCGGCACCGGTCGCGGCGGCAAGGCGCAGGACGAAACGCTGTCGTACGCGGGGCTCGCGCCGCACGTCGGCAAGCGTGCACGCAAGGGCCGCGCGCCGGAAACGAAGCTCAAGGTCGTCAACGAGCTGCGTCCGCTGCTCGGCTGACGCCGCGTCCGTTGGCCGGTTCGACCGGCATCGAAGGCCGCACCTCCGCTTCGGCGGGCGTGCGGCCGGTTCTTTTTTGCGCGACATACTCAGGTAAGCGCGAGTGGCGCCGTCACGCGGAACTTGCAAAATATTGTGAAATTCCGCCAGGGGTCTGAACCGCGCGGCGGCGCGCCGGTCGAACGTCGCTCGAGACCGCGCATGACGCGGCCGTTCGTTGCACACAACTCATACCAGGATTGCCGCCATGTCCCACGCCGTTGCCGTCGCGCTGTTTCTTCATCTGCTGGCCGTCGCCGTGTGGGTGGGCGGGATGGTCTTCGCGAACTTCTGCCTGCGCCCGGCGCTGTCCGACCTGACGCCGCAGTTGCGACTGCCGCTGATCGAGGGCGTGTTCGGCCGTTTCTTCAACTGGGTGTCGGGCTCGGTGATCGTGATCCTGCTGTCCGGCGGTTTCCTGCTCACAGCATTCGGCGGCGCGCACGCGACGTGGACGCTGCACGCGATGGCGGGGCTCGGTGTCGTGATGATGCTGATCTTCGGCCACATCCGCTTTGCGCTGTTCCCGCGCATCCGCCGCGCGGTTCAGGCGCAGAACTGGCCGGACGGCGCGCGCGCGGTGAACACGGTGCGCCTGCTCGTCGTCGTCAACCTCGTGCTCGGCGTCGTGACGATCGGCGCGGCCGTGCTGTCGCGCGGCTTCTGATCGCGAACACCTGACCTTGCGGCGCCGTTCGGCGCCTGCCGCCGGCGCGATGCCGCGCGCCGCTACGCGGCCAGCATCGCATCGAGCAGCCACGCGCCGGCCGGGCCGAGCGGCCGGTTGCGCGACCACACCGCATCGACCCGCACGCGGCGCGGCCAGCCGCGCGAGCGCAGCTCGCAGAGGCGATCGCGCGCGAAGTGCTCGACCATCCAGCGCGGCAGCTCGGCCCAGCCGAACCCCAGCACCGCCATCTCCAGCAGCATCAGGTAGCTCGGCGCGAGCCAGCGCTGCGTGCCGATGACGATCCGGTCGTCGGCGCCGCGATCCTCCGGTTTCACGTACGTGTTGAGGCGCAGCTCGCGCGCGTCGCGCAGCGCCGAATGCGGCACGTCAGCGTCGCCGCAGGCCGCCAGCGCGTGCGTGCGCCCGACGAACAGCCCGATCTCCGATTCCTCCGCCACCGTCGCCGCGCCGATATCGGGCGGATAGACGGCGCGCGCGGCCATCAGCCCGAGCTGTGCGCGGCCCTGCTGGATCAGGTCGAGCACGTCCTCGTGTTCGGCAATCTGGCATTCGAGTTCCAGCGTCGGAAAGCGCCGCTCGAGCGCCATCAAGGTTTCCTCGTAACGCTTCGATTGATACGTATCGGACACGACGAGCGTCAGCCGTGCTTCCTCCCCCTGCGCGAGCCGCGCGGCGGTGCGGTCGATCGCCGCGCCGGCTTCCAGTGCGCGCTGCACCTGCGGCAACAGCGCGCGTCCGGCATCGGTCAGCGTCGGTGTTCGCGTCGAGCGGTCGAACAACTGCACGCCGAGATCGATCTCGAGGTTCGCGATCGCTTCGGACACCGTCGACTGGCGCTTGCCGAGCTTGCGCGCGGCGGCCGTGAACGAGCCGAGCAGAGCGGCTTCGGCGAAGGCGAGCAGGGCTTCGGGGGCGTGGCGCATGCGTGGATCTCACATCGTTGTATCGGTAAAACCGATGGTATCAAACTGGATTCATGCATGTACGCCGATCAAAATGGCCGACATTTGCTGCACAACCGAATTGGAGGGAACCATGAAACAGATGAACAAAACGGTGACGGAACGCCTCGTTCACGCGCTGACGTTCGAGCTGGTGGCGATCGCGCTGTGCGCGCCGATCGGCGCGTGGCTGCTCGACATGCCGGTGTCGCACGTCGGCGTGCTGACGGTGATGGTGTCGCTGATCGCGATGGCCTGGAACATGACGTTCAACACGCTGTTCGACCGTTTCGAGCGCCGCGCCGGCCTCACGCGCACGCTCGGGATGCGGATCGCGCACGCGGTCGTGTTCGAGCTCGGCCTCGTCGCGATGGTGGTGCCGGTGGCCGCGTGGTGGCTGAACGTGAGCCTCGTCGAGGCGCTGCTGCTCGACCTCGGCATCGTGCTGTTCTTCCTGCCGTACACGTTCTGCTTCAACCTCGCGTACGACGCGCTGCGTGCACGTTGGGTCGCGCGCCGCGTCGCGGTGCAGGCGAGCTGAGCGGCAATCGTCCGGCGGTGGTGGGAGGGGGTGCCGTCAGTGCGCGATGGCGGCCCACAACAGCCATCCGCCGCATACGATCGCGACCGCACCGTAGACGGCGTACACGGGCACCTTGAAGCGCGCGAAGCACAGCGTCGCGAAGGCGCCCGTGAGCCAGTAGACGGGATCGGCCGGTTCGCGGTGCAGGATCCTCACGACGGCGACGACGAGAAAACCCGTCGTCGCCGCGCGCAGCAGGCGCATCCCATGCTCGAAGCGCGAGTGGCGCTTGAGCCGGAACAGATGGTTCTGCGCGAACACGACGAGACACCCCGACGGAATGAACAGCGCGGCGGTCGCGAGCAGCGCGCCGGTCCAGCCGTCGGTCAGGTAGCCGAGAAACGGCACGACGTTCAGCAGCGGGCCGGGCGACACCGGCGACAGCGCGAACGCGAGCGTGAAGTCGTGATCGGAGATGCCGGTGGCCGGCGACACGAACAGCGTCTTGAGCACGGGCAGCGCGGAGAAGCCGCCGCCGAACAGCGTCATGCCCGCGCCGGCGAGCCGCGGCCACAGCAGCGTCTCCTGGTAGTCGCCGGGCAGCGGCAGCGCGAACAGCGCGACGAGCACGGCGAGCAGCACGAGCAGGTTGCGGTCGCGTTTGGACAGCGTGAAGTCGACCGCGTCGTGTTGCGGCGGCCCGGTCAGCCAGCCGGCTGCGAACGCAGCGAAGAGAATCCCGACGAAAGCGGCCGGACTATGTGCGAAAGCGAGCAGAATCGTCGAGAGCGCGGCGATCGCCCGTTCGAGCCGCGTGCTCGCGAGCGTGCGCAACTGCTTGACCCACGTGACGCCGATCAGCGCGGCGAGCACCATCCCGAAGTGATTGATCAGCATCGGCGCGGCGAGCGAGCGCACGATCGGCGTGCGGTAGAAGATCGCGAACAGCGTCATCAGCACGGAGAACGGCAGCACGCTCGCGATGCCGGCGATCCATGCGCCGATGCGGCCGTGCAGCGTCTGGCCGACCTGCACCGCGACATTGCAGCCGACGGGGCCTGGCACGAGCCATGCAAGGGCGACGAGATCGGCGAACACGTGCGGCTCGATGCGCTGCAACCGGTCGACGTAGTGGCGTTCGAGCTGCGCCATCATCGAAAGCCCGCCCCACGACACGGCGGAAATGCCGGCCACGACCTTGAACAAGGCCCATAGGGATGCCTGTGTCTGTTCGACACGTTCGGCCGCTTCGACTTCGATGGTTGTCATGACGGTGCTGTTGGCGCTGGGCCTGGTCTCGCGCGTGGAAACGTGCCGGCGGCCCGCCGACACGATGGCCCTCCCAATTGTCCGCCGCGCATCGTGACACTGCCATGCGCGAAAACGCTAGTTAATGAACTAAACAACCGGATCGGAAACCGAAATAATCGGTGTGCTGCGCAACATGGCCGCGCGGGCCGCGGGCTCAGGCGCCCGTGCTGCCGGTTGCGCGGTGCGCGAGGACACTCGGCCGGTCGCCGCGCACGCCGAAGCGCGCGATCAGCGCCGGGATCGCGTCGGCCGGCACGGGGCGAGAGAACAGGAAGCCCTGCGCCTCGATCTCGCCGAGCGCGGACAGCCACGCGATCTGCTCCTCGGTTTCGGTGCCTTCGACGACCACCGTCAGGCCGAGCGAGCGCGCGAGATGCACGATCGACGACACCATTACGCACACGCTGCGATCGTTCGGGATCGCCTGCACGAACGAGCGGTCGACCTTCAGCGTATCGACGGAGAAGCGGTGCAGGTACGACAGCGACGAATAGCCGGTGCCGAAATCGTCGAGCGCGATCCGGATGCCGAGCTTCTTCAACGCGACGATCTTCTCGGACACGAGCTCCGGATATTCCATCATCGCGGTCTCGGTGATCTCGATTTCGAGCCGGTTCGCCTCGATGCCGGTGTCCTGCAGCGCCTGCGAAATCGTCTCGATCAGGTCGCCGCGCCAGAACTGCACCGGCGAGATGTTGACCGCGAGCGTCAGCGTGTCGTGGCCGTCGTCGCGCCAGCGCGCGATCTGTTCGCACGCGGTGCGGATCACGAAGTCGCCGATCGGCACGATCAGGCCCGTCGACTCGGCAATCGAAATGAATTCGTTCGCGGAGATGATGCCGTGCTCGGGGTGATCCCAGCGCGCGAGCGCCTCGAAGCCGGTGATCGTGCGGTGCGTCAGGTCGATCTTCGGCTGGTAGGCGAGGAACAGTTGCCCCTCGGCGAGCGCGACGCGCAATTGCTGTTCCCAGCGCATCAGGTGGTCCGCGCGATGCGACAGGTGCGGCGCGTAGAACTGGTAGCAGTTCTTGCCGGCGTCCTTCGCGCTGTACATCGCGAGGTCGGCCTTCTTCAGCAGGTCGATCTCGCTTTCGTTCGCGACGGTGTGCAGCGCGATGCCGATGCTCGCGTGCAGCACGAACGAACTGCCGCGCACGTCGAACGGCTCGGCGAACATCCGGATGATCGCTTCCGCGAGCCGCACCGCGCGCCGTTCGACGTCGTCGCCCTTCATCACGACGACGAACTCGTCGCCGCCGATCCGCGCGAGCGACCCTTCGTCGCCGACGGCATCCGACAGGCGCGACGCGGTCATCTGCAGCACGATGTCGCCGGCGTTGTGGCCGAGCGTGTCGTTGACGGTCTTGAAGTTGTCGAGGTCGATGAACAGCAGGCCGAGCCGCGACAGGCTGGCCGGCATCGACACGTCGTTGCGCAGCCCGCGCAGCGTCGCGTAGCGGTTCGCGAGGCCGGTGAGGAGGTCGTATTCGGCGAGCTGGGTCATCTCGCGCTCGCGGCCGAGCAGTTTGCCGATCAACCCCGTCGCGACGCCGAAGAACGCGAGCATCGCGAGCGTGATGAAGCTCGTCATCAGCAGATAGACGTTGCGCGTGTGGTAGTAGTCCGCGAATTCCTCGGACTGCGACAGCCCGACCATCACCGCGAGCGGATAGCCGTCGAGGTGGCGGTACGACACGATGCGCGTCACGCCGTCGATCGGGTCGATGATCGTGCCCGTCACGCGCTCGGCGATCGGATAGACGCCCGACGCGGAGAACGCACCGGGCGCGTTGTTGAGCGAGCCGGTTCGCCGCGCGAGGACGGTGCCCGTGTCGGACACCACGGCGATCACGCCTTCCTTGCCGATCGCCGCGTTGTTGTAGAAGTCGTTCGTGAAGTAGCTCGGGTCTTCCGACACCACGACGATGCCCGCGAAGCTGCCGTCCGGATTGTTCAGGCGCCGCGTCATCTGCAGCGTCCAGTGGCTCGACACGCGGCCGAGCACGGGCTTGCTGATGTACAGGCGATCGTCGTTGTGCGCGAGGTGGACCTTGAAGTGCTCGCGGTCGGCCAGGTTGATCGGCTTCGGATGGAGTTCGGCCGTGTTCGCGAACAGGACGCCCTTCGCGTTGACGAGCGAAACCTGGATCAGCGTGTCGCTCGGCACGACGCCTTTTTCGACCGCGCTCGCGAGGTTGAAATGCGCGGGCGATTTCTCGAATTCGAACTTGACGAAGCGGGTGATCTGGTCGACCTGATGGATGGCCTTGACCGTGTGCTGTTCGAGCGCGGACGACAGGATCGCCGCGGAAGCCGCCGCTTCCTTGTACGCGCTGTCTTTTTCGACCGACAGCCGCGCGACGATCACCGCCCACAGCAGCGCGAGCGCCAGCATCCCGAGCAGCGGGATCGCGAACAGCGCGCGCCGGCGCGACTTGCGCGGCGCGCGCAGCGGTCGGGTCGGCGGCGTGTGGTTTGACCGGGCGGAGCTCATCTGAGAGGGCGGCGTCCTGCTCGCGTGCGTCATCCGTCAGGATGGCTGGCTATGGTTCGGGTTGTCCCGACGTCTGTTCGTTCGCGGGACACGCAACCATGGACAGACCTCCGAAACAACGGATTAGGCCCGATATTACTGGCTGGAACGTTTTTGCGATAGTTGGGCGAATCGTAGGGGCGCCGGGCGGGCCGGCGCCAGCGCACATCGCGAAATGTTACACGGGCGACCGGAAGGTGCCGTCGACGACCGTGACGACGTGGCCGCCGATCCACGTGGTGCCATCTTCGTCATAGCTGACGGAGATGCGGCCGTCGCGGCCGATCGCCGTACCCTGGCGGGCCGTATACGACGGGCCGGGGCGGCGTTCCTGCCGCGTCAGCAGCCCGGCCAGCGCGGCGTTTGCGCTGCCGGTGACCGGGTCCTCGCCGAAGCCGAAGTTGCCGCCCGTCATCAGGCAGCGGATTTCGAACGTCGCGGGGCCGCCTTCGGCGTGCGGCGCGTAGACCGCGAGGCCGTCCATGCCGTAGCGGTGCGTGAGCGCCTCCAGCGCGGCCGGATCCGGCGACAGACCGATGCACGCGTCGGCCGACTTCAGCCGCACGACCAGCCACGGCGCGCCGTTGTCCACCGCGCACGGCTCGGCTTCCAGGTCGATCGCGTCGCTGCGCAACGCGGCAGCCAGCGCCGCGTAGTCCGAACGGTCGAGCGGCGTGACGCGGGCCGGCGGCGCGGCGAACGCCCAGCCGCCGGCCTGCTCGCGCAGCGCGACCCGGCCGACCCCGCACTGCTGGATCAGCCGGCCCGGCGTGCGCGGCCGCGCGCCGCTTTCCAGGAACGCATGCGCGGTGCCGAGCGTCGGGTGGCCGGCGAACGGCAGTTCACCGGCCGTCGTGAAGATCCGTACGCGGTAGTCGGCGTCCGGATCGGTCGGCGTGCAGACGAACGTCGTTTCCGACAGGTTCGTCCAGCGGGCGATCTCGAGCATGGCGTCGTCGCCGAGCGAATCGGCGTCGAACACGACGGCGAGCGGGTTGCCCTTGAACGGCACCGACGTGAAGACGTCGACCTGCTTGAAGCGGACGAGACGACCGGTCATCTCGATGCGCCCGTTACGCGACTTCGGCGATCAGTTCGATCTCGACGCACGCGCCGAGCGGAATCTGCGCGACGCCGAACGCCGAACGCGCATGCTTGCCTGCGTCGCCGAACACTTCGGCGATCAGTTCCGACGCACCGTTCGTCACGACGTGCTGTTCGGTGAAGTCGAGCGTCGAGTTGACGAGGCTCATCAGCTTCACGATGCGCGTGACCTTGTTCAGGTCGCCGGTGTGCGCGTGCAGCGTCGCGAGCAGGTCGATCGCGATCGAGCGGGCGGCCGCCTTGCCGTCTTCCGTCTGCAGATCCGCGCCGAGCTTGCCGGCCCAGACCTTGCCGTCCTTCTTCGCGATGTGGCCCGACAGGTAGACCGAGTTGCCGCTTTGCGCGCTCATCACGTAGGCGGCGGCCGGTGCGCCGGCGGTCGGGAGTTCGATACCGAGCGACTTCAGTTTGTCGTAGACGTTAGCCATGTGTTCGATTCCTCGTTGAGAGTCGTGACAGGAAAAAGGGGATCAGAGACGCTCGCGCAGCAGCTTGCCGAGACGCGCGACGCCTTCCTCGATCTTCTCCGGCGGCACCGTCACGAACGACAGGCGCAGCGTGTTCTGCTGCGGGTCGTTCGCGAAGAACGGCGCGCCCGGCACGAAGGCGACGTGGTTGGCGACCGCGACTTCGAGCAGCTTCATGCTGTCGATCTGCGCGGGCAGGTTCACCCAGATGAACATGCCGCCGTCCGGGCGATTCCACGTGACGCCTTCCGGCATGTGGCGCGCGAGCGACGCGAGCATCGCTTCGCATTGCGCGCCGTACAGCTGGCGGATCGTCGGGATGTGCTCGTCGAGGAAGCCGTCCTTGATCACTTCGTGCGCGATGCGCTGCGTGAGCGTCGGCGTGTGCAGGTCGGTGGCCTGCTTGGCCTGCACGAGCTTGAAGTGGAGTTCCTCGGGGGCAATGATGTAGCCGATCCGCAGGCCCGGCGCGAGCACCTTCGAGAACGTGCCGAGGTGCACGATATGGTCGGGCGCCATCGACAGCATCGTCGGCAGCGGCTCGCCCTGGTAGTTCAGCGCGCCATACGGGTCGTCTTCCAGCACCGGGAACGGGCTCGACTGCGCGAACGCGGCGAGCGCGCGGCGGCGCTCGACGGGCAGGCGGCGGCCGGTCGGGTTCTGGAAGTTCGGCTGCGCGTACAGCAGGCGCGCGCCTTGCGTCAGGTCGGGCGTGAGGCCTTCGGGCAGCAGGCCCCGCTCGTCGGTCGGCACCTGCACGTAGCGCGGCTCGTACAGCGAGAACGACTGCAGTGCGCCGAGGTAGGTCGGGGTTTCGACGAGGATCGGGCTGTCCGGATCGATCAGCGCCTTGCCGAGCAGGTCGAGCGCCTGCTGCGAGCCGGTCGTGATCAGCACCTGCGACACGCGCACGCTGTAGCGCTCGGCGATCCATTCGCGCAGCGGCAGGTAGCCTTCGGTCGCGCTGTACTGGAGTGCGGCGGCGGGCGCATCGCGCAGCACGCGGTCGGACGCGGCGCGCATGCGTTCGGCCGGGAACGTCGCGGGAGCGGGCAGGCCGCCTGCGAACGAGATGACCTCGGGGCGTTCCGTGACCTTCAGGATCTCGCGGATCGCAGAGCTCGTCAGCTTGCGGGCGCGTTCGGAAAGCTGCCAGTGCGGCGGATGCAGGTCGCTCGGATTCATAGTCTCCTCGTTCGGATATCGTGGTCAGTCAAGAAAGGTCGATCGGGCTGATCGCGTCGACGCGGCCGGGTGGGCGTGCGGGAGCGCGACCGGGCCGTCGCGGCCGGGTGGGCAAAACCGTTCAGGCAAAACGAACATTATGGCGCACCTCATCAACCGGCGCGAGCGGGACGCGGGGCCGTGGCCACCGCCGAGCGCCGGCCGAGCATCACGGTCGCGATCACGGCGGCCGCGAACAGCCACGTCGACGGCGTCACCGTCTCGCCGAACAGCAGCGCGGAAAAGGCGATCGTGAAGAAGATCTGCAGCAGCTGCACCTGGCCGACGCGCGCGATGCCGCCCATGGCGAGCCCGGCGTACCACGCGAAAAAGCCGATGAATTGCGAAAAAAGGGTCACGTAGCCGAATGCGAGCCACGTGCGCAACGCGAGCGGGGCGGGGTGCGCGACGTGCTGCGTCCACGCGAGCCAGCCGACCGGCAGCACCAGGAACGGTGCGGACACGACGAGCGCCCAGCAGATCACCTGCCAGCCGCCGATCTGGCGCGCGAGGCGTGCGCCTTCCGCATAGCCGAGCGCGCCGATGCCGACCGCGACGAGCATCAGCGCGTCGCCGGCCTGCACCGTGCCGCCGCCGTCGCGCAGCGCGAACGCGATCACGAGCGCGCTGCCCGCCAGCGCGCTGGCCCAGAACGCCTTCGACGGCCGTTCGTGCGACAGCCACGCCGCGTACAGTGCAACGAACAGCGGCTGCAGCCCGTTGACGACCGCGCCGTGCGAGGCCGGCACGGTTTTCATCGCCCAGGCGGAAAACACCGGATACGCGATGATCACGCCGGCCGACACGACCGCGAGGCTTTTCAACTGCGCGCGGGTCGGCAGCCGTTCGCGGCGCCACCACAGCAGCAGGCCGGCCGGCACCGACGCGGCGAGCGCGCGGCCGAGCCCGTTCAGCAGCGGGTTGAGTTCGGAGACGACGATACGCGTCATCGGCAGCGTCAGGCTGAAGATCATCACGCCGATGAGGCCGAGCAGCATGCCCCGGGTTTCGCGCGAATTCATGAAATGGGTGTCTCCGTATTGCGGGTTTCGTGTAATCGAGGGGCGGCAGCGGCATTCAGCGCAGCGTGCGTGCGCCTTGCGGCGTGTCGAATTCGGCGACGAGCGCCGGCGGGCCGTCGCCGGTGTCGAGGTCGAGCAGATGGCCCGCGCCGAGCCAGTCGAGCTGCTCGCGGATGATGTCCGCACGCGGGTGGACGCCCTTGAGCGCCTTCAGTGCGACGCCGTCGTTCGGCAGCGATTCGGCCGGATGGCGCGGGCTGTCCCACTGGATCAGCGATGGCACGAGGCCGTCGCCGGCGCCTTGCCAAGCGGGGAACGCGCCGTCGTCGGGCACCGTGAGACCCCAGCTCAGGTCGCCGCGCCGCATCGCGACGACCGGCGCGATGCGCGCCGGGTACTGGCGTTGCCACATCGTGAGCTGGCGCGGGCGGTCGACGCGTGCGACCCAATGCGCGAGGAACGGGCCCTGCGCGAGCCTGGCATGCATCGCGGGATCGTCGAGGCCGAACAGCCGCGCGCGCGGCGGCGTGGCGTCGTCGCCCGTGGCGGGCGCATCGGGATCGATCGCGATCACTTCGAGGTACAACCCGCCCCACGCGCCGAACAGCGCGTTATGGGTGCGCATCAGCGGATGGCGGCCGCCGCCGGCCGGGTCGATGCCGAGCGACGCGGCGACATGGCGCACGCCTTCGTCGAGCGTGCGCGCGGCGATCACGAGATGGTCGAGGGTCAGGGAGCGGGCTGGCATGAACGTCGGTCGGGAAGCGAAAGTGTCATGGTAGGCGGGCGATGCGCCGAGCGGTTGCGGAACCGGCCGGTGCCCGGGCCGCGATACGGGCCCGGCGGTGCGGCGCCGCGTGCGGCAAGGCCGCGACGGCGGCCGCACGATCGCCATTCCGGTCAACTGTAATCGTCGGCACCGGCACAGTAACGGTACAATCGGCGCGATAGCCTTCGGTACAGTTGGAGTCGCCGCTCATGTCCACCGTCCCACTCGCCCAGATTCCCGCGCCGCACGATACGGCCACGCTCACGCTCGTCGACCAGCTCGTCCAGTGGGCGCGGCGCCGCATCGACGAACGCGTGTTCCGGCCCGGCATGCGCATGCCGTCGATCCGCAAGCTCGCCCTCGACAAGAGCGTGTCGCGCTTTACCGTGGTGGAAGCGTACGAACGGCTCGTCGCGCAGGGCTATCTCGACTCGCGACGCGGCTCGGGCTTCTACGTGCGCGAGCGCACGGCCACCGGCCCGCAGCCGGCCGACAACGTGGCGCGCGTGGCCGAGGCCGCGCCCGTGCACAACACGATCGACGTCGTCTGGCTGCTGCGCAACATGCTGCATACCGTCAGCCCTGAAAAAGGGCCGGGTCTCGGCTACCTGCCGGGCCGCTGGCTCGACGGCGAGCTGATTACCGGCGCGCTGCGCGCGCTCGGGCGCCAGTCCGGCGCGCAGATGCTCGGTTTCGGCACCGCGCAGGGCTTCCTGCCGCTGCGCCAGCAATTGCAGACGCGGCTCGCGGAAGTCGAGATCGGCGCGAAGCCCGAGCAGCTCGTGCTGGTGTCGGGCATCACGCAGGCGATCGACCTGATCTCGCGGATCTACGTGCGGCCCGGCGATGCGGTGATCGTCGGCGATCCCGCGTGGTTCCAGATGTTCGGCCGCTTCGCGTCGCAGGGCGCGCAACTGGTCGGCATGCCCTATACGCCCGACGGCCCCGATCTCGACGCGCTGGAAACGCTCGTGCAGATGTGGCGGCCCAGGATGCTCGTGATCAATTCGGTGCTGCAGAATCCGACCGGCACGTCGCTGTCCGCCGCGCAGGCGTTCCGGATCCTGAAGCTTGCCGAGGCGTACGACTTCCTCGTGGTCGAGGACGACGTGTACGGCGACCTGTGCCCACCGAGCTATCCGGCCACGCGACTCGCGAGTCTCGACCAGTTGAAGCGCGTGATCTACCTGGGCAGCTATTCGAAGACGCTCGCGGCGAATTTGCGGGTCGGCTATGTCGCCTGCGCGCCGGAGATCGCGAAGGCGGTCACCGACCAGAAGATGCTGGTCGGAATGACGACGCCGGAGCTCAACGAGCGCGTGTTGTACAAGATCCTGACCGAAGGGCATTACCGGCGACACGTCGAGCGGCTGCGCGCGCGGCTCGACGGCGTGCGCGACAAGACCGCGCGGATGCTCGAGCGTACCGGGCTGCGGCTCTTCACGATGCCGGCGGCGGGGATGTTCCTGTGGGCCGACACGGGCGTCGATTCGGACGCGCTCGCGGCCGCCGCGCACGAGGAAGGGTTCCTGCTGACGCCGGGAAGCCTGTTCTCGCCGCAGCAGTCGTCGTCGACATGGACGCGCTTCAACGTCGCGAACTGCGGCGATCCGGCACTGCCGGGGTTTCTCGCGCGCTATATCGAAGCGGCGGCGCGGCGCGCGTCGTGACGGCGGGCGGCGCACCGCCCCTTGAAATCCGGTCGCCCGTCCCCAGATACCCGCGCGAACCGCTTGCGCCAGGCGGTCGTCCTTGACGGGCCCGCCGGCATCGCGCGCCGGGCGCCCGCGCCACACCATTCAAGTTCATGTAAGAGGAAACAGCATCCATGGCACACGAAACGATGAGCTTTCAGGCAGAGGTCAAGCAACTCCTCCACCTGATGATTCATTCGCTCTACAGCAACAAGGAAATCTTCCTGCGCGAACTGGTGTCGAACGCGTCCGACGCGGCCGACAAGCTGCGTTTCGAAGCGCTCGCGGACAACGCGCTGTACGAGAACGATCCGAATCTGCGCATCCGCATCGGCTTCGACAAGGCCGCACGCACGGTCACGATCGAGGACAACGGCATCGGCATGAGCCGCGACGAGGCGATCGCGAACCTCGGCACGATCGCGCGTTCGGGCACCAAGGAATTCTTCACGAAGCTGTCCGGCGACCAGCAGAAGGACGCGGCGCTGATCGGCCAGTTCGGCGTGGGCTTCTACTCGGGCTTCATCGTCGCGGACAGGATCACCGTCGAGACGCGCCGCGCCGGCCTGCCGGCGAACGAAGCCGTGCGCTGGGAAAGCGCGGGCGAGGGCGATTTCACGATCGATGCGATCGAGCGCGCGCAGCGCGGCACGACGATCACGCTGCATCTGCGCGAAGGCGAGGACGAGCTGCTGTCGTCGCACCGCCTGAAGTCGATCATCCAGAAGTATTCCGATCACATCGCGCTGCCGATCCTGATGCAGAAGGAAGAGTGGGATCAGGAAAAGGGCGAGATGGTCCTGAAGGACGAGGACGAGACCGTCAACCAGGCGAGCGCGCTCTGGACGCGTTCGAAGAGCGACGTCACCGACGAGCAGTACACGCAGTTCTACCAGCACATCGCGCACGATCACCAGGATCCGCTCACGTGGACCCACAACCGCGTCGAGGGCCGCAGCGAATACACGCAGCTGCTGTTCGTGCCGGCGCACGCGCCGTTCGACCTCTGGAACCGCGATTACCGCGGCGGCCTGAAGCTGTACGTGAAGCGCGTGTTCATCATGGACGACGCCGAGCAGCTGCTGCCGCAATACCTGCGCTTCGTGAAGGGCGTCGTCGATTCGGCCGACCTGCCGCTGAACGTGTCGCGTGAAATCCTGCAGGAAAGCCGCGACGTGAAGGCGATCCGCGAAGGCGTGACCAAGCGCGCGCTGTCGATGCTCGAGGAACTCGCGAACGCGGAAGAGGACGCCGGCAAGGAGAAGTACAAGACGTTCTGGAGCGCGTTCGGCCAGGTGCTGAAGGAAGGTCTGGGCGAGGATCACGCGAACCGCGAGCGGATCGCGAAGCTGCTGCGCTTCGCATCGACGCACGGCGATACCGACGCGCAGGACGTGTCGCTCGCCGACTACGTGTCGCGCATGAAGCCCGAGCAGAGCAAGATTTACTACGTGACCGCCGATACGTGGCAGGCCGCGAAGAACAGCCCGCACCTGGAAGTGTTCCGCAAGAAGGGCGTCGAGGTGCTGTTGCTGACCGATCGCGTCGACGAATGGATGCTGTCGTTCCTGCATGAATTCGACGGCAAGCCGCTCGCGAGCGTGGCCCGCGGCGATCTCGACCTCGGCGAACTGAACGACGAGGAAAAGAAGGCGCAGGAGCAGGCGGGCGAGGCGATCAAGCCGGTCGTCGAGAAGATGAAGGAAGCGCTCGGCGACAAGGTGAAGGAAGTGCGCGTCACGTTCCGCCTGACCGATTCGCCGTCGTGCCTCGTCGCGGACGACAACGACATGAGCGGCTACCTGCAGCGGATGCTGAAGGCGGCCGGCCAGAACGCGCCGGCGATGCAGCCGATCCTCGAGATCAACCCGGAGCACGCGCTCGTGAAGCAGCTGAACGCCGACAGCGCCAATTTCGGCGACTGGTGCCACCTGCTGTTCGACCAGGCGTTGCTGGCCGAAGGCGGGATGCTCGACGATCCGGCGAGCTTCGTGAAGCGGACCAACGCGCTGCTGCTGTCGCGCACCGCGTGAACGCGCGGATGCGATTCGACGGCGCACGGGCGGGCTGGCGCGAAACGCCCCGGCCCGGCTGCACGCTCGATCAGCGCGACTGGCTGACGCGCGGCGGTTCGCTGACCGCGCATCTGGCGCGGCTCGGCAGCGTGAGCGTGCGCGTGACGCGCGAGGCCGTCGACTGTCCGTGGTTCGACGAACCGGACGCGCTCGACAGTGCGCCGCGCGCGCCGATGTGGGTGCGCGAGGTGATCCTGTCGGTCGACGGCATGCCGTACGTCGCCGCGCACAGCATCGCGCCGCTCGCGGCCAGCAAGGGTGTCTGGCAGGCGATGCGGCGGTTGCGCACGCGGCCGCTCGCGGAGCTGCTGTACAGCGATCCGCAGGTGGAGCGCTCCACGCTCGTCAGCCGGCGCGTGATCGCCGGTCATCCGCTGTATGCGCTCGCGAGCCATGCGTTGCAGGGCGCGCGGGCGCCGCATGCGTTCGCCGCGCGGCGCTCGGTGTTCCAGCGGCACGGCAAGCCGTTGATGGTCACCGAATGCATGCTCCCCGCGCTGTGGCGCCATCTCGATGCGCACGGCGACGGGCCGCGATCCGTCGGGCCACGCGGAGCGGCGTGATGCTGCAGGGCTTTCCGCCGGTCGTCGGGCCGCATACGCACACGATGATTCTCGGCAGCTTTCCGGGCGAGGCGTCGCTCGATGCCGCGCAGTACTACGCGCATCCGCGCAACCAGTTCTGGCGGTTGCTCGGGGCGGTGCTCGGCGAGCCGGGGCTGCACGAGCTCGTGTACGACGCGCGGCTCGAGCGCGTGCTTTCGCACGGCATCGGCATCTGGGACGTCCTCGACGCGTGCCACCGGCAAGGCAGTCTCGATTCTGCGATCCGGAATGCGAAGCCGAACGACTTTGCGTCGTTGCGCGCGCATGCGCCGTTGCTGAAGAAAGTGTGTTTCAACGGCAAGACGGCGGGGCGGTTTGCCGACGTGATCGGCCAGGCCGGGTACGACACGCTGGTGCTGCCGTCGTCGAGTCCGGCGAATGCGATGCTGTCGTTCGAGCAGAAGCTGGTGCAGTGGCGGGCGATTCTCGCCTGACATCGATCAGGATCGCGCGCGGCCGTCGCCGCGGCGCTCAGTCGTCCTTGCCCCATCTCCACCTGGGCTTTTCGCCCTTGATCCAGCAAACGGCGGTCAACAGCGCGACCAACACCGCGACGCATGCAGCGTATGCGATCGGCGACCGGTGCGGCGGCGCGAGCCACGCGCTCGCGATGATCCCGATCGCGAACAGCAGCAGTACGACCCAGCCTTGCCAGGCAATCGGCAACCCCCATCCCCATCCGTAGCGCTTCGCCGGAAACCAGATCCTTTTGTCGTTCGGATTCATGCGTTCTCCTTCGATCACCGAGCGCAGCGTAACGCCAACCGGATTCGAAGTCATGCAGGGCAGGGCAGGCGGCACGGCCGCCATCGCCCACCAATGCTATCCTCTCGTCCGCTCATCCAGCGTCACCCAGCGAGATTCAATCATGACCCGACTGATCAAGCGCGCGTCCGCCGAGGCGCGCGCGTTCAAGCAACGCAAGCCGGCCGCCTACAACGGCTCCGAAAAACTCCAGCCGGCGCGCGTGAAGCGCCGTCCGGAGATCGACGAACACGACGACGTGCCCGTCCTCGAGGCGCCGCGCAAGCCGCGCTTCGCGCCCGTCACGTTCTCCGAAGAGCGCGGCGTGCGCTTCCTGCACTTCGGTACCGAATGGGTGCAGGGTGCAATGCGGATCTCGAAGCCGCTGCACATCGAGCTCGAATACGCGCAGCAGATGATGGCGTGGCTGCTGTTCCTCGAAACGCCCGAGCGGATCGTCCAGCTCGGGCTCGGCACCGGCGCGCTGACCAAGTTCTCGCACCGCTTCCTGCCGCACGCGAAGGTCGAGGCCGTCGAACTGAACCCGGCCGTGATCGTCGCGGCGCGCACGATGTTCGCGCTGCCGCCCGATGACGCACGCCTCGTCGTGCACGAAGCCGACGCATGGGATTTCGTCAACGATCCGGCCAACCGCGGCACGACGGGCGCGCTGCAGATCGACCTGTACGACGCGACCGCGCGCGGTCCGGTGCTCGACAGCGTCGCGTTCTACCGCGCGGTGCGCGGCTGCCTCGCCGACGCGGGCATCGCGACGATCAACCTGTTCGGCGACCATCCGAGCTTCGTGCGCAACATGAAGCATCTGAACGCGGCGTTCGACCATCGCGTGATCGCGCTGCCGGAAGTGCACGACGGCAACCGGATCGCGATTGCGTTCTCGGGCCCTGCGCTCGACGTGTCGTTCGCGCAGCTGGAGGCCCGCGCGAAGCTGATCGAGGACACGCTGAAGCTGCCCGCGCGCAAGTGGGTGAAAGCTTTGAAAGAAACGATCGGCGCACGCGAATCCTCGTTCGCGATCTGACGCTCATGCACCGGTCGCATGCCGGTGCAACCAACTTGACTGGGGGCGGATCACCTCGGGTTCGCCCCTGCTTGACCGCTCGCTCGCGGCTCCTATACTGGCGCGAAGCCAGGGGAGCCGCAGCTTACCCGTTTTGCCCCTCCTCTCGCCGCCGTACCCGCTTGACAAGATCGATAACCGGGAAAGATGAGGAGACGTCATGGCTCACGATGCCGACGCCAATCGGGCCGCCAAGCGCTGGCTCTGGCTGCTGGTGCTGCCGCTGATCGCGATGGTCTGGGTGCCGTCGTACAGCAAGATCGAACCGCAATGGTTGGGTTTTCCGTTTTTCTACTGGTACCAGTTGCTGTGGGTGTTCATTAGCGCGGTGATCACCGCGTTCGTGTATTTCAAGACCAAGAACGCGTGGAAGGCGAGCGGCCCGCAAGGAGGTGCGCGATGAACCTCGGCGCAACCTTCGTCTTCGTCCTGCTCTTCATCGGCGTCACGATCATCGGCTTCCTGGCCGCGAACTGGCGGCGCGGCGATCTCGCCCACCTCGACGAATGGGGCCTCGGCGGACGCCGCTTCGGCACGATCGTCACGTGGTTCCTGCTCGGCGGCGACCTCTACACGGCCTATACGTTCGTCGCGGTGCCCGCACTCGTGTTCGGCGCCGGCGCGATGGGCTTCTTCGCGTTGCCGTACACGATCCTGATCTATCCGTTCGCGTTCGTCGTGTTTCCGAAGCTGTGGAGCATCGCGAAGCGGCACGGCTACGTGACGGCCGCCGACTTCGTCAACGCGCGCTACGGCAGCCGGATGCTCGCGCTCGCGATCGCGGTGACGGGCATCCTCGCGACGATGCCGTACATCGCGCTGCAGCTCGTCGGCATCGAAGTCGTGATCGGCGCGCTCGGTTTCGACACGACCGGCTTCATCGGCGATCTGCCGCTCATCATCGCGTTCGCGATCCTCGCCGCATACACGTACACGTCGGGGCTGCGCGCGCCCGCGATGATCGCGATCGTGAAGGACATCCTGATCTACATCACGATTGCCGCGGCGGTCATCGTGATCCCGGCGAAGCTCGGCGGCTTCGGCCATATCTTCGCGTCGGTGCCGCCGGCGAAGCTGCTGCTGAAGGCGCCCGACGCGGCGAGCCTGAACGGCTACAGCGCTTACGCGACACTCGCGATCGGTTCCGCGCTCGCGCTGTTCCTGTATCCGCACTCGGTCACGGCGATCCTGTCGTCGGCGTCGGGCAACTCGATCCGCCGCAACATGGCGATGCTGCCCGCGTACTCGTTCGTGCTCGGCCTGCTCGCGCTGCTCGGCTACATGGCGCTCGCCGCGGGCGTGAAGGACATGCCGCAGTACGCGCCGTACTTCAAGGCGTTCGGCCCGAACTTCGCGGTGCCCGCGCTGTTCCTCGAGTATTTCCCGTCGTGGTTCGTCGGCGTCGCGTTCGCGGCGATCGGCATCGGCGCGCTGGTGCCGGCGGCGATCATGTCGATCGCGGCCGCGAACCTGTACACGCGCAACATCCACCGCGAGTTCGTGAACCGCAACATGACGCACGACCAGGAGACGCACGTCGCGAAGCTCGTGTCGCTGATCGTGAAGGTCGGCGCGGTGGCGTTCATCCTCGGGCTGCCGCTGACCTATGCGATCCAGCTGCAGCTGCTCGGCGGGATCTGGATCATCCAGACGCTGCCCGCGATCGTGCTCGGCCTGTACACGCGGCTGCTCGACCACCGCGGCCTGCTGGCCGGCTGGGCGGCGGGCATCGTGTGCGGCACGTGGATGGCGGTGTCGCTGAAGCTTGCGAGCTCGATCTTCACGATCCACCTGTTCGGCCTTGCGATCCCCGGCTATGCGGCCGTGTGGTCGCTGGTCGTGAACCTCGTGGTGTCGGTGGTGGTCAGCGTGCTGGTGCGCGCGATGGGCATGGCGCATGCGGAGGACCGCACGCGGCCGGAGGATTACCTCGACGTCGTCGAGAGCTGAACGTACCCGAGCTGTTGCAGTTTCGACACGGCGCCCGCGACGCAAATCGCGGGCGTTTTGCATGGTCCGCCGCGAACGCCCCGTGCGGCCGTGCTTCCGTTCTCGTTGATCTCCAAGCGATTCTAGGACGACCGCGCCGCGGTGAAAATCGGTGTATGACCGATTGGAAGAGGCGCTTGCCGATTGTCAATATTGCGTCCCGCCCGGCCCACGCCGGGTGATTCGATCTCGACACGATTCGACTACATGAGGGATGCAATGATGAAGATGGGGTTGCTGGTGCTCGGCCTGTGGTGCGCCGCGCTTGCCGGTTGTGTGAACGCGTACTACCGGTGAGGCCAACGATGAGAGTCCTGTTGATGTGGGTGCTCGTCGCCCCGATCCTGCTCGCCGGCTGCGCGAACATGTATTACCGGTGATGGTGGGCCCGATGAAAACGATCTTGCCGGCCGCGATGCTGTGCGCGATGCTCGCCGGCTGCATTTCAGTCTACGGTCCTAGACAGCGGTACGCGGCGCGCGATGCGCCGTCGGAGCAGCAGGATACGTCCGACCGCGCGCACGGCGCCGACGATGCATCGGGCATCGTGATCGGCAATCGCAAGTACGACGAAGTATGGACGGCCGTCGCGCAGTTCTATGCGGACCACAAGCTTGCCGTGCGCGTCAGCGATCGCGACGCGGGCCTTCTGGCCGCCGCCTATGCCGATTATCCGAACGCGGGCAATTTCCTGGATTGCTCCGCGCTGAAGCAGACGTCGAACGTGACGCATACGCTGAAGGTCGTGACGCGCATCGACGACGCCACGCAAGGCGTGACCGTGTCGATCGACGTCGCGGGCACGGCCAGCGTGGTCGCGGCCGGCAAGCAGAAGAGCGCGCGCGTCGCGTGCCATTCGAACGGCACGCTGGAGCGGGCGCTGGCGGAAGTGCTGCGCAAGTAGCGAGGCCGCCCGGATCCCGGCGCTTGCGCGGCGGTCCGGGCGGCGCGGGTGCGTTACTGTCCCGCGCGTTTCGCGAGATCCTCGCGTTGCGAGAGGTCTTCGACGTTGACCATCCAGTGCACGCCGAAACGATCTTTCGCCATCCCGAAGCCGAGCGCCCAGAACGTCTTGCCGAACGGCATCGTCACTTCGCCGCCGTCGGCGAGCGCATTGAACAGCTTCTGACCTTCCTCGACCGTCGCCGGGTTCAGCGACAGCGAATAACCCGAATGCGTGCCGCCCGGCTGGCTGCAGTCGCCGTCCGAGCACATGATCATCGAGTCGCCGATCGTGAAGCTCGCATGCATCACCTTGTCGCTCATCTCCGGCGACATCGGGTAGTCGGGATTCGGCGGCGCGTCCTTGAAGTGCATCTTGAACATCGTCTTCGCGCCGAGCGCCTTTTCGTAGAACTGAAGGGCCTCTTCCGCGCGGCCGTAGAACGTCAGATACGGTTGGACTTGCATCGTTGTCTCCTGTTGACCGGGCCGGCGTGTCGGTGCCGGCACGGGGACTTCCAAGATTGACCGGGAAGAGCACGCCGGGATGCGGCCGGCGCACTCGTGACGTGGATTGTAGTGCGCGCGCTTGACGATGGAATGAAAAATAAAAACGGCCGCGAACACGCAGTTCGCGGCCGTTTGCCACGCTTGCTGACGGCTGTTGTCAGGCTTGCTGACAGTTCAACTGACAGCCGTCACGCGCAACGCGGTTCAGCGCAGCGCATCGATCAGCTTCTCGAGCTTCACCGCGTCGGCGGCGAACACGCGGATGCCTTCGGCCAGTTTTTCCGTTGCCATCGCTTCGTCGTTCAACTGGAAGCGGAACGACGCCTCGTCGATGGCGACGCGCTCGGTCGGCTTGTCCAGCAGCGCGTCCGGCGACAGCTTGCGTGCCACCGTGTCGTTGCTTTCCTGCAGCTTCTGCAGCAAATCGGGGCTGATCGTCAGCAGGTCGCAGCCCGCGAGTTCGGTGATCTGGCTCGTCGTGCGGAAGCTCGCGCCCATCACTTCGGTGTTGTAGCCGAACGTCTTGTAGTACGTGTAGATGCGTCGCACCGACTGCACGCCCGGATCGTTCGCACCGCCGTTCTTCGCTTCATCCCAGTCGGCGCCGGCCTGCTTCTTGTACCAGTCGTAGATGCGGCCGACGAACGGCGAAATCAGTTGCGCGCCGGCTTCCGCGCATGCGGCGGCCTGGACCAGCGAGAAAAGCAGGGTCATGTTGCACTTGATCCCTTCCTTCTGCAGCACCTCGGCCGCGCGAATGCCTTCCCACGTCGACGCGAGCTTGATCAGGATGCGCTCGCGGCCGATACCGGCGGCTTCGTACAGCTTGATGAGCTCGCGGCCCTTGTCGATCGAACGCTGCGTGTCGAACGACAGGCGTGCATCGACCTCGGTCGACACGCGGCCCGGGATCAGTTTCAGGATCTCGGTGCCGAATGCGATCAGCAGGCGGTCGATGATGAAATCGGTGCTTTCGTCGCGGTGATCGCGGACGGTTTTCTCGAGGATCGGCTTGTATGCGTCCTTCTGGACGGCCTTCAGGATCAGCGACGGGTTCGTGGTCGCGTCCTGCGGCTTGTATTGCGCAAGCTGCTGGAAATCGCCCGTGTCGGCGACGACGGTCGTGTACTGCTTCAGCTGGTCGAGTGCGGTAGTCATGGCGATTCGGGAGGAGGGCGCAAGGCGCCGGGGTTCTCACGGGCCGCGCGAGCGCGGCAGCGAAGCGAGGCGGCGCCGGGCGCCGCCTCCGGTCCACTATTCTAGGCCCGAATCGCGTCGCGCACGTTTCGGCGTGCCGTTTGCGGTGCGGGCCCGCGCCATGCGGCGCTATGCGGGGCGCCGCGCGTTCAGGATCACCTGCGTGACGATCCCCGCGACGAGCCCCCAGAACGCCGAGCCGATCGACAGCAGCGTGAGGCCCGACGCGGTGACCATGAACGTGACGAGCGCTGCTTCGCGCTGCTTCACGTCCTGCATCGCGTTCGCGAGCCCGCTCATGATCGAGCCGAACAGCGCGAGCGCGGCGACCGACACGACGAGCGCCTTCGGCAGCGCCGCGAACAGCGCGGCGATGGTTGCGCCGAAGATCCCGGCGATCAGGTAGAACGTGCCGCACCACACGGCGGCCGTGTAGCGCTTCGCGTGATCCTCGTGCGCTTCGGGGCCCGTGCAGATCGCGGCGGTGATCGCCGCGAGGTTCACGCCGTGCGAGCCGAACGGCGCGAGCAGCAGCGATGCGAGGCCGGTGGTCGCGATCAGCGGCGACGACGGCGTCGAATAGCCGTCCGCGCGCAGCACCGCGATGCCCGGCACGTTCTGCGACGCCATCGCGACCACGAACAGCGGAATGCCGATGCTGACGATCGATGCGATCGAGAACGCGGGCATCGTGAACACGGGCTGCGCGAGCGCGATATGGAAGCGGCTGAAGTCGAGCAGGCCGAGGCCGCCGGCCACGGCGGTGCCGACGATCAGCGTCGTGACGATCGCGTAGCGCGGCGCGAGCCGCTTGACGATCAGGTAGGTGAAGAACATCGCGAGCACGAGCGCGGTCTGGAACTGCGCGGCGCGGAAGATCTCGATGCCGATCTCGAACAGGATGCCGGCGAGCAAGGCGGCCGCGATGCCGGCCGGAATGCGCCGCATCAGCGTGTCGAACAGCCCGCTCACGCCGATCGCGGTCAGCAGCAGCGCGCACACGACGAACGCGCCGATCGCCTCGGCGTACGGCACGCCGGGCAGCGACGCGATCAGCAGCGCGGCGCCGGGCGTCGACCAGGCGACCACGACGGGCGCGCGAAAGCGCAGCGACAGGCCGATCGTCGTCAGCGCCATGCCGATCGACAGCGCCCAGATCCATGACGAGATCTGGGCGTCGGTCAGGTGCGCGGCGCGGCCGGCCTGGAACATCAGCACGAGCGAGCTCGTGTAGCCTGTCATCATCGCGACGAAGCCGGCGACGAGCGTCGAGACGGACGTATCGGTGAAAAAGCGGCGGCCGCCGGCGCGGCCAGCGCTCGCGGTGGGCGAAGGGTTCATGCTATCTCCGGGGGAGGCCGCCTGGACGCGGCCTTCGTGTCTATAGGGCGGGTTCGTTATTTGCTGAGTGCGCGCATCGCGGTTTCGAGGCCCGCGAGCGTGAGTGGATACATGCGCTGACCGAGCAGATCGCGGATCACCGCGACCGATTGCCGGTACTCCCATAGCCGCTCGGGCTCGGGGTTCAGCCAGGCATGGTGGGGGAACTGGTCCGCGAGGCGGCGCAGCCAGACGGCGCCGGCTTCCGGGTTGTTGTATTCGACCGAGCCGCCGGGCTGCAGCACCTCGTACGGGCTCATCGTCGCGTCGCCGACGAAGATCAGCTTGTAATCGGGCGTGAACTTGTGCAGCACGTCCCACGTCGCGGTGCGCTCCGAGTGGCGGCGGCGGTTGTTCTTCCACAGGTGGTCGTACACGCAGTTGTGGAAGTAGTAGAACTCCAGGTGCTTGAATTCGGCCTTCGCGGCCGAGAACAGCTCTTCGGTGCGCTTGATGTGATCGTCCATCGAGCCGCCGACGTCGAGCAGCATCAGCACCTTCACGTTGTTGTGGCGCTCGGGCACCATCCGCAAGTCGAGCCAGCCGGCGTTCGCGGCCGTGCTGCGGATCGTGCCGGGCAGGTCGAGTTCCTCGGCCGCGCCTTCGCGCGCGAAGCGGCGCAGGCGCCGCAACGCGACCTTGATGTTGCGCGTGCCGATCTCGACCGAATCGTCGTAGTCGCGGTAGGCGCGCGCCTCCCACACCTTGACCGCGGTGCGGTTGCCGTTCGACGGGCCGCCGATGCGCACGCCTTCGGGGTTGTAGCCGCCGTGCCCGAACGGCGACGTGCCGCCGGTGCCGATCCACTTGTTGCCGCCTTCGTGGCGTTCCTTCTGCTCGTCGAGCAGTTCCTTCAGGCGCTCCATCAGCTTGTCGAGGCCGCCCATCGCTTCGATCTGCGCCTTTTCCTCCGGCGACAGCTCGCGCTCGAGACGCTTCTCGAGCCAGTCGAGCGGAATGTCGAACGCTTCGGACGGCAACGCGGACACGCCATGGAAATACGCGCCGAACGCCTGGTCGAACTTGTCGAAGTACTGCTCGTCCTTGACGAGCGTCATTCGTGCGAGGAAGTAGAACGCGTCGATCGACGGCGAGATCAGCCCGGCCTTCAGCGATTCGAGCAGCGTCAGGTATTCCTTCACCGAGACGGGCAGCTTGGCTGCGCGCAGCGCGTAGAAGAAATTGAGCAGCATGGCCGGGCCTTCGCGGGTGGGTTACCGGTTGTGCCGGTTCATGTAGACGAGCCGCTCGAGCAGGCTCAGATCCTGCTCGTTCTTCAGCAGCGCGCCCGCGAGCGGCGGCACGATCTGCTTCGCGTCGGCGCCGCGCAGTGCGTCGGCCGGGATGTTCTCGGCGAGCAGCAGCTTCAGCCAGTCGAGCAGTTCGGACGTCGACGGCTTCTTCTTCAGCCCGGACACGGCGCGCAACTCGAAGAAGCTCTCGAGCGCCGCGCGCAGCAACTCCTCGCGGATGTGCGGGAAGTGGACCGCGACGATCTGCTGCATCGTCGACGGATCGGGAAACTGGATGTAGTGGAAGAAGCAGCGGCGCAGGAACGCGTCGGGCAGTTCCTTCTCGTTGTTCGACGTGATGATCACGAGCGGGCGGTGCTTCGCGCGTACCGTCTCGCGCGTCTCGTACACGTGGAATTCCATCCGGTCGAGCTCGCGCAGCAGGTCGTTCGGGAATTCGATGTCGGCCTTGTCGATCTCGTCGATCAGCAGCACGCTCGGGTGCTCGGCGTCGAACGCCTGCCACAGCACGCCCTTCACGATGTAGTTCGAGATGTCCTTCACGCGCTCGTCGCCGAGCTGCGAGTCGCGCAGCCGCGATACCGCGTCGTATTCGTACAGGCCCTGCTGCGCCTTCGTCGTCGACTTGATGTGCCACTGCAACAGCGGCATGTCGAGCGCGGCCGCCACTTCCTCGGCGAGCATGGTCTTGCCGGTGCCGGGCTCGCCCTTGATCAGCAGCGGCCGTTGCAGCGTCAGCGCGGCGTTGACCGCGAGCTTCAGGTCGTCGGTGGCGACGTAGTGCGAGGATCCTTCGAAACGCATGGCGGCGCTCTTTCCTGGTCGCAAAAAAACCCAGTATAAGTCAGAAGGGCTGTCCGGTTGGCCCGGGGCCGCGTATCGTTGCGGGGCTGCGGCGGGGCGGACCGGGGCGCCGTATGGACGCATTCCCCGCCGACGCGGTACAATCTGGCCGTTTTTTTTGGCCTGCGTGGCGACCGACAAGCAAAACGGCGCGGGCCGTTGCCGCTTCGGCGCCAGTTTCCCCTCAAGCTAGGTTACAAGAGCTATGAACAAATTCGTCGGCAAACACGTCGTTGTCGCAGCGCTCGTGGCGCTCGCGGGCAGCGCGCAGGCGGCCGGTGTGGTCGGCAACCCGAAGGACGGGGCGAGCAAGGCCGCCATGTGCATCGGTTGCCACGGCATCCAGGATTACCGCGCGGCGTACCCGGAGGTCTACCGGGTGCCGGTCCTCGGCGGCCAGAACCAGCAATACCTCGAGAACGCGCTGAAGGCCTACCGCAAGAAGGATCGTCATTTCCCGTCGATGAACGCGATCGCCGGTTCGCTGACGGACCAGGACATCGCGGATCTGGCGGCCTACTACGCCGCCCAGAAGGCCGACACGAAGGACAATCCCTACAAGTAAAGCGCGCGCCGCCGATCTGACCGGCGGGACAGGAGCATTCATGAACAACGCATTCAAGACGGCGGCGGTTGCACTGGCGGCCGGCCTCGCGATCGGTACCGCGCATGCGGCGGACACCACGAAGGGCAAGGAGCTGGTCGAGTCGCACAACTGCGCGGCCTGCCACGGCGCGCAGCTGAACAAGCCGATCAACGCGGAGTATCCGCGCCTCGCGGGCCAGCACGCCGACTACCTCGTGTGGGCGATGCGCCAGTACCAGATGGGGCTGACGAACCCGCTGCTCGGTCGCAACAACGCGATCATGCAGGCGCAGGTGCAGAACCTGTCGGTCAGCGACATGAAGGACATTGCCGCCTACATCGAGTCGCTGAAAGAGACCGATCTCGTCTTCAAGAAGTAAGCGCGCCGGACCTTGCCGGTCCGTGCAGCCAGCATACCCCGCCGCGGCGGGGTATTTTTTTGTCCGCGGCGCTCAGTCGCGCGACGCGCGGCGCAGGATGCGCTGCAGGTACGCGTCGGTATCGGGCGGCGTGCCGGTGCGTTGCGCTTCCCAGATCGTCTCGCCGAGGCATTCCATGATCATGTGCTGCGCCTCGTGGGTCGAATCGAGCTTCGCGGCCAGCTTGTCGTGCGCGGCGCGGATGCCGGGCGGCTGATCGATCGACAACTGCTCGCTGATCGCGAGGTGCATCGACAGGTGCAGGAACGGGTTCGTGCGGCCTTCCTCGGGCGTGTAGTTGCGCGCGGCGGCGCTGTCGGCGTCCGCGAGGTCGTCGTGGTATTCGGGATGCTCGACGATCCAGTCGGCCGCCATCGCTTCCAGCGGCGTCAGGATCTCGCCGGCGCGCTGCTTGCGCCAGGTCTCGGTGAAAAAGCGACGGACTTCGTCGCGACTCGGATTGAACATGGTGGGGACGCGTCGTGATTCGGGCGGCGTCATGCCGCGTCGCGCATTGTACGCCGGGTCGGCGCATGGCGCTGGCGGCGGGCGGGGGGCGCACCGTGGCGTAGCGCGGCGACGTCGATCCGCGTCGGCCGGCGCGGGCTGCGGCGCGGCGCAACAGGTAAGCGAGGGCTAGGCTGCCGGCCAGCGGGCCGCTACACTCCGACGATTCCCGTCGTCGCACTTGCCCACTTACATCATGTCCGCCACCGTCCGCTCATCGTCCGCCGCGCTGCAGGGCGCGCTCTACGTCGCGCTGTCCGCCGCCGCATTCGGCGCGATGGCGATCTTCGGCCGCTACGCGTATGCGGCCGGCGTCGACGTGCTCGGGCTGCTGATCGTGCGCTTCGCGATCGGCGGCGCGGTCCTGGCCGCGATCGCCCGGCACCGCCGCGTCGCATGGCCGCGCGGCCGCGCGCTCGCGCCGCTCGTGGCGATGGGTGCACTTGGCTACGTCGGGCAGTCGTTTTGCTATTTCAGCGCGCTCCAGCATGCGCAGGCGAGCCTCGTCGCGCTGCTGCTGTACCTGTATCCGGCCTTCGTCACGCTGTTGGCCGCATGGTGGCTCGGCGAGCGCCTCACGCGCGCGAAGGCGATCGCGCTCGTGCTCTGTGTCGCGGGCTCCGCGCTGATGGTCGGCGGCGGCCACGGCGAGCCGCTCGGCATCGCGCTCGCGCTGGCCGCCGCGGTGATCTATTCGCTGTACATCGTCGGCGGCACGAAGGCGACGCGCGGCGTCGATCCGCTCGCGACCACCGCGATCATCTGCCTGTCGGCGACCGCGACGCTCGTCGCGATAGCGATCGTGCGGACCGCGGCGTTCGGCGCGCCGCCGCGCTGGCCGGCGACGGCCGCCGGCTGGGCGTCGATGCTCGCGATCGCGCTGGTGTCGACGGTCGCCGCGATGCTCGCGTTCTTCGCCGGGCTCGAGCGGCTGGGGGCTGCGCGCACGTCGATGCTGTCGACGCTCGAGCCGGTCGTGACGGTCGCGCTCGCGGCGCTGCTGTTCGGCGAGGCGCTGTCGCCGTTGCAGTGGGCCGGCGGCGTCGCGATCCTCGCGGCCGTGCTGGCGCTCGTGCGCGCGGGCGGCGCGGCGGCCGACGACGCGACGGCGACGTCCAACGCATAAGCAGCGGAAACGGGGAAAGTCGTGGGCGCCGCACCGGCGCTTGCGGGTCGCGCCGCGGGCCGCGCACGGCCAGGCCGGCCGCGTGAGGCGCGTCGGCCGCGGCCGGCGCTCACTCGTTCGGCGGTGGTGTCTTCGGCCGGAATTCGCACAGCGGCTCGATCGCGCAGTGCCAGCATTCGGGCTTGCGGGCCTTGCACACGTAGCGACCGTGCAGAATCAGCCAGTGATGCGCGTCCTGCAGGAATTCCTTCGGCGTGAACTTCTCGAGCGCGGCCTCGACGGCCCGTACGTCCTTGCCCGGCGCGAGCCCCGTGCGGTTCGCGACGCGGAAGATATGCGTGTCGACCGCGATCGTCGGCTGCCCGAACGCGGTGTTCAGCACGACGTTCGCGGTCTTGCGACCGACGCCCGGCAGGCTCTCGAGCGCTTCGCGATCGGCCGGCACCTCGCCGTCGTAGCGCTCGAGCAGGATGTTGCACGCCGCGATCACGTTCTTCGCCTTGGTGCGGTACAGGCCGATCGTCTTGATGTAGTCGGCGACGCCTTCTTCACCGAGCGCGACGATTTGTCGCGGGGTGTTCGCGACCGGGAACATCTTGCGCATCGCCTTGTTGACCGACACGTCGGTCGCCTGCGCGGACAGCATCACCGCGATCAGCAACTCGAACGGCGTCGTGTATTCGAGCTCGGTGGTCGGATGCGGATTGAGGCTCTGCAGCGTTTCGTAGATCGCGCGTCGTTTGGTGGCGTTCATGGACGGTTCTTGTCGGGCGGCGCGGCCGGGTCGCTTTGGTCGTCGTTGTTCGGAACGTCGCGGTCGTCGCGGGCAGCCGCAGCTTCGGCGTCGCGCTGCGCCTGCTGTTCGGCGAGCCGCTTGCGGCGGGCTTCGGCCGCGTCGATCTGCGCCTGCACGGCCGCGCTCACGCCTTCGGTGTTCTTCGGCGCGGCGCCTTGTTCGGACAGTTCTTCCTTCTTCTTGCGGGCGCGTTCGAGCGCGGCGGCGATGATCGCGCGTTTCTTCGCGTCGGCGTCGTCGGCCGGGGCGGCGCCCGGTGTGCCAGCCGGCGCCGCGGCCGGCGCCGCCTTGGCCGCACCGGCACTGGCCGCGCGGCGGGCGGCGGCGCGCGCTTCGGCGGCCTCGCGTTCGCGACGCTGGCGGGCGAGCCGGCGGTCGTGGCGTTCGCGCGCGGCGTCCGCCTGTTCCTGCGACCACGCGTCCCAGCCGGTGCGCTCGTCGGTCACGGGGACCATCGCGATGCAGTCGACCGGGCAGGGCGGCACGCACAGGTCGCAGCCCGTGCACAGCGATTCGACGATCGTGTGCATCTGTTTCGGTGCGCCGATGATCGCATCGACCGGGCATGCCTGCATGCACAGCGTGCAGCCGATGCACAGGCTTTCGTCGATGAACGCGACGGCGCGCGGATGCTCGGTGCCGTTGACGGGGTTCAGCGGGATCACCGGCTTGCCGAGCAGGCGCGCGAGGCGCGCGATGCCTTCGGCGCCGCCGGGCGGGCACTGGTTGTAGTTCGCGTTGCCGGCGGCGATCGCGTCGGCGTACGGACGGCAGCCGTCATAGCCGCACTTCGTGCATTGCGTCTGGGGAAGCAGATCTTCGATGCGATCCGCGAGGGTCTTGGAATCGGTCACGGTGACAACGGGCGCAGCAGCGCCGAATGGCTCTCGGCCGCGTCTGGCGCGGCCGGAAAGGTTTGCCAAACCTCGATTATCGCCGATTTCCCGCATTGCGCTGGAGGCTGTCTGTGCGCATAATCGAACCGCTTTTTTGCAGGGGCTCAGCAGGAGGGCGGCCGCACGCGGCGCGCTCGTTCCAGGGCAGCCGGCGCCGAGGCGGTGGGGGTGCCGGTCCGGATCACGCGGCTCACATAGCAAAACGCCACCATGAATCAGCCAAAAATCAAAAGAGATCCTGAAGGTACCCGCCGCCGCATCCTGATGGCGGCAGCCGAAGAGTTCGCGAGTGGAGGGCTGTTCGGCGCGCGCGTCGACCAGATCGCGCGCCGGGCCGAAACCAACGAGCGCATGCTCTATTACTATTTCGGCAGCAAGGAGCAGCTGTTTACGGCCGTGCTCGAACACGCGTTCTCCGCGCTGACCGAGGCCGAGCGCGTGCTCGATCTCGACGGCGTCGCACCCGTCGAGGCCGTCACGCGGCTCGCGCACTTCGTGTGGGATTACTACCGCGATCATCCGGAGCTGCTGCGGCTCATCAACAACGAGAACCTGCACGAAGCGCGCTACCTGCACAAGTCGACACGAATCCGCGAGATGATGTCGCCGATCGTCGCGAAGCTCGGCAACGTGCTGATGCGCGGCCAGAAGGCCGGGCTGTTCCGCAGCGACGTCGATCCGCTGCGCTTCTACGTGACGCTGTCGGGGCTCGGCTACTACATCGTGTCGAACCGTTTCACGCTCGCCGCGACACTCGGCCGCGACTTCAGCCAAGCCGACGAGCGCGCGGAGATGGTCAGGATGAACACCGAGGTGCTGCTCGCGTATCTGTTGCGCCGATGAGCGGCCCACCCGTGGCCGCCGGATAAAAAAACGCCGCCGTGCGCAAGCAACGGCGGCGTTTTTGCGTCGGAACGCGGTGCGTCAGGCGGCCTTGCGCGCGCGAACGGTTTTGGCGCGCGTGGCGCCCGCGCGTTTCGCGGCCGGTGCGGCCTTCGCGGTTGCCGTCTTGGCGGGCGCAACCGTCACGGCCGGCGCCTTCGCGCGCGCGCGCTTCGCGGCAGTCGCTCGCGCCGTCGCTTCGGGCTGCGGCTTGACGGCCGGCACGGCGGCGAGTGTAGTCGCGGTCGGTGCTTCGGCGGGCGCCTTGGTCGCGCCGTTCTTCGGTTCCGGCGCATGCTCGCGGATGAAATCGCGCAGCTGCGGGTAAATGATCGTGCGCCAGCGGCGGCCCGAGAAGATCCCGTAGTGACCGCATTTCTCGGCGGTCAGGCTGCGGCGATCGTCCTGCGGGATGCCCGTGCACAGCTCGTGCGCGACGTGCGTCTGGCCGCTGCCCGAGATGTCGTCGAGTTCGCCCTCGATCGTCATCAGCGCAGTGTGCTTGATGTCCTGCGGACGCACGCGCTCGCCTTCGACATCCCACGTGCCTTCCGCGAGCCGGAATTCCTGGAACACGACGCGGATCGTCTCGAGATAGTACTCGGCCGCCATGTCGAGCACCGCGTTGTACTCGTCGTAGAAGCGGCGGTGCGCCTCGGCGTCGTCCTCGTCGCCGCGCAGCAGGCTCTGGTAGAAGTCCCAGTGCGATTGCGCGTGACGTTCCGGATTCATCGCGACGAAGCCCGTGTGCTGCAGGAAGCCCGGATACACGTGGCGGCCTTCGCCCGGATAGTTCGCGGGCACCGTGTGGATCACGTTGTTCTCGAACCACGCGGTCGAGTGCTGCGTCGCGAGCGAGTTCACCGACGTCGGGCTGCGGCGCGCGTCGATCGGGCCGCCCATCATCGTCATCGTGAGCGGCGTGTCCTCGCCGCGGCTCGCCATCAGCGAGATCGCCGCGAGCACCGGCACGGTCGGCTGGCACACGGAAATCACGTGCAGGTTGCGCGCGCCGATGTGGCGGATGAATTCCTGGATGTACGCGATGTAGTCGTGCAGGTGGAACGGGCCGACCTCGACCGGCACCATCCGTGCGTCGATCCAGTCGGTGATGTACACCTTGTGATCCTGCAGCAGCGTGCGCACGGTGTCGCGCAGCAGCGTCGAGTGGTGGCCCGACAGCGGCGCGCAGACCAGCACGACCGGCTCGTCCTTCAACTGCGTGACGGCATCGGCGTCGTCCGAATAGCGTTTGAAGCGCAGCAGCCGGCAGAACGGCTTCTCGACGATCGTCTGCTCGACGATCGGGATGTTGTGGCCGTCCTTGACGATCTGATGAATGTTGAATTCGGGCTTCTCGTAATCCTTGCCGAGCCGGTACATCAGCTCGTACGCGGCGGCCATCCGCGTCGCGCCGGGCATCAGCGAGAACGGGCTGGACGGGTTGGCGAACGACTTGGATGCGGCCTGGGCCCAGGCCGTGAGCGGGCTCAGCATCGCCCGCTGGAATTCGTGCAGTTGGTAAAGCATGCAGACTACTCCCGCGTGGGGGACGGTGCGCAAGGGCGGCGTGGGGCGTCGCGGCGTGCCGTGTGGGTCAGCGACCGGCCATGGTGCAGTGCGGCCGGACAATCGAATCGATCATATCGGACAACGATGGGTGTTGCAATGCAACATTTCCCCGATTTTTCATCAAACTTTTGTGAATTGACGATCTCTGAAGAAGCCGCTCCGGCCCCGGTCAGCGCCCCGTCGCCACGGCCGGCGCCGGCTGGCCGGCCGCGCGCGCCATGGCGTCCTCGTGGTGCATCAGGTTCATAGCAGTATGCACCAGCGCCACGTGCGAGAACGCCTGCGGGAAGTTGCCGACGAGCCGGCCCTCGACCGGGTCGTATTCCTCGGCGAGCAGCCCGAGATCGTTGGACAGCGCGAGCAGCCGGCTGAAGAGCCGGTGCGCGTCGTCGATCCGGCCGAGCAGCGCGTAGTTGTCGACCAGCCAGAAACTGCACGCGAGAAACGTGCCTTCGCCGGGCGGCAGGCCGTCGTCGTACTCCGTCGTTCGGTAGCGCATCACGAGCCCGTCGTGCAGCAATTCCCGCTCGATCGCGTCGACCGTGCCGACGATGCGCGGGTCTTCCGGCGGCAGGAAGCCGAGCAGCGGCATCAGCAGCACGCTCGCGTCGAGCTCGTCGCTGCCGTAGCTCTGCGCAAACGCCCGTTTGCCTTCATGCCATGCGTTGTCGCAGACGTCGGCGTGGATCCGGTCGCGCAGCGCGCGCCAGCGGTCGAGCGACGCGGGCAGCCGGAACATTTCCGCCGATTTGATCGCGCGGTCGAACGCGACCCACGCCATCACCTTCGAGAACGTGAAATGGCGGCGGCCGCCGCGCGTTTCCCAGATCCCCTCGTCGGGTTCCTGCCAGATCTTCTCGAGATGATCGAGCAGCGAACACTGGACGGACCACACCGTGTCGTCGGCCTGCAGGCCGCCCACGCGCGCGAGGTGCAGCGCGGCCATCACTTCGCCGAACACGTCGAGCTGGAGCTGGTTCGCGGCGCCGTTGCCGACGCGCACCGGTTTCGAATCCTGGTAGCCGGGCAGCCAGTCGAGCTCCATTTCCGGCAGCCGGCGCTCGCCCGCGATCCCGTACATGATCTGGATTTGCTCGGGCGAGCCGGCCATCACGCGGCCGAGCCACGTGCGCCAGGCGCGCGCCTCGTCGTAGTAGCCGCCGCGCATCAGCGCGAGCAGCGTGATCGTCGCGTCGCGCAGCCAGCAGTAGCGGTAGTCCCAGTTGCGGTTGCCGCCGATCTTCTCGGGCAGCGACGTGGTGGGTGCCGCGACGATCCCGCCGGTCGGCTCGTACGCGAGCGCCTTCAGCGTGATCAGCGAGCGGCGCACGGCGGCCGCGTAGCGGCCCTGCACCTGGCAGCGGCCCGACCATTCGAGCCAGTAGTTCTCGGTGCGGGCGAGCATCGACAGCGGATCGCGCGCAGGCGGCAGCCGCAGGTGCGACGCCGCGTAGCTGAGCGAAAACGGCACGCGTTCATCGGCGCTCACCGTGAATTCCGCGAGCGTATGGAGGTTCTTGCCGGTGAGCGGCACCGGCGTGCGCAGCACGACGGTATCCGGGCCGGCGATCGCCTTCATCCCGTCCTCGCGGGTCAGTTGCGTGACCCACGGGATCGAGAAACCGTAGTCGAAGCGCAACACCAGTTCCATGCGCATCTTCATCGTGCCGTGGCGGCCGACGACGATCCGCACCAGTTCGGACCAGCCGTTGCCGGGCGGCATGAAGTCGATCACGGTGACGGCGCCGTCGGCGCTTTCATAGTCGGTCTCGAGGATCAGCGTGTCGCCGCGATAGCGGCGCGTCGTGTGCGTGATCGCGGCGTCGTCGGCCGGCGCGAGCAGCCAGCGGCCGTGCTCCGGCGTGCCGACCAGCGCCGCGAAACAGGCGCCCGAATCGAAGCGGGGCCAGCACAACCAGTCGACGGAGCCGTCTTTCGAGATCAGCGCGGCGGTGTGGCCGTCGCCGACGAGGGCGTAGTCTTCGATCAGGGCGGGCATGGGCAAGCGGTCCTTGGGTATTCGAGTTCACTATGCAGGCGGAGGCGCCCTGGCTTCACGTGCCGGCGTCGCGCCCCGTATACTCGGCCGGGCGGCGGAGCGCATGAACGGCCGGCGTTTCGTCCTATCTCAACACTTGAAGCGACTCGATGCAAGGAGGATTCAATGCCCAGCCGTTTACGCGAGCGTGACGCACGCGCTTCGACACGAGGGTTCCCGCTTAGGCTCGCTCACTGGATGAAAGGTTTCGCGATCGTGCTGTCCTTGTCCGCGACCCATGCCTTCGCTCAACAATCGCCGGCACCGGCCGACGGCGTCTACAACCTGCTCGTCGGCACCTATACGGGGCGCGGCAGCGACGGGATCTACGTTTACCGCTTCGATACGAAAACGGGCAGTGTCGCACCCGTGTCGTCGGCGAAGACCGTGAATCCGTCCTACCTGTTGCCGAGCCGCGACGGTCGCACCGTCTACGCGGTCAACGAACTGCCCGGCGACAACGGCCCGGCGACGCAGCGCGGCGGCGTCAGCGCGTTCGGCTTCGATCCGAAGACGGGGGCGCTCACGTTCATCGACCGCGTGTCGTCCGAAGGGAACGATCCTTGCTATCTCGCGCTGTCGCCGGACGGCAAGTACCTCGTCACGGCCAACTACTCGGTCGCGGCCGATCCGGGCGGCAGCTTCGCCGTGTTCCCGGTCCGCGACGGCGGTGCGGTCGGCCCGGCCGCGCTGACGGTGCATCACGAAGGCACGGGGCCCGTGAAGGGGCGCCAGGACGGCGCGCACGTGCACTCGACGGTGTTCTCGCCCGACGGCCGTTACCTGTTCGTGCAGGACCTCGGCGCGGACAAGATCTACGGCTACCGCTACACGATCGACGGCAGCCGCGGGCTGATCAGCCCGACCGACACGCGCTACACGCCGGTGAAGGCCGGCTCCGGCCCGCGTCACATGGTGTTCGGCGCCGACGGCCGGTTCGCGTACGTGACGAGCGAGCTCAACGCGGCGGTCGAGGTGTTCGGCCACCACGACGGCAAGCTGACGCCGGTCGAGACGCTGCCGATGACGGTGCCGGGCTTCAAGGGCAAGGTGGGCGGCGGCGCGATCCACCTGTCGCCGGACGGCCGCTTCCTGTACGCGAGCAACCGTGGCGACGTGAACGAAATCGTGATCTACGCGGTGAACAAGGCCGATGGCCGGCTGAAGACCGTCGGGCGCCAGTCGAGCCTCGGCAAGACGCCGCGCGAATTCCTGATCGATCCGACCGGCAAGTGGCTGATCGTCGGCAACCAGGACAGCGACACGTTCTACGTATTCAGTCGCGACGTCGAAACGGGGCAGCTCGGCCCGAATCCGCAGAAGGTGGCGCTCGGCAGCCCGGTCGATTTCAAGCTGGTGCCGGTGGCGCAGTAAATGGAGAAAGGGCGCTGCCTCGGCAGCGCCCTTTTTTCGTTCGGGCGGCCGCTTGCGCGGGGCGCCCGTATCGGTCGCCGTCGGCCGTGCGGCCGCCGTGCTCAGTCGGCCGCGGCCGGCACGAGCACCTCGCGGCTGCCGTTGATGCCCATCGGCGACACGAGCCCGGCCGCCTCCATTTGCTCGACGAGGCGCGCGGCCCGGTTGTAGCCGATGCGCAACTGGCGCTGCACCGACGAGATCGACGCGCGCCGCGTGCGCACGACGAACGCGACCGCTTCGTCGTACAGCGGATCGGCTTCCGCATCCGGCGCGTCGCCGAACAGGTCCTGCGTCGCGCCGTCGGCGGCCGGGCCGTCGAGAATCCCTTCCTCGTACTGCGGCTCGCCGAACTGCTTCAGGTATTCGACGATCCGGTGCACTTCCTCGTCCGCGACGAACGCGCCGTGCACGCGCTGCGGGTAGCCCGTGCCCGGCGGCAGGAACAGCATGTCGCCCTGGCCGAGCAGCGATTCGGCGCCCATCTGATCGAGGATCGTGCGCGAGTCGATCTTCGACGACACCTGGAACGCGACGCGCGTCGGGATGTTCGCCTTGATGAGGCCGGTGATCACGTCGACCGACGGGCGCTGCGTCGCGAGGATCAGGTGGATGCCGGCCGCGCGCGCCTTCTGCGCGAGACGGGCGATCAGCTCCTCGATCTTCTTGCCGGCGACCATCATCAGGTCGGCCAGCTCGTCGATCACGACGACGATCAGCGGCAGCTTCGACAGCGGCTCGGGATCGTCGGGCGTCAGCGAGAACGGGTTGCCGATCTTCTTTTCCTTCGCTTCAGCGTCGCGGATCTTCTGATTGAAGCCCGCGAGGTTGCGCACGCCGACGGCCGACATCAGGCGGTAGCGCTTCTCCATTTCGCCGACGCACCAGTTCAGCGCATTCGCCGCGAGCTTCATGTCGGTGACGACCGGCGCCAGCAGGTGCGGGATGCCTTCGTAGACCGACAGCTCGAGCATCTTCGGGTCGATCATGATGAGCCGCACGTCCTCGGGCGTCGCCTTGTACAGCAACGACAGGATCATCGCGTTGATCGCGACCGACTTGCCCGAACCCGTCGTGCCGGCGACCAGCATGTGCGGCGCCTTGGCGAGATCGGTGACGACCGGGTGGCCGGTGATGTCCTTGCCCATCGCGATCGTCAGCTGCGATGCCGAATGCTGGTACTGGCGCGATTCGAGGATTTCCGACAGGCGGATCATCTGGCGTTTCGCGTTCGGCAGCTCGAGGCCCATGCAGGTCTTGCCGGGAATCGTCTCGACGACGCGGATCGACGTGAGGCCGAGGCCGCGCGACAGGTCCTTCATCAGGCCGACGATCTGGCTGCCGCGCACGCCGAGCGCGGGTTCGATCTCGAAGCGCGTGATCACCGGACCCGCCGATGCGCCGACCACGGTCACCGGCACCTTGAACTCCTGCAGGCGCTGCTCGATGACCTGGGCGGTCTGCGCGAGGTGTTCCTCGGTGATCGTTTCGATATCGTCGGAGGCGGGCTCGAGCAGGTCGAGCGTCGGCAGTTCGACGTTGAACGACGCGGGTGCGTGGAATTCGAACGCGTTCGGGCGCGGCTGGCGCGCGGGTTCGGCCGATGCGTCCGGGGCCGGGGCGCTCGATTCCGCCGGTGCCGGCGGCACGGGGGGCTCGGACAGCGTCGTGTCCGGCGGCGGTGCGGTCGTGACGGCCGGGATGGCGATGCCGGTTGCCACGGGCGTTGCGCCCGTGCCGGGCATGGACCCGCTCGCCGATGCAGCAGCGGGGGCCGGCGGGGTGGTGAACGACTGGGCCTGCGGCGCCGGTGCGGACGCGACGGGTTGTGCAGGTGTCGCCGTGTCGATGGATCCGCCCGGTGTGGAGAAGGTCGGCATTGCCGACACAGACGCGGTCGCGGAAGTCGGGGGGGCGGCCGATGCCGTCGCGGGGGCGGTCGTGGCGAAGGAGGCCGGCGCGCCACCCGTCGCTGCAGGCACGCCGCCGAACGCGGCGGGTGCAGCGGCAACGATCGTGCTCGTCGGGGCGAGCGCGCCGGAAGACGGCGCCGGGGTGGCTGCAGCGGCGGCGGCAGGCGCGATGCCGGGTGCTGCCTGTGCTGCTCCGGGCGGCGTGGCCTGCGTGCCGGTCGACCAAGCGTCAGGCGTGCGGTTCGCCGGTGTTGCCGAAGGCGTGGCCGATGCGGTCGACGTTGCGGTAAATGCGCTGCCGGACGGGGCGCCAGACGCGACGTCAGGCGACACCTGCGTGCTTTGCGCCGAATGCGATCCGGTTGCGCTGAAGGACGTGTCGGTCGATGCGGGCGCGGTCGCGGCCGGCTGCAATGTGGCCGGACCGGAAGCATTCATTGCGGGCGTCGGGGCAGACGTCGCCACGGGAGCGGACGGCTGCGCGGCGGGCAGGACGGCGGCACCGGTCGAAGGCGTGTGGGCGGGTGCCGTCGGTGCGGGCGTCGGCGTGACCGTGGCCGATGCCGCAGCCGGCACGTGACCGCTGGAACCGTGTGCGGCCCCCGTGGCGCCCATCGTCGCGGACGGCTCGGCCGATACGACGGGCGCCGCCGATGCGGAGGGTTGCGACGGCGACCAGGAGGCCGTGCTCGTCATGCCGGAGAACGAAGGCGTCGCGGCGGCCGGTGTGCTGTTCGACGTGTTCGTCGGCGCGGGTGCCAGGGCAGCAGAGCCCGGCGTGGTCTCGACGCGCGACGACGCGGAAGTCGCCGGAATCGTCTGCGCACCAGAGGAGGGTTCCGCGGACAACGGCTTCGACCACGACGCAGACGCAGGTTCCGCCATCGCGGAGATCGACGCCGCCGACGCGGGTGGCATGGCGGATTGCGTGCCGGCAGCCGACGGTGCGGTTTCTCCGGCGTGCTTTGCTGCCGCATGCCAGGCCGTTCCCGTCACGGCGCCGGCCGGTGCGGTGGTCGACGTGTCCGGGGCCGCCGGCGTCGCTGCCGCGATGGGCATGGCATCGGCAAGCGGCCACGTCGGTGTTGCCGCGATCGACGAAGCGGGGAGGGGAGTGGTCGGCGCGACCTGCTGGACAGGCTTCACGACGTCCTGAGCCGCGTGCGTGTCCTGTTTTGTATCGACCGATACGGTGGTATCGGCCGGCGGCGTGGATCGCGACTGGACCTGACCGATCGTCCCTGCGGCCGTTGCCGCGTCCTTCGCGTCGGCGATGCGGCCCATGCCGCTTGCCGTCGACGTGACGGTGGCCGCATGCGAATTGACAGCCTCGTTCGTCGCCCCAGACTCATCCGCATCGGACAGCGGCGCGGCAATCGGGCTTTCACGCGATGCGTCGAGTCCGGAAACCGGCGGGCTGACGATGTCTTCCCACGGTGCGAAGTCGATCGGTGAATCGAATGCCGGCGCGGCGGGAGCATTGGCGTCATGCCGATGCTCGCCTTCCGCATGACGCGTCGGTGCATCGGCCTCGACGCCGCGATCCGGTATGGCATGCCGTGCAGTTTCGCCGACGGCCGGAATGCTCGAGCCAACATCGACAACGGGCATGCGCGTGCTCGGCTCGGCCGGCATGAATGCATCCAGCACGATCGGTGCGTCGTCGTATGCCGGCGTGGCTTCGTGCATGTCCGGAAGGCCTGCGTCTTGGGGCGCGGCCTGAAGCGCGCCCGCAACGACCCCGGCGGGTACGGCCGTCGATGCCGATGCCGATGCCGACGCCGCGCCGCTCGCTGCCGCCGCAACCGCGGCGGCCGTCGCCGGCGCCGCATCGGGCGCCCGCACGTCGTCGAGCGTCGCCCATTGCGCGGTGCTGGCCTCGATCGAGCGCAGCGTGTCGTGAACGCTCGGCGCCGGCGTGATCGGCTCCGCGGGCTGCTGCACCCATGCGTAGAGCGGCGCGCGCGCGGGGACCGGCGGCGCGGGGCGGCGCCGTGCGGCGTCCGGCGACTGGCCGGCGGCGCCCGCTACTGGGCGCGCGGGCGTACGCGGCGGCGTCACGCCGGCCGGGCGCGGCGTGACCGCGGCACGCGGCGCGGCCGGCTGCTTCATTGCGGCTGCGGGCGCGCGTGCGGTGGTCGGTTGCGGCCGAACGGGCTCGAACCCGGCCGGAAGCGGGGCCGGATTCGGGCGCGGCACCTGTGCATTCGCTGCGGCTCGCGCGAGGCTGGCGGTGCTGCCGGTCGTCGGCGGCGGCATGGCGCTCGTCGTGCCCGCTGCGGGCGGCGGGGGCATGCGATGGGCCGACGTCGGCTTCAGCCAGCCCGACGGCGCGACGGGCTCCGCGAGCGGACGCGGGGCTGCGTTGCCGCGCGGCTTCGGCCGGGCCTGCGGATCGGGTTTCCACAACGTCGGGCGCGAATAGCGGCCGTTCTGCCGCGGCGCCATCGAGTTGACGGTGTGCGCGGTGGTCGGCTGCACGATGTCGTCGTCGCGATGCAGCGCGCTGCGCGGCAGGTCGGCGACGCCGCGCACGTCGTCGTCGTCGACGTCGCGCGCGAGCTTGACGCCGAACGACGTGTCGACCCACGCGGCGAACTGCCGCCAGCCGATGCCGGTCAGCCATGGCAGGCCGGCGAAGAACAGCACGACCATCGCGACCGGCGTACCGACCGGGCCGAGCACATGCGCGAAGCCGTTCGAGAGCGCGTGGCCGAGCGCATTCGTGTCGGGGCCCGACAGCGGGCTCGTCAGCGCGCAGCTCGCGACGAACACGGCCGCGAAGCCGAGCCACAGGCGAATCGAGCCGCGGCCGGCGAGTCCGCCGCCGCCGGGCAGCATCGCCTGAACGAGACGCCAGATGAGAAGGAGGAACCAGACGGCGGAGATGCCGAACCAGCCGAAGACAACCGTGTGCATGCTTTGATGAAACAGGAAGAGGGCGGGGAGCGCGGTGCGCGACCCGCCGAGTTTAACCGGCCGGCGAACAGGACTCTAAGGCGGCATGAAGGCGTCGACGCGCTTCCAGGCCGCGGGACGCGTGCGTCCGGGATTCGCGCGTGGCGAAGGCGACCGGTCGGCCTTCGCCCGCGCGCTGCATCAGGGGCTCCGGCGCGTGAAGGTCAGCGTCGCGCCGGCTTCGGTCACGATCTGCAATTGCTGCGGCTCGCGCATCTGCACGCCGGTCTTCTCGATGTGCGCGAGCGCATCGAGGTACGCGTGTTCGAGCTGGCCGCCGAGTGCGTTCGGGCATGCCATGCGCGTGCCGGCCAGCGGCCCGAAGCTCAGCAGACCGTTCTTGAGCGCGTAGGTGCCCATGTAGCGGTTGCAGCCGGAAAAGCCGCTGGCGCGCCGGACGCCCGATTCGGTGGACAGCGCGAGCTTGATCGGCTCGCCGTTGTCGCCGTGCGGAATCGTGCGCGGCGTGCCGTCGGCGTTCACCCAGCTGGTGAGCTCCCAGCTCGTGTCGTCGAGCAGCTGGACGGCGGCGGGGTTGTACGGGTCGGGTGCGGGGGCGGCGGAATCGGGGTGGGTCGGCATCGCGCAGGCGGCGAGAAGCGTGGCAAGCGTCAACGCGCAGAGCGGCGCGCGCAGCGGGCGAAGCAGGCCGGTGCGTGCGCGTGCGGCGGCGGACAGGTGGGACATGAGCCTCGTTCCTCATCGGATTCTGATCAAGGCGTAAGAGTAACGCACCCGCCCCGCGCGAGGCGAGCCGACACTTCGCGCGTGAAAACGTTCGCAAGCCACCGGCGGGCTTCACGCGGCGACGCGCGACGCGACGAAACCGCCCGGACCGGCACGGGTGCGCGTGTTAACATCGGAGCCGTTTTCGTCCTCCAACAGAACCAGCGGGAAATCACATGCAGATCGGTCAGCGGCTCGGTACGCCGCTTTCACCCTCGGCCACGCGCGTCATGCTGCTCGGCGCGGGCGAACTCGGCAAGGAAGTCATCATCGCGTTGCAGCGTCTCGGCGTCGAAGTCGTCGCGGTCGACCGCTATCCGGATGCGCCGGGCCACCAGGTCGCGCATCGCGCGCACGTGATCGACATGACCGACGCCGCCGCGCTGCGCGCGGTCGTCGAGGCAGAGCGCCCGCACCTGATCGTGCCGGAGATCGAGGCGATCGCGACCGATGCCCTCGCGGCGATCGAGGCGGCCGGCCTGGCCGAGGTGATCCCGACCGCGCGCGCGACGCAGCTCACGATGAACCGCGAAGGCATCCGCCGCCTCGCGGCCGAGGAGCTCGGGCTGGCGACTTCGCCGTATGCGTTCGCCGAGTCGTTCGACGCGTTCAGCGCGGCCGTCGCGAAGATCGGCATGCCGTGCGTCGTGAAGCCGGTGATGTCGTCGTCGGGCAAGGGGCAGTCGGTCGTGCGGACCGAGGCCGACGTGAAGCCCGCCTGGGACTACGCAATGGCGGGCGGCCGCGTGAACCACGGCCGCGTGATCGTCGAGGGCTTCATCGATTTCGACTACGAGATCACGCAGCTGACCGTGCGCGCGATCGATCCGGCGACGCTCGAGACGCGCACCTACTTCTGCGAGCCGGTCGGGCACGTGCAGGTGGCGGGCGATTACGTCGAATCGTGGCAGCCGCAGCCGATGAGCGCCGTCGCGCTGGAGAAGTCGCGCGAGATCGCGCACAAGGTGACCGAGGCGCTCGGCGGGCGCGGGCTGTTCGGCGTCGAGCTGTTCGTGCGCGGGGACGAAGTCTGGTTCTCCGAGGTGAGCCCGCGGCCGCACGACACCGGCCTCGTGACGCTCGCGTCGCAGCGTCAGTCGGAGTTTGAACTGCACGCGCGCGCGATTCTCGGGCTGCCGGTCGATCCGACGCTCGGCTCGCCGGCCGCGTCGGCGGTGATTTACGGCGGGCTCGACGAGCGCGGCATCGCGTTCGAGGGTGTGCGCGACGCGCTGGCCGTGCCGGGCGCCGACCTGCGCCTGTTCGGCAAACCGGAAAGCTTCGTGAAGCGGCGCATGGGCGTCGCCCTCGCGACCGGCGCGACCGTCGACGAAGCCCGCGAACGCGCGAAGCGCGCCGCGGCGGCCGTGCGGCCCGTGTCGGCGCGCTGACCGGATCGGGAGCACGCGATGGCGTCGACATGGCGGCGGATCGGACGTATCGGCAAGGTGGGCGCCGCGCTGGCGCTGGTCGCGAGCCTCGCCGGGTGCGGCCTCGCGGCCGCGCCGTGCCGGGTCGCATCGGCCGGGCTGAAGATCGTGCCGGTCGTCGGCCATGTCGCGGCCGCGCCGACCGACGCGTGCGCCGACGTCATCGATCCCTGAGCGACGAACGCTCAATCCATGACCAACGATAAATAACCGCGCGTCCCGCGAGGGCGCGCTTCCACCCGTCTCGTGAGAGGACCTGCATGATTCGCCAAACCTTCGCCGCGCTCGCGCTGGCCGGCATCGCCGTTTCCGCCGCGCATGCCGCGCAACTGACCGTCGAGGAGATCGACGCCGATTCGCGCCAGCAGGCCCTCTATCAGTGCGCGAACCAGAAGCAGCCGGTGCGCGTGTCGTACTGGCGCGCGGGCAACGGCCAGAGCTTCGCGCTGGTGCCGGTCAACGGGCAGCGGCTGCTGTTCGTCGATACCGTTTCGGCGTCGGGCGTGCGCTACCAGGCCGGACGGTATACCTGGTGGACGAAGGGCAAGGAAGGGACGCTGCGCGACGAGATCGCCGACCAGAATGCGGCACCGCTGCTGGGCGACTGCGTGCAGGTCGAGAAGAAGAAAAAGAAGAAGGGCTGAGCGCCGCGCGCGATCGGATACGCCGTGCCGGCGTGCCGATTGCCGCGTTCGATGCGGGCTGCCGGGTTCGACCTCCAGCGGATCGCGGGGCAGGGGGCGCCCGGGCTCGTCGACCGCTTGCAGATTTTCCGAAGTACACACCCGGAATTCGACCCCTATTTTTGGCCATCAGCCGATCGGGATAGCCCGGTCGCTCGACGCATCCGCCCGCGCCCGGCCCGCCGGCGCTCGCCGCGAACCGCCACCGAGGGCGTTCGCGGCGTTGTCACGGACAGATTGCTGCGCAGTGCTACAATACGCCCCTTTCCGCCGGCATTCGCGCCGAACGGAGTCCGCACGGCCTGTGGCGCCCGATGTTCGAAATGAACCGGTCCCAAGCGCCAGAGCGGCGCCGCGCGGCGCGCCGCGGCTCCGTCTACTTCCGAAATGTGATGAGCGCAGGCCCGGCCGGCCTGACGCACGATGTCCCCGCCGCGCCTTTTGAGCGAAACGCCACCATGTCCGATTCAGTCGCCAAGCCAGCCGACGCAACCTTCGATCAATTCGGCCTTGCCGCCGATATCCTGAAAGCCATCGCGGAGCAGGGCTATACGACGCCGACGCCGATCCAGGCGCAGGCCATTCCGGTCGTGCTCGCCGGCCGCGACGTCATGGGCGCCGCGCAAACGGGCACCGGCAAGACCGCGAGCTTCTCGCTGCCGATCCTCCAGCGGCTGCTGCCGCAGGCCAACACGAGCGCATCGCCCGCGCGCCACCCGGTGCGCGCGCTGATCCTCACGCCGACCCGCGAGCTCGCCGACCAGGTCGCCGCGAACGTGCACGCGTACGGGAAGCACACGCCGCTGCGCAGCGCGGTGGTGTTCGGCGGCGTCGACATGAACCCGCAGATGGCCGAGCTGCGCCGCGGCGTCGAGATCCTGATCGCGACGCCCGGCCGCCTGCTCGACCACGTGCAGCAGAAGACGGCAAACCTCGGGCAGGTGCAGATGCTCGTGCTCGACGAGGCCGACCGGATGCTCGACATGGGCTTCCTGCCGGACCTGCAGCGCATCCTGAACCTGCTGCCGAAGGAGCGCCAGACGCTGCTGTTCTCGGCCACCTTCTCGCCGGAAATCAAAAAGCTCGCATCGACCTACCTGCGCAACCCGCAGACGATCGAGGTCGCGCGCAGCAACTCGACCAACGCGAACGTCACGCAGATCGTCTACGACGTCGCCGAAGGCGACAAGCAGGCCGCCGTCGTGCAGCTGCTGCGCGATCGCGGGCTCAAGCAGGTGATCGTGTTCTGCAACAGCAAGATCGGCGCAAGCCGGCTGGCCCGCAATCTCGAGCGCGACGGCGTGGTCGCGTCGGCGATTCACGGCGACAAGACGCAGATCGAGCGGATGCAGGCCCTCGACGCGTTCAAGCGCGGCGAAATCGAGGCGCTGGTCGCGACCGACGTGGCCGCGCGCGGTCTCGACATCGCCGAACTGCCGGCCGTGATCAACTTCGACCTGCCGTTCAACGCGGAAGACTACGTGCACCGGATCGGCCGCACGGGCCGCGCGGGCGCGACGGGCGATGCGCTGTCGCTGTGCAGCCCGAACGAGCGCAAGCAGCTCGCCGATATCGAGAAGCTGATCAAGCGTCCGCTCGACGTGCAGACGCTCGCGCTCGACAAGCCGGCGCGCCATCGTCACGACGAGCGTGGCGGCGATCGCGGCGGTGAGCGTGGCGGCGAACGCGGCGGCCGCCGCGAGCGCGACGAGCATCGCGGTGCGTCGGGGCGTCGTTCGGGCGGTTCCGAGCGCGGCGGCCATCACCGTCGTCACGAGGCGCCGGTCGACGATTTCTTCCTGAAGCCGTACGAACCGTCGGCGCCGGCGAATCAGCCGGAAGAGACGAAGTCCGCGCAGCAGCCCGAGAAGAAGGGGCCGAAGCGTCAGGTCGCCGCGCTGCTCGGCGGCTTCGGAATGCCGCGCAAGCCGTCGGCGTAAGCGGGCGGTTCAGGCGGTCGGTGCAGCGCGCGAGCGCTGCCGCGGAAACGGGTGCATGCGATGAGCATGTGCCCGTTTTTCATTGGGCGAGACGATTCGTGACGAGGCAGCCGGGAGGAGGGATGACTGATCGCGTGGGCGGGGGGCTTCGGTGCAGCGTGGTCAGCGCGCGTGCAGTTTCCGGTCGAGTCAGCGTTGACGGATGCCGGAACGCGGTCGTTGCGAACCGGGATTCCGCGAACGGCTCAGCCGGCGTGTGGCCCGAAGCGACGCGCCCACGCATCGGTCGCGGCCGCGTAGAACGCATCCATCGTGTCGCCCGATGGATCGCCATCGGCGGCAAGGCCGAGATGCATGGCGGCGGCCCGCAGCGCCGGCAGCGGATCGTCGCGCTGGAGCGCGATCGCGCCGGTCTGCTTGCTGAGCTTTTCGCCGTTCGCGTCGACGACGACGGGCACGTGCAGGTATTCGGGCGTCGGCACGCCGAGACAACGCTGCAGGTAGATCTGGCGCGCGGTCGAATCGAGCAGGTCGGCGCCGCGCACGACGTGCGTGATGCCCGCGTCGGCATCGTCGACCACCACCGCGAGCTGATACGCCCATTGGCCGTCCGCGCGCTTCAGCACGAAATCGCCGACGTCGGTCGCGAGATTCTGCGCTTGCGTGTGCTGCCAGCGGTCGTCGAACGTGACGATCGCATCGTCGCCGTCCGGCACACGCAGCCGCCACGCGCGCGCGGGCTTGCCGTGCAGGCCGGTGCGGCAGGTGCCCGGGTACGCGAGCGTCGTGTGGCGCTCGTGCGCGGCACGTAGCGAATCGGCGATTTCCTTGCGCGTGCAGCCGCACGGGTAGACGAGCCCTGCGTCGACGAGCCGGTCGAGCGCGGCCGCATAGTTGGCCTCGCGCGTGCTTTGCCACACGGGTGGCTCGTCGGGCGTCATGCCGAAATGCGCGAGCGTCGCGAGGATGTCGTCGGCGGCGCCGGGCACCGTGCGCGGGCCGTCGATGTCCTCGATGCGCACGAGCCATGCGCCGCCGTGCGCGCGCGCGTCGAGCCAGCTCGCGAGCGCACCGACCAGCGAGCCGAAATGCAGCGGGCCGGTGGGCGACGGCGCGAAGCGGCCGCGGTAGCCGTTCATCGGGGCGCGGAGCGACGCGCGCTTACGCGGCGCTGGCGGCCTGCGCGCAGGCCGGGCACGACTGGCCTGCCACGTAGCTCGGCGATTGCTGGGCTTCCGGCGTGACGACCGCGCGGCACGCGAAGCACGTGACGTTTTCGGTCGGCTGCAGTTGCGGATTCAGCGCGGTGCGGTAGTCGAACACGAAGCAGTCGCCGTGATAGTGCGCGCCGCCGACTTCCTCGAAATACTTCAGGATCCCGCCCTCGAGCTGGTACACGTTCTCGATGCCGATTTCCTTCATGTGGATCGCCGCCTTCTCGCAGCGGATGCCGCCCGTGCAGAACGACACGACCGTCTTGCCCTCGAGATCGGCGCGGTTCGCGTCGATCACTTCCGGGAACTCGCTGAACTTGTCGATCCGGTAGTCAAGCGCGTCGTCGAACGTGCCGACGTCCACTTCGAACGCGTTGCGCGTGTCGAGCATCACGACCGGGCGGCCGGCGTCGTCGTGGCCGCGGTCGAGCCACGCCTTCAGCGTGCGCGCGTCGACCGACGGCGCGCGGCCGAGCTCCGGCTTGATCGCGGGCTTCTTCATCGTGATGATCTCGCGCTTCAGGCGCACGAGCATCCGGCGGAACGGCTGCGAGTCGGACAGGCTCTCCTTGAACTGCAGCGTCGCGAACTTGCCTTCGAACAGCGGATCGTGGCGGATGTAGTCGATGAACGCGTCGGTCGCTTCGCGCGGGCCGGCGATGAACAGGTTGATGCCTTCCGGCGCGAGCAGGATCGTGCCGCGCAGGCCGAGTTCGTTGCAGCGGGCGGTGACGAGCGGGCGCCATTGCTCGGTCGCGTCGAGCGACACGAAGTGGTAGGCGGCAAGGTTGACGATGGTCATGATGGTCCGACGGGAAAACGGCCGCGGCCGTGCGGCGGGCGCACGGCGGCCCCGCAAAAAAGGGTGCGAAGCCGGGGCGATGATTCGAAAACCCGTATTATCCCGCAAACTGCGCATGCGCCGGCACCTGACCGTTCGGCCGACGTCGCGCGCATCGGCCGAACGGCCGGGCGCGGGGATTTTTTGGGCAGCCTTCGCGACGACGCGGCTACAATATCGCCCATGTCAGATCCCCGCTTCGTCCATCTTCGCGTTCACTCCGAATTCTCGATTGCCGACGGCATCGTGCGTCTCGACGACATCGTCAAGGCGGCGGCCGCGGACGGTCAGGGCGCGCTCGCCCTCACCGATCTCGGCAACGCATTCGGCCTCGTCCGTTTCTACCAGGAAGCCCGCGGCAAGGGCATCAAGCCGATCGCCGGCTGCGACGTCTGGATCACCAATCCGGACGATCGCGACAAACCGTCGCGCCTGCTGCTGCTGGTGAAGGACAAGGTCGGCTACCTGAACCTGTGCGAACTGCTGTCGAAGGCATGGCTCACGAACCAGTATCGCGGCCGCGCGGAACTCGACGCGAGCTGGCTCGACGGCGAGCTCTCGCACGGGCTGCTCGCGCTGTCGGGTGCGCAGCAGGGCGATATCGGGCTCGCGCTCGCGGCCGGTAACGAGGAAGCCGCGCGCCGGCATGCCGAGCGCTGGGCGAAGATCTTCCCGGGCGGTTTCTACATCGAACTGCAGCGTTACGGCCAGCCGGGCGCCGAGGCGTACATCCAGCAGGCCGCGACGCTCGCCGCGTCGCTGAAGCTGCCGGTCGTCGCGACGCATCCGACGCAGTTCATGACCGACGACGACTTCACCGCGCACGAGGCGCGCGTGTGCATCTCGGAAGGCGACATGCTCGCGAATCCGCGACGCCAGAAGCGCTTCACGACCGATCAGTATTTCCGCACGCAGGACGAGATGGCCGCGCTGTTCGCCGACTTGCCGTCGGCGGTCGCGAACACGGTCGAGATCGCGAAGCGCTGCAACCTGAAGCTCGAGCTCGGCAAGCCGAAGCTGCCGCTGTTTCCGACGCCGGACGGCATGTCGCTCGACGACTACCTGGTCCAGCTGTCGAAGGAAGGGCTCGAGAAGCGCCTCGAGCAGCTGTATCCGGATGCGGCGGAGCGCGAAGCGCAGCGCGACACGTACTACAAGCGGCTCGAGTTCGAGTGCGGGACCATCACGAAGATGGGCTTCCCGGGCTACTTCCTGATCGTTGCGGACTTCATCAACTGGGCGAAGAACAACGGCGTGCCGGTCGGCCCGGGCCGCGGCTCGGGCGCCGGTTCGCTGGTCGCGTACGCGCTCGGCATTACCGATCTGGACCCGCTGCGTTACAACCTGCTGTTCGAGCGATTCCTGAATCCGGAACGCGTGTCGATGCCCGACTTCGACATCGACTTCTGCCAGCACGGCCGCGATCGCGTGATCCAGTACGTGAAGGAAAAATACGGCGCGGACGCCGTGTCGCAGATCGCCACCTTCGGCACGATGGCCGCGAAGGCGGCCGTGCGCGACATCGGCCGCGTGCTCGACCTCGGCTACATGTTCACCGACGGCGTCGCGAAGCTGATTCCGTTCAAGCCCGGCAAGCACGTGACCATCGCCGACGCGATGAAGGAAGAGCCGCAACTGCAGGAGCGCTACGACCACGAGGACGAAGTGCACCAGCTGCTCGACCTCGCGCAGCGCGTCGAGGGCCTCACGCGTAACGTCGGGATGCACGCGGGCGGCGTGCTGATCGCGCCCGGCAAGCTGACCGACTTCTGTCCGCTGTATACGCAGGGCGACGACGGCGGTGTCGTGAGCCAGTACGACAAGGACGACGTCGAAGCCGTCGGCCTCGTGAAGTTCGACTTTCTGGGCCTCACGACGCTGACGATCCTCGACTGGGCCGAGCGCTACATCCGCCGTCTCGATGCGTCGAAGGCAGACTGGTCGCTCGCGCAGGTGCCGCTCGACGATCCGGCATCGTTCCAGATCCTGAAGAAGGCCAACACGGTCGCCGTGTTCCAGCTGGAAAGCCGCGGGATGCAGGGCATGCTGAAGGATGCGCAGCCCGACCGTTTCGAGGACATCATCGCGCTCGTGTCGTTGTACCGTCCGGGCCCGATGGACCTGATCCCGAGCTTCTGCGCGCGGAAGCACGGCCGCGAGAAGGTCGACTATCCGGATCCGCGCGTCGAACCCGTCTTGAAAGAGACCTACGGCATCATGGTCTATCAGGAGCAGGTGATGCAGATGGCGCAGATCATCGGCGGCTACTCGCTCGGTGGCGCCGACCTGTTGCGTCGCGCGATGGGCAAGAAGAAGCCCGAGGAGATGGTCAAGCACCGCGAGATCTTCGCCGAGGGTGCGGCGAAGAACGGCCTCACGCGCGAGAAGTCCGACGAGATCTTCGACCTGATGGAGAAGTTCGCGGGCTACGGCTTCAACAAGTCGCACGCGGCGGCCTACGCGCTGCTCGCGTATTACACCGCGTGGCTGAAGGCGCACCATCCGGCCGAATTCATGGCGGCCAACATGACGCTCGCGATGGACGACACCGACAAGGTGAAGATCCTGTTCGACGACTGCGTCGTGAACAACCTCGTCGTGCTGCCGCCGGACATCAACCAGTCGCATTACCGGTTCGAGCCCGTCGCGGAAGCCGACGGCAAGCGCTCGCGCACGATCCGCTACGGTCTCGGCGCGGTGAAGGGCAGCGGCCAGAACGCGATCGAGGAAATCCTGCGCGCGCGCGAGGAAAAGCCGTTCACCGACCTGTTCGATTTCTGCGAGCGGATCGACCGGCGTGTCGTCAACCGCCGCACGGTCGAGGCGCTGATCCGTGCCGGCGCATTCGATTCGCTGAACGCGAATCGCGCGCAGATGCTCGTGTCGGTGCCCCTCGCGATGGAAGCGGCCGAACAGGCCGCGGCGAACGCGATGCAGGCCGGCCTGTTCGACATGGGGGCCGAGTCGCCGCACGCGCATGCGCTCGTCGACGAACCCGCGTGGGACGACAAGCGTCGCCTGCAAGAAGAGAAGGGCGCGCTCGGCTTCTACCTGTCCGGCCATCTGTTCGATGCGTATCGCGACGAAGTGCGCCGGTTCGTGCGGCAGAAGGTCGGCGACCTGAAGGAAGGTCGCGACAAGCTCGTCGCGGGCATCATCGCATCGCTGCGCACGCAGATGACCCAGCGCGGCAAGATGCTGATCGCGTTGCTCGACGACGGTTCGGGCCAGTGCGAAATCACGATCTTCAACGAGCAGTTCGAGGCGAACAAGGCGCTGTTCAAGGAAGACGAACTGCTGATCGTGCAGGGGCAGGCACGCAACGATGCGTTCACCGGCGGTATCCGTTTCACGGCCGACACGGTGATGGATCTCGAGCGTGCGCGCAGCCGCTACGCGCAGGCGGTGCGGCTCACGATGAACGGCAATGCGGACGCGGCGGCGCTGCGCCGCGTGCTCGAGCCGCACGTGTCGAAGGACGATCCGGCGGCCGCGCAGGCGGTCGAGGCGCCCGCGCCGCGCGGCGGCGGGCGCGACGGCGGCCGTCGCCCGCAGGCGCCGTTGCCGAACGGGCTCGCGGTCCAGGTTCACTACAGCAACGCGCGCGCGCAGGGTGAAATGCGTCTCGGCGACGCGTGGCGCGTCAAACCGAGCGACACGCTGCTCGCGGAGTTGCGCGCGACGTTCGACGGCAGCATCGTCGAAATCACGTACTGAGCGATCGCCGCCAGACGATCGTCGTCTGCACGGCCCGTCGCATCGCCATCGTGCGATGCGGCGGGCCGTTTTCATTTCGGCGGGTGCTTGGGGCCGTCATCCGGACGCTATACAATCCGTCGCGCGCGACGCAATTGCGGCGCCGGCCGCGGCATGTCCGCCGGCCGGGGCGATTTCGCGCGCGTGAAAACGGGGGCGGTTCAGCGCGGCACGCGAGGCGGCGCGGTGCCGCGAGCGACCACGCGACGAGGCCGGCACGGAGAAGGGCGCCAGGATGCCGGTCGGTACGCGACGATAAAAAAACCGACAACACGACCACAACAATGGCCAACGGGAAACCGACGAGGCGGATCCTCGTGATCCGGATTGATTTTCTGGGCGACATGCTGTGCACGACCGCTTTCCTCGGCGCGCTGAAACAGCGCTGGCCCGGTGCGGAACTGCACGTGGTCGCGAACCGCTACAACGCGGCCGCGCTGGCCGGCAACCCGGACGTGGACGCGGTCCATACCTACGTGTACAGCCGTCAGTGCGAGCGCAATGACCGCCCGGGACGGATGCGCGCGCTCTTCGACCGGCTGCGGCTCGTGCGCCGGCTGCGCCGCTTGCGGTTCGACCTCGTGGTCGTGCCGAACGGCGGCATGCATCGCAGCAGCATCCAGTTCGCGCGGCAGCTCGGCGTGAAGGATTGCCGCTGGCACGATGCCGATTCAGAATTCGACGATCGCAAGCCCGAACACGTCGCGTCGCGGCCGATGTGCCATGAGGCGCTGTCGGGATTCCGGCTCGTGCCCGAGCTCGGCCGCACCGGGCTCGACGGTCTGGAGCTGTCGGTCCACCCGGACCGCGCGCTGCAGGAAACGTGGTATCGGCTGCTCGGGCCGCGCACGAAGCCGCGCGTCGGGCTCTTCGTGTCGAACAAGGCGGCCGAGCGGCGCTGGCCGGCCGATCGATGGCGCGACCTCGCCCGGCGGCTCGCACCGCTCGCCGACGTGATCGTGTTCCGCGATCCCGCCGTGTCGGCCGCGGCCGACCACGACACGTGGCGGGACGTGGACGCCCGGCATGTCGCGCCGTCGTCGGTCGCCGAGCTGGTGGCCGCCGCGAGCCTGCTCGACGCGATCGTGTCGGCCGACAGCGCGCCCGTGCATCTCGCGTCGGCGCTCGGCGTGCCGGTCGCCGCGCTGTTCGAGGACCGTCCCGAGAAATACCGGCGCTGGCATCCGCTCGGCGTGCCGCACATCATCCTGCGGGCCGGCGCGACGGTCGACGCGATCGGCGTCGACGCGCTCGAGCGCGCGGTGCTTCATCTGTTGATGCCGGCCGGACAGCCCGAAGCAGCGATGGACGGCGCGGTGCGGCTTCCGGCTACTGCCTTCGCGGCACCTGCAGTCGACGCAATCGTTTCGTAGCCACCGGGACGCCAGGCGGCACGATGGCCGCAAACCCCGCCGTGCGCGGCGCGTCGTTGTCTGCCGCGATACCGGACGGGTGCCCCCAATTTCCGACCGCGACGCGTTGTCGACGCCTGCGCCCGACGCCACGCCACCGGCCGCAAAATCCTGTACATTGCGAGCCTTGTCCAGCCAGCTAGACGGAACGATCGCCGTGGCCCTGTTTTCTTCCGCCCGCCCGCCCAGAACCATCCTCGTCGCAGCCCCGCGCCGTATCGGCGACGTGCTGCTGACGACGCCGCTCGTGCGTTCGCTGAAGGTGCGCTGGCCCGACGCGCAGATCGACATGCTGGTGTTTCGCGGCACCGAGGGCGTGCTGGAACACAACCCCGACGTGCGGCGCGTGATCGTCGTCGCGCAGCGTGCGGGATTCCGGGAGCGTTTGCGCGACGCGCTGTCGATGTGGCGCCGCTACGATCTCGCGTGCGCGGCGCTGAGCTCCGACCGGCCGCGTTTCTACAGCTGGTTCGCCGGCCGCAAGCGCGTCGGCCTCGTCGATCCGAACCGCGTCACGTGGCTGACTCGAATGATGCTGAACGGCATCGCAATCAATCATCACGAATCCGCGCATACGGTCGTCAGCACGCTCGCGCTTGCACCGGTGATCGGTATCGAGCCGGTATCCGAGGTCGTCGCGCCGGGCATCGGCGACGATCCCGCGCGGCGCGCGCGATTCGACGCGTGGCTGGCCGAATCGCCGGCAGTCCGCGACGGCAAGCCGCTCGTCGTGCTGCATCCGTATCCGATGTTCCGCTACAAGCAATGGCGGCTCGAGGGCTGGGTTGAGATGATCGAATGGCTGCGCGCGCAGGGGTTTGCGATCGCGCTGTCGGGCGGCCCGGCCGATCGCGAGCGCGAGTACGCGGAGCAGGTCGCGGCCGAGGCGGGCGGCGACGTGCTGAATCTGGTCGGCCGCCTGACGTTCGGCGAAAGCGCGGAACTGGTGCGGCGTGCACGGCTCTTCATCGGGCCCGATACGGGCGCGACGCACGTTGCGGCCGCGACGGGCACCGACACGATCGCGCTGTTCGGTCCGTCCGATCCGGTGCGCTGGGGGCCGTGGCCGCAGCACTGGCCGGCGACGGAGAACCCGTGGGCGCTGCGCGGCTCCGCGCGGCACGGCAACGTGTGGCTGCTGCAGGGCGAGGGCGATTGCGTGCCGTGCCGGCACGAAGGCTGTGAGCGCCATGTCGACAGCCATAGCGACTGCCTCGTCAATCTCGGCACGCAGCGTGTGAAGGCGGCGGCAGCCGAGATGCTCGGGCTGAATCCGCCGGGCGCCGCCGATGCGGTCGTCGACACGTCGCGCTTGCATCGCGCGCGTTCCGACTGACGACGCCTGAAGGCCTGACGTTTCCTGATTCGAAAAGCGGGGGAGCGGCGACGCGTCGACGGCGCGCGGCCGTGTTTCCGGCAGCGGCGCGCGTGCGCCGCCACCGCAGCCTGAGAGGCTGAAGCTGCGGCGGGCGCCAACGCGGATCGCGTGCCGCCCGTCGCATGATGCGTTACGCGCTGCGCCGGATCGCCGACGTCTCGCGGGGCAGTGCTTCGTTGCGCGCGCCGCAGCCGAGCAGGATGCCGGCGAGCAGCACCAGCAGGTGACCTTCGGCGAAATCGAGCAGCAGCGAATTCGCGAGGCTGCCGATCGCGAAGATCGCGAGCCACGCGAGCAGCAGCTGCCGCGAACGCGGATCGAGCGCGCGGCTGCCGCGCGCGATCTGCACGATCAGGTTCAGGAACAGCAAGACGCCGAGCGTGCCGAGCTGCACGGCCATCAGCAGGTATTCGTTATGCGGATTCGACGTGAGTTGCCCTTCGGCCGCCGTCTTGCCGGCCGTGAGCTTCTCGAATTCGAATTCGAGGCCGCCCGCACCGTAGCCGATCACGGGACGCATGCGATACAGCTCGAGCCCCTTCTTGTACCACTCGAGACGCAGCCCGGTCGACGTGACCGCATCGGTCTGCCGATACTGCTGCACTTCCGACACGACCTTCAGAAGCCGGCCGTTGTGTACCGTGCACGCGGCGACGACGAGCGCGACGCCCGCCAGGACCAGCGCCCCGGCGGCGAGCCCCGCGCGCAGCGCCGACTGGCGGCGCATCAACAGCACGAAACGCACCGCGACGACGAGGATCAGCAGCAGCGCGATGACCTGCCCGGTGCGTCCCTGCAGCATCACGAACACGTTGATCAGCGACCACGCGGCGACGCCGGCATACGCGGCGCGCGACAGCCCGGTGCGGGCCGACAGCGCGAGGTCGGCCGCCTGGTAAAACAGCAACGCGCCGAACATGCCGGCCGCGATGTGGTTCTTGAACACCCAGGCACGCGACAGCGGCAGTTCGGTCGCATGCGCGGGGCCGATCGCGGTCAGCCCGAGATAGTTGGTGGTCGACAGCAGCAGGATCACGCATAGCGTGCCGAACCACGCGCGTCGCACGATCGGTGCCCAGTTCGAATGGCGGAAGGCGAGCACGGCAAACGGCAACAGCAGCAGCTTGTCGTACTTGGCGACCCAGTTCCACGCCTTCGGGTGCGGCGCGACCGTATAGGTGACGCTCGCGGTCAGCGCCGCGAGGATCAGCAGCGCCGCGAGCGACGCCGGTTCGGTGACGAACGTGCGCAGGTCGCGCCAGAATTCGGGGGAGATCACGAGCGCGGCCGCGAACAGTCCGCAGAACACGTTGGTCAGCGCGGTCGAGACGGGCACCATGCACAGCGCGATGACGGCGAAGGCGCGGGCGGCGGTCAGGCGCCGCGTGGCGGGAGCGGAAAACGAAAGCATCGGAACCTGTCGAATGGACGAATGCGGCATGCGGGCACCGTGCCGCGCGCCGCGCGTCCCGGCGGGACCGCGCGGGACGAAGCGCGCAGTATACGCGAAGCGGCGGGCGTTTCTTTACCGTTTCCGGGGTCGATCAGCTGAATGCGCGCTTGATCCGCGAGCGCAGCAGTGCGCGCTTCAGGCGCCCCTCGACGGCCGGCGTGTCGAGCGCGAGTCGCGAGCCCGCCGGCTCGCCGCGATGCAGGTAATAGCGGTCGAACGTGGCCTGCGTCATGCCCCATTTGTTGAGGAACTGGCGGCGGCCATCGTTCTTGACGATCTTGCCGGTGCTCTTCTGCTGGAAGTGATAGACGAGGCTGTCGCCGACGCCGAGGAAGATCCGGCAGCCGGCGTCCCAGAATTTCATAGAGAAGTCGTTGTCGCTGCTCATCCCCGGCGACAGCTCGCTGCTGTAGCCGCCGATGCGGTTCCACCAGTCGCGGTGCACGAGCGTCGGCGGCCAGGTCGAGCCGAGCCAGTCCGCGCGCGCGAGCCGCGGCGTGGCCGCGACGAGGCCGGCCGCGTCGAACTGTTCGGCGTCGCGGCCGAAATTGCTGACGACGACGCACGGGTTGCGCGTGTCGACCGGCTCGACCATCGTGCCGGAGAGCATGAACAGGTCGGTCGGCATCTGCTCGATGCGCCGCACGAGCGCCGCGTCCCAGCCGGGGCAACAGTACATGTCGTCGTTCATGTAGACGACGTAGTCGCGCGTCGCGCGCGCGGCGGCCAGGTTCACCGCGTGGCAGATGCCGATGTTGGCCGGCGATGCGGTGTGCTCGATGCCTTCGCTGCGCACCCAGTCGAGCGTGCCGTCCGAGCCGTCGTTCACGTGCACGATGATCTGGTGGTCGTACGCCGAATGACGGCGCAGGCTGTCGACGACGAGCTTGAGGTACGGCAGGTTGTTCCAGGTCGGGATGATGATGGAGAACATGGCGGTCGGATTCGGTGGTCGTCGTGTCGGCGGCGCGTGGCGCGGCGCCGCACTCGGGCGCGCATGGCGCGCGGGCAGCCCGGCATTGTAACGCCGGGCCGGCCGCATGCCGGCGGCGTCAGGGTCGGGGCAGGGGCGCGCGCTCAGCGGGCCGGCTCGTGGCCGAGCTTCAGGAACCGGTAATACACCGTTTCCGCGTTGAACACGGCGATCATGAAACCCGCTCGGCCGTCGAGAAACCCGCGCCGCAGCACATAGGTCCGCACGAACGCCCATGCGCCGCGCGCGAGCGCCTTGCCGAAGCCGCCGCGCTGGCCGGCCGCGCGGCGCTGGCGCGCGCCGGCCGTCGAATACGCATCGAGCTTGCGCACGACGGTTTCGAAATCCTCGTACGAATAGTGCATCAGCTTGCCCGGCAGCCGCTGCGCGGGCGTGTCGAACACGAGCCGTTCGTGCACCAGGTCGTCGGAGAAGCGGGCGGTGCCGCGCCGGAACAGGCGCGGCACCCAGTCGGGATACCAGCCGCTGTGGCGGATCCATTGGCCGCAGAAGCTCGACAGCCGGTCGAGCGCATAGACCTGCGCGGCCGGCGCGCGGATGGCCGCGCGGATCGACTGCGCGAGTTCCGGGCTGACCACCTCGTCGGTGTCGAGCGACAGGATCCAGTCGGTGTCGAGGGCGTCGAGCGCGCGGTTCTTCTGCGGGCCGAAGCCCGGCCAGTCGCGCTCGACGATCACGCGGGCGCCGTGCGCGCGGGCGATCGCGACGGTATCGTCGGTGCTGCCGCCGTCGATCACGACGACGTCGTCGGCGAAGGTCAGCGCGTCGAGGCACTGCGCGAGCCGCGCGGCCGCGTTGAGGGCGATGAGGGCGACGCCGAGGGTGGGTTCTGCCATGAAATCGTCGAAAAGGCGGAGAAAACGGTGAGCGGCAGTATACCCGCGCGCCGGCCGGCGGCCGCTTCGGCGACGGCCATGCCGGCGCAGGCGGTACAGCTATAATGTTGGGCCTTTTTCGGCACCCGCCGGACGGGGTGAATTCCGGGCAGTCACGCCCCGGGCGCCGCGTCGCGGCTCAAGAAGGATTGCCTTGGAAACCCAGAACACTCTTCGCAAACCGATGGACGGCACCGGTACGTCGCCGGTCACGGTCCTCAAGCGCCTGTGGCCGTACATCCGGCCGCTCATCGGCATCGTGCTGCTCGCCGTGATGACGATGGGCGTCGTCGCGGCCACGGAAGCCGGGATCCCGGCGCTGCTCAAGCCGCTGCTCGACCACGGCTTCGGCTCGCACGGCAGCGACCGCGCGAAATGGTACGTGCCGATCGCGGTGATCGGCCTCGCGCTGGTGCGCGGCGTGTCGCAGTACACGTCCAACTACCTGCTCAACTACGTGTCGAACCGCATCCTGCTGCAGCTGCGGCTCGAGATGTTCCAGCGGATGATCCACACGGGCGCGTCGTTCTTCCAGCGCGAGACCGCGAGCACCGTGATCAACGCGATCGTGTTCGAGGTCAACCAGATCCTGTCGGTGCTGACCGGCGTGATGGTCACGCTCGTGCGCGACTCGCTGACCGTGGTGTTCCTGCTCGGCTACCTGTTCTACCTGAACTGGCGGCTCACGCTGATCGTCGCGGTGATCCTGCCGGGCATCGGCTGGCTCGTCAGCAAGATCAACCGTCGCCTGCGCCGCCTGAACCGCGAGCATCAGACGCTGACCAACGAGCTGTCGTACATCGTCGAGGAGACGGTCGGCGGCTACAAGGTCGTGAAGGTGCACAACGGCGAAGCGTACGAGATGGACCGCTTCACGACGATGAGCAAGCGGCTGCGCGGCTACGCGATGCGCATGACGATCTCGGGCGGGCTCGCGCAGCCGCTGACGCAGTTCCTCGCGTCGATCGCGCTCGCGGTCGTGATCACGATCGCGGTCGTGCAGTCGACCAACGACCAGACGACGGTCGGCGGCTTCGTCGCGTTCGTCACGTCGATGCTGCTGGTGATCTCGCCGCTCAAGCACCTGATCGACGTCAACCAGCCGCTGCAGCGCGGGATGACGGCCGCCGAACTGATCTTCGGGCTGATCGACGAGCCGGCCGAGCCGCAGGGCGGCGGCCGTGCGCTGCCGCACGCACGCGGCGAGATCGAATTCCGCGACGTGTCGTTCGACTACGGCGCCTCCGAGCGGCCGACGCTCGACCGCATTTCGTTCAAGGTTGCGCCGGGCGAGATGATCGCGCTCGCGGGGCCGTCGGGCAGCGGCAAGACGACCCTCGTCAACCTTCTGCCACGTTTCTTCGATCCGACGGGCGGCGCGATCCTGGTCGACGGCGTGCCGGTGGCCGACTACGACCTCCACGCGCTGCGCGGCCAGATGGCGATGGTCAGCCAGGACGTCGTGCTGTTCAACGACACGATCGCCGCGAACGTCGCGTACGGGCAGGCGCTCGACCGCGCCCGCGTGCAGGCGGCACTCGAGGCCGCGAACCTCGCCGACGCGGTCGCCGCGATGCCCGACGGGCTCGACACGCTGGTCGGCGGCAACGGGATGCGTCTGTCGGGCGGCCAACGGCAGCGGCTCGCGATCGCGCGCGCGATCTACAAGGACGCGCCGATCCTGATCCTCGACGAGGCGACCTCGGCGCTCGATTCGGAATCCGAGCGTCACGTGCAGGCCGCGCTCGAGCGGCTGATGGAAGGGCGCACGACGCTCGTGATCGCGCACCGGCTGTCGACGATCGAGCGTGCGGACCGGATCCTCGTGCTCGAAGCCGGCAAGATCGTCGAAACGGGCAGCCACGACGAGTTGCTGCGCCATGGCGGGCTGTACGCGCACCTCCACCGGATCCAGTACCAGCAGCAGGCGGCGTGACGTCGGATCGGACCCGTGTGCTAGTCTTCATCGGGCAGGTCCGGTTTCGTTGTTTCCGGTTCGACGTGACAACACGGAGGGAAGGGCAATGAAGAAGATGCACGGGATGATGCTGGCCGCGCTGGTCGCGGCGGGTTTCGCAGCGCCGGCCGCGATGGCGCAGGATCACGGCAACGACGACAACCACGGAGACCGCGGCGGCCTGGGCATGCGGCACGGCCACGGTCCGAAGCACATGCCGCCGGGGCAGGCGATGCATCGCGAGGACGATGTGCCGCCGCGCTGGGCCGACCAGCCGCGTCGCGACTGGCACAAGGGCGACCGTCTCCCGGACGAATTCCGCGATCGCCAGTACGTGGTCGACGACTGGCGCGGCTATCGCCTGAGTCCGCCGCCGCGTGGCTATCACTGGGTGGGCGTCGGCGGCGACTACCTGCTCGTGCAGATCGGCTCGGGCATCGTGCTGCGGGTCGGTCCGTAACACCCGCCGCCGATCATCGATTCATCCGGCTGCCGGGGCGTGTGCTCCGGCAGCCGCGTCACTTGTCCTTATCCTTGTCCGCCGCCCGGCGCAACCAGCGCCGCTCGACCCGCGACATCGCCCAGCACACGGCCAGCGCGCAGACGGTGCCGAGCGCCACTTCCCCGAGCCGCATCAGCGGAATGTCCCATAGTGGGCCGTTGCCTGGAAACAGCAGCACGATCGTCGCGGTCACGCCGCCGAGCCGCGCCGCGCTGCCGACGTTCAGGCACCAGCAGCTGACGATCGTGACCGCGACCGCGATCGCATAGGCGACGAGTCGGTCGCCACCGAGCGCGGCGCCCGCGAAGCCGACCAGGCCGCCGATCATCGCGCCGATGAACTGGTCGCGCGACAGCGACATCGTGTCCGAATAGTTGTGCTGCGTGACGGCGATCGCGGTGACCGCCGCCCACACGGCCTGCTCGGTGTGCAGCGCGCGGCCGATCGTGTACGCGAGGCACGCGCCGCAGACGGCTTGCAACGCCATCAGCGCGCCTTGCGTGAGCCGCTCGCCGAAAGTCAGTCCCTTGAACAGATCGAAGATCGACTGCTGGATCTGCTGGCGGGCTTCGTTGAGTGTCCTGATCGTATCCATCGTGTCGGGCCGGGAAGCGGGGCGAGCGCGTCAGTGCGCCTGTTCCGGCGATGCGGCGGCCGGCTCGCCGGTGGTCGCGTCGCCGTTCTCGACGCGCGTTTCCGGCATCGCGAGCCAGACCAGCAGCACCGCGAGCGTGCCGGCGGCGGCGAGCCCGAAGAAGCTGACCGCATTGCCGAAGTGATCGGCGACAAAGCCGGCCACGGCGGTGCTGAGCGTCGCGCCGATTCCGGCCGCGAGCCCGAACAGCCCGATGCACAGGTTGTAGCGACCCTTGCCGCCCGCGACGTCGGCCGCGATCAGCGGCAGCATCACGCCGAACACGGCCGCGCTGATGCCGTCGAGCATCTGCACCGGCACCAGCAGGTAGGGGCTGCTCACGCCGGCGAACAGCAGCGCGCGCACCGGCAGCGCCGAGAAGCCGAGCAGCAGGATCGGCCGGCGTCCCCAGCGTTGCGCGGAGCGGCCGACCCACGGCGATAGCATCGCGACGATCGCCTGCGGCACGATGATGCACGCGGCGATCACGAGCTGCACGTTCTCGCCCATCCCGGCCGTCACTTCGCCGGCCGCGAGGTTGAGCATCGCCGCGTTCGACAGGTGGAACAGCACGACGCACGCCGCGAAGATCAGCATCCGGCGATCGCGCAGCAGCTCGAGCAGCGTCTCGCGCTCCTCGCCTTCGTCGCGGTCGTCGGGTTTCGACGCATGCGGGATCACTTCGTGTGTCGGCTGGATCATCGCGAGCGCGAACAGCGCGGGCAACGCCAGCACGGCGGTCAGCCAGAACACCGCGCGCGCGGAGAAATACTCGCCGGTGAGCCCCATCAGGCCCGCCGCGACCGCGCTGCCGATCGATGCCCAGCGCGCGTTGCGGCCGAGCCGGTCGCCGAGGTCGGCGCGGCCGACCAGCGAGAACGAGATCGCGGCCATCGCGGGCACGAGCATGCAGCTCGCGAAGCCGTGGAACACTTCGGCCGCGATCACCGGCACGATCGTCGGGCTCGACGCGAGCAGCACCGCGGACAGGATGATGGCCGCGATCGCCCACGCGGCCGCGCCTTTCTTGTTCTTCAGCGCGTCGACGGCAGCACCGCCCGGCACCTGGCTGACCATCGCGCTGATCGTGCCGATCGACAGCACCATGCCGATCTCGCCCTGCGTCCACTTGTGCGATGCGAGGTAAGACGCGATGAACGGACCGAACCCGGTTTGAACGTTTGCAACGAAAAAGTTGAGCCAGTCGAGGGCCCGGAGACTGCGAACGCTGACGGAATGCTTGATCGTCATCGGGCGGCACTCGCAGGCGAAGCCGGCGCGGCGGCGGTAACCGGCGGCGAGACCACGACGATCGGCTTGTCGGCCGCGTAGGGCGGCGACGCCTTGATCTGCGCGTCGTTCAGGTCGAGTTGCGGACGCAGCGCCTTGTCGCGCGTGACGAAGCGCAGCGCGCCCCAGCTCGCGGCGATCGAGCGGCGGTCGGTATTGACGAGCCCGCCGAGGTCGAGCACGACGGCCTGCGGTTGCGCGCCGCGGTCGATCAGCACGTCGACGACCCGGCCGATCTTCGTGCCGTTCGGGCGTTCGACGTCGCTGTCGAGCAGCGGCAGACGCGTCGTGGGCGACGCCGCGGCCGAGCCCGACAGCGGCACGGCCTTGGGCCGGGCGGCCGGCGGCAGGTCGCCCGACGGCACGTCGAGCACGATCGGTTCCTGTTTGCCGCCCGGCGTGAAGCGGAACACGTTCCACGGGAAGACGACCTTGCGGTCGCCGACACCCATGAACCCCTGCAGGTTGACGATCATCTCGCGCGGTTTGCCGCTTGCGTCGGTCACCATGTCGACCGCGCGGCCGATCACCTTGCCGTTGCGGCGCGCGACCTCGCTGTCGAGCAGCGCATGGATCTGGGTGCGGTCGAGCGGGCGTGTCGCGATGAGCGGCGGCGGGGGCGGCGGAGGCGGCGTCGGCGATTCGGGGCGCTGCACCGGCTTCGGCTTCGTCACTTCACGGTGCGGCTTCTTCGGCGCTTCCGGTTCCTCCGGCTGGACGAGCGGCGGCACGGGCGGCATCGTCAGCGGTTCGCCGGCGGTTTCCTCGACGGGCTCGACGAGCGCCTCGCTGATCGGCGCGGGCGGATTCTGGGTCGGCAGCAGCCCGCAGCCGGACAGCAGCGCGGCGGCTGCGAGAACGAGGAAAACCGTCGAGGACGGGAACGACATGCGGGATGCGGGAAACGGGAGTCCGCCGCTCATTGACACTCACTCCATGGGTCGGGGGCGGGCCCGGGGGCTCGCGGCTGGCGATGGATGGCGGGTGCGGGCGGCGCACCACGCGAGGTGAGAGTTTAACGTGTCTTCCTTTCAGGACTGATTTATGCGAAGAATCGGGCGCGGGAGGACCGGGAAATGGCGGGGGCGATCGCCGCAAGGGCGGCGTTGGTGGGGCACAACGAGCGCGGCGACCGACCGTCGACGACGGGACGGGCGCCGCACGGGCTTCCGACGGGGCGTTACTTGACCAGCGAGCCGAGCGTCGTCGTCACCGGGGCGCCGTGCGAGGCGCGGAGCAACCGGAACGTCAGGCGTCCGGATACCACGCGTCGGTGAATTCGCTGACCTTGACGTCGGTCAGCTCCGGACGTGCGGCCAGCCATGCACGGACGTTCTCGCGGTCGGCATCGGTCGTCGTGCCGCGCGGCGCGCCGGAGATCACGTAGGCGCCGATCCCTTCGTCGGCGGATGCGACGGTCAGCAGCCCGTTCGCTTCGACGAAATCGATGAATGCATCGATGAGCTGGCCGCGCTCGAGGTCGGACAGCTCGTTGCGGTAATGCGCGGTCGCGTTGAACGCGAGTTCCTGGAACTCGGCGATGTGGAGTTTCTTGCGCTGGCGGCGGTTGTGGCGTTGGCTCATGGTGTTGGATATATAACGCGTTACGTGGAGATCGGTCGCGCAGTGTATCGCATGGCCGTCGGTCCGTCGTGGTGCCGAACTACAACGCACGAGTCGGTTGGCTGACGCATCGACCATGTATCCCTTTGGCTTACTCCCCCGCATTTGCTAAGGACGCCGGAAAGCAATGTCGGAGACGAGGGACGGAGTACAATCGCGCGACCATTGGTCAGACGCTATCCGAGGCGCTGTAATAAAAAAGAAAGGGTACCTATGGGCATGCAGGATTTTGTTGCCGCATTGCGCGGCGGGTTGCTTCAGCAGGACCGGCTGCTGAAGCTCGATACGCCATTGGGCGCCAACGTGC